>DAOVKU010000060.1 GCA_030631665.1 Candidatus Omnitrophota bacterium
AGAGAATGTTAAACAACATTCAATAACTATGTGCGGCGTTAGTCCCTGTTATGTAGCTATAGGTTTTGCCAGAAAAATGGGTTGTAAAACCGGAAAATTGATTGAATATCAAACTAGCGGAGAGGTCTCAGGAGATTACTCGTCTGTTGTTGGTTATGCTTCCATCGCCTTGTGTTAGGTCAAATGAAGCCTAGACTTACAGAACGAAGTGCCCCTAGAAATTCGAAGAATTTCAGGGATTAAGTCCCCGAAATCTTTCAGATTTCAGGGGAAACATAAATCTATAGCTGAATTTGACCCCGCCCTTTTGGGCAGGGCATAATAATAGATATATGCACGGCTTTATATGTTATGGCACTTGTAGAGATTAATTAACCTCGTTTTTTGCCAAAAGAGCGGGGTTTAATTCGCACTTATTAGTTATGTTCAGTGTGTTCCATAACTGATGTACTCATTAAAGGAGGTTAAAATTGTTTAAGAAAATTCTATTTGCCACTGATGGCTCTGAAGCGGCCGATAAGGCATTACCATTTATAATTTCTCTTGCAAAAAAGTTTGATCCGCAAATTTTTATTTTTTATTGCGTGCCGCATTCAATTTTAAAATTAACATCAGCAGCCTCATTTACGCCTGTATCTGTTGAATCGAGTTTTGATTTGCCTCGCGGGACCATGATACCGGCTAATTTTAAAATTGCCAAGGAAGAAAAAGAAAAAGCGGGTAATATTGTAGGCAGGACTCAAGAAGTTTTGAAGAATTCTGACACGGCATCTACTATAATGATTGGAAAAGGTAATCCTGGCAAGGTAATTTGTGAATCGGCCTCCCAGCAAGAAATAGATTTAGTAATTATCGGGCGAAAAGGCAAGGGCAAAACAAAAGATTACACTCTCGGCAGCACTTCTTATTATGTTAGTCGGCATGCTCCCTGCGCAGTATTAATAATTAAATGATACTTCAAGGATAGCCTTATGGAATTAAATATTTTTTATATTTTTCTAGCCGCAGCCATATTTGTAATTTTGCTTAATGTGGCCATCCTTATTGTAGTTTTCAGGAAAGATGCTAAATTACATAGCGATAAATTTGTTGGGGATTTTGCTGTAATAAAAAATACTATACAAAAAATATCCAGTGACCTTTTTACTGCACAGAGGGTTATAGATAGCGTAAGTATAAGCTTTCAGGAGCGCAAAAAGTTAGAAGAAAATATAAGCGATTCTATCAGAAAAATAGAACACGTAATGGCAGGCACAAAACATAAAGGTCTGGCAGGTGAAAATATTTTAAGGGAAGCTTTGAAAAATTTCCCTCCGGAAATGATAGTGCATAATTTTAATGTCAGAGGCAAACAGGTGGAATTCGGTTTAAAACTACCAAACAATAAGATTATCCCCATAGATTCCAAGTGGAGTTCTTCCGCGCTTTTAAATGAGCTGGCCAAAGAGGAAAATCCAGATACCAGGCAGCGCTTGATTTCACAGATAGAAAAAGAAACTTTAAGCCGCGCCCGGGAAGTAACTCAATATATTGATCCTAATCTAACAGTTGGTTTTGCTGTTATGGCTGTGCCTGATGCTGCCTTTGTAGCATGCAAAGTTGCTCATCTCGAAGCTTTTAAGAAAAAGGTAATTATATTGCCCTACAGTCAGTCTATACCTTATTTGCTTTCGCTTTATAATCTACATTTGCAATTTTCTCAGGAAGTGGATATAGATAATTTAAAAAATCATTTGCAGGATTTAGGCCGTCATTTAAACGAGATGGATTTGATACTTGAAAATAAAATCGTTAAAGCCGGTACTATGATTGAAAATGCTGCCAATGAGTATCGCCAAAAAATCGGCATTATGAAGGGAAGTTTAATAAGTTTGCACATGACTTCCAAAAGCAAGGATAATTCCTGATATATACCCCTTGTTGTTTCTTTTAATGCGGCATCCGGCCGGGTGAGGGGACTAAAAAGAGAGAAAATTTTCAATCTCATAACTATATAAAATTGTATTTACTTAAAAAAGTAATAACTTAAATATAATGGAGGTTAAAATGATAGATAAGAAACTTCTTGAGATTCTTGCATGCCCAAAATGTAGGGGCGAGGTTGAATTAAAAGAAGAAAAAATAGTTTGCACTAAGTGCGGGCTTAAGTTTCCGATTAAAGACGATATACCAATTATGCTTATTGAAGAAGCCGAAAAATAGAGCAAAATGTATCATTTTTTGTTCCTCTTAATGCTTTCTCTAATTATTTTTTTTCGGCCACTTATATGTGCAGAGGCATATTATGTTTCAAATTTAATTTTTAATATAGTTATATTTTTTATAACGATACTTTTTTTACTTATTTCCGGAAGAGACAAGCTTAATACCCAGGTTGCGCGCGGGGATAGAAATTTTTTATTTAGAAAAAATGCTATCAACCTTTTTTTATTTGTTTTTATAGTTATTTTAATTGCCGGTCTGTTTATCTCCATAAATAAAAATCGCAGTTTTAATTATTTCTTTATTATATTTTCTAGTGTATGCCTTTTTTATGTAGTTGCCGGTTTGAATAAAAAATATAGCCTTTTCTTGCTTAAAGTTTTTTTAATATCAACTTTTTTAGTCACCATCTATGGAATTTATCAGTATTTTTGGGGTTTCGAGATTTTAAGGGAGCACGTTAATCATTTCCATCCAGCTTTTTTGAATATAGAAGATTTTAAAGGAAGGCTTTTTTCAAATAGAATTTATTCTACTTTTGTCTATGCCCCGGCCTTAGCCGGTTTTCTCTTACTTACTATTCCGGTAACCATTGGTTTTCTATCGCTGTATTTTAAAAAGGCGCTCTCTATCTTTTTATATGTTTTTTTGGCCTTACAAATTTTTGCTCTTTTTTTAACTTTTTCAAAAGCCGGCTTTTTGTTATTTTTGGTGATACTTTTAATTTTTGCATATCTTATGCGCACAAAAGCGCAAATGAGGATTGTGTGTTGGACTATTGTAGCATTTTTATTGCTTTTTAATATATTTCTCCTGCTTGCACCTGCAGACTTTCCTACTTTAGAAAACTTTAAAAGTTCTTATAATTGCCGCCTGGGGCATATTAGAGCGGCCTTAAACTTAGTTAAAATAAGGCCTTTTTCTGGTTTTGGTTTGATGACTTATGGCTTATCTTCCACTAAGGTTATATCTCCTACGGATAAAGAAACTCAATATGTCCATAATAGTTATTTGCAAATTGCACAGGAGACAGGCATTTTTGGCATAGGGGCACTGGTTGGTTTTTTTATTTTTTATTTTAAAAATTTCATTCCCTTTGTAATAAAAAGAGTCAAAACCAATAAAGAATTAATGTTAGCCGGCGGTATCTTAACGGGAATTGCGGCTTTCTGTCTTCATAGTGCGGTGGATAGTGATTTTTATTTCGCACAAATTTTAATGAGTGTTTTTTTTCTTATGGGAGTAGTAGTAAGTTTTTGTCAATTAGACTGGCCAGTATTTTCAAAAAAAATAAGGTATTTAATTAAAATATTCATTATTATCTTATGCGCTTCGGGTATTATTTATTCTTACTTTTGTTCGCTTAGTTTTTATCATACCAGGCTGGCACAGCTTGAAAGGGGCTTTGAAAAGAAAACAAAACAATATCTATTAGCCCTAAAAGCAAATCCTTTTAACGATGCCATTTATTATAAAATAGCAAATCTTTACGAAGATAAATATAGAGAGCTAAACGACAAAGAAGATTATGGAAGGGCTGAGAATTTTTATCAGCAGGCGATTGCATACAATAAAATGCTTGCTTTCTATCGTTATAGCCTGGGCAACCTCTATTTTTATTCTTATACAAAGTCAAAAAATAACGATTTGTTGGCGCAGGCCATAGAACAGCTCAATAAAGCCATATATTTATATCCTGTTAAACCTTATTATCGTTTTTATGTGTCTAATCTCCTGCATATAGCCGGCGATGATAAAAAGGCTATGATGCAGCGACAAAAAGCGCAAGAACTTAAAAAAAATTAAGGAGGCGGTTAAATGAAAATATTGGTAATTCATGGACCCAATTTGCAGCTTTTGGGGCAGAGAGAACCTCAGGTTTACGGCAAAGTCACTATAAAAGAAATAAATACATCTTTAAAGAAGGAAGCCAAAAAGAGGTGTGTTAAGCTTGATATAATTCAATCTAATCATGAAGGTGAGATTGTGGACTTAATAGGCAAGGCTTCTGCCAATAAATACAAAGCTATTCTCATAAATCCAGCTGCCTACACCCATACCAGCGTAGCTATACGCGACGCCATAGCCGGTTGCGGAGTGCCGACCATAGAGGTGCATCTTTCAAATATATTTTCCCGGGAAGAATTTCGCAGGACATCTCTAATTGCGCCTGTGGCAGTGGGTATAATTTCCGGCTTCAGTAAACTGAGTTATTTAATGGGGCTTGAATTTGCTATAGAAATGATAATCGCAGAACATAAAAAGCATGCAAAAAGAGGATGATTTCTCAAGCTGGGAAGCGGAAAGGCAAACTTATAATGGAGTTTGTTAGTAGAAGGCGAAAGCTGGCCAAAAGTTTAAAGCGAAAAAAATTTGACTGCATTCTGATTGGCAAAAAGGAAAATATATTTTATCTAACAGGACTCGATATCGACGGAGTTCTTTTATCGGTTAGCGATACCGGCGTTGCTACTATTTTTAGCGGCCCACTGTATAAACTTGAGCTTTCTTTGGGTGCGGCTCCGGATATCAGCTATAGGATTTATGAGAATACAAAAATTCCTTTTTTTGAATTTGTGTCAGGGTACTTAAAGAAGGAAAATTTAAAAAGAAAGGCCATTGAAGACTCTTTCAGTTTTTATTCCGTTCTTAAATTTAAAAAATATTTTCCGCATTTAAAAAGCATGCATCACGCTGTTGAAAATATAAGAGAGATTAAAGAAACCCCGGAGATACATTTAATCAAAAAGGCAGCAAGGATGGGGCACCGGACTTTAAAATATATCCGCCTTAAGCTGAAGGCCAAAGAGACCGAAGAGGATATAGCGCAGAAAATAGAAAAATTTGTTTTAGGACATTGGCCTTCGAAAGCCAGTTTAGGTTTTAAAACCCTGGTAACTTCCGGTCCTCGTTTAGCTATGCCGCATGGATTTCCGACTTCAAGAAGAATAAAAAAAGGTGAAGGCGTATTAGTGGACCTCGGAGTTAAGATATTTGGCTATAATTCTGACTTGACAAGGATGCTAAGTGTAGGTAGAATAAGTAATAACAATAAAAAAATTGTTAGAATTGTGCATGATGCACAGCGTTTTGCTATTGAAAAAGTAAGGCCTGGTATAAAAGCAAGAGTAATTGACAAGGCCGCCCGAGATTTTATCAGTAAAAAGGGCTATGCTAAATTTTTCATTCATAGCGTAGGTCATGGAGTAGGCCTTGAGGTTCACGAAAGGCCGGTAATTTCTGCCGGTAGTAAAGAAATTTTAAAAACCGGAATGATTTTTACCATTGAGCCGGCGATTTATATACCCGGTGAGGGTGGCGCGAGAATCGAAGATATGGTTTTAGTGACAGAGAAAGGTTTTTTGGTTTTATAAAATGATAAATGCTAGACAGATAAAAGCCGGTAGAGTTATTGATCTGGATGGGAAATTTTATGAGGTGGTTAGTTATCAGTATGTTAAGCCCGGCAAAGGGCCTGCCTATATGCGGATGAAACTAAAAAGCATAAAAGACAAGACTATAATAGAAAAAACCTTTCGCTCAGAAGAAAAATTAAAACTTGGTTTTATAGAACAGAAAAAATTGATTTTCCTTTATAATGACGATAGAACATACTTTTTTATGGACGGGGATTCTTATGAACAAATTTCTGTTGCAAAAGACAGAGTTACAAATTTGAAGGGCCTGGTAAAAGAAGGGCAGTTGCTTTGTGCGCGGGTATGTGAAGCTAAAATTATTGGCATTGAGCTTCCGAATTTTATTTCTTTAAAGGTGGTTTCTGTCGAAGGAGGCACAAAAGGAGATACTGTTAAAGCCGCCAACAAAAATGTACAGCTGGAAACAGGAATGACCCTATCTGCGCCCTTGTTCATACGAGAAGGCGATTTAATTAAGATTGATACCCGCAGCAGAAAGTATGTAGGAAGAACATAATTCTAAAGAATGCCCTAATACCCTCATGGGCACAGATGGGCACAAGTACCCCAAGGGGCACAGGTAGACCTTCATAATTTCTTCAACCCTAAAAAGGGTAGGCCTTTCTTTTTCTTTAATGAAACGGCCTAAGGAATGGTCTGAAAAGCAAGATTTGGGAGAATTAAAATGAATCTCAAAGAGATAAAAGAAATGATTCAACTGATGAATGAAAACAACCTTAATGAAATTGAATTAGAGAGAGATGGTCTAAAAATTAGACTTGTTAGGGGCCAGCAAGGCGTGGTGCAGGAATTAGCGCAGAGAGCAGTCGGGGAAACTGTTGCTTCTGGAGTTGAATCAAAAACTCCCAAAGAGACCGCCGGACAGGAAAAGGAGAAATATATTCAGATTAAAGCTCCCATGGTAGGTACTTTTTATAAAGCTGTGAGTCCGGATGCTCCTCCATTTGTTGAGCTAGGCGATGTCATTAATGCGGGAGACGTGGTTTGTATTATTGAAGCCATGAAACTAATGAATGAAATTAAATCAGAGGTAAAAGGTAAGATTAAGGAAATTCTGGTTGAGAATGGGGAGCCCATAGAGTTTGGCCAGCCGCTCTTTTTAATTGAACCTGAATAAAGAAGGCAAAAATGTTTTCAAAAATTCTTATAGCTAATAGAGGCGAAATTGCCTTAAGAATAATTAGAGCTTGTAAAGAATTGGGCATCAGGACAGTTATTGTTTTTTCTGAAGCCGACAGGGATTCTTTGCCGGTTAAATTGGCTGATGAGACTATTTGTATTGGTTTGGCCTCTTCGGCTGAGAGTTATTTGAATATACCGGGTATAATTAGTGCAGCTGAAATAACGGATGTTGAAGCCATTCATCCTGGCTACGGTTTTTTGGCTGAAAATGCACATTTTGCCGAAATCTGTGAATCGTGTCAGATAGGTTTTATCGGACCCAGCCCGGAAAATATTCGGTTTATGGGAGATAAGATAGCGGCCAAAAAGGCTATGAAGAAAGCCGGCTTGCCTATTATTTCAGGGAGCGGAGATGTAGTTAAGGAAAAATCCGAAGCCTTAAAAGTTGCTAAAAAAATAAAATATCCGGTTATAATTAAAGCCGCAGCCGGGGGCGGGGGCAGAGGCATGCGTGTTGCCCACAACGATATCAGTCTTGTCAGTGCCATGATTACAGCTCAGGCAGAGGCAGAAGTCGCCTTTGGTAATTCGAACCTTTATATAGAAAAATATATTGAGCGCCCCAGGCATGTTGAATTTCAAATTTTAGCTGATAAATATGGAAATATAGTGCATTTAGGTGAAAGAGATTGCACTATTCAAAGAAGACATCAGAAGCTAATGGAAGAATCCCCCTCGCCGGCTTTAAATAAAAAATTAAGGCGAAAAATGGGAGAACTGGCTGTTAAGGGTGCCAAGGCCGTAAATTATCTGAATGCCGGAACTATAGAATTTTTGCTTGACGAAGATAATAAATTTTACTTTATGGAAATGAATACCAGGATTCAGGTAGAGCATCCTGTAACTGAGATGATTTACGGTGTTGATTTAATAAAGGAACAAATTCGTATAACCGCAGGCGAGAAGCTCTCCTTGGCCCAGGATGAAATAAAAGCCGTCGGTTGTGCCATAGAATGCAGAATTAACGCCGAAGACCCGGAGAAAGACTTTATTCCATCTCCCGGAAAAATCGAAAAATGTATTTTGCCGGGAGGCCCAAACCTTAGAATTGACACCCATATTTTTCAGGGTTATAACATCCCACCTTTTTATGATTCGATGGTAGCCAAGTTGATTTCGTATGGAAAGACGCGCCAGCAGGCGATTGCCGTCATGAAGAGGGCTTTGGATGAATTGGTTATTGAACCTATTAAAACCACGGCCGATCTTTATAAGAAAATATTAGAACATCCGCAATTTTTGCGGGGACAATACACTACCGATTTTATAAATTCTTTGATCAAGAAAGGGTGAAAAGCCAAATGCAAGCCAGCCAGAAAAATAAGTCAGACTTGGGTGCTATACGAATTCACAATGAAGTGGTAGCTGCCATTGTAGTCTCGGCTGTTTTGGAAGTAGAAGGTGTTGTTGGTATGACCAGGGGATTGACCCAGGAGCTTGCCCAGCTATTTGGTAAGAAGGGATTTGAAAAGGGCGTCAAAATTAATATAGAAGAAAATAAAACTAAACTGGATGTTTCTATAATAGTAAAATATGGCTGCAATATACCAAAAGTTGCCCGCGAGGTTCAAATAAAAACTAAAGAAGCCGTTGAGAAAATGACCGGCTTGTCTGTTTTGGAAATTAATGTTAGCATTTGCAGAATTGAGTTAAATGAATCCCGGACTTCCGAATCCAAGTAGACGTGAAAAATAGGAATTCTTCGAAAAAAATCAGTTTGTTTAATTTTAATATATTTGCTTCCCGCCGGAGGCTGGTCTGGCTGCGACGGGAGACGGATGTCACCATTGAGGGAGGAAAAAATGAAAATTTTTAATGCTTTGGTTCTTAGTTTCTACACTCTATTGATATTACTGTTGGGGGCTACTTTTACATCTATTTCTTTAGGAGTTATAACTGAAGGCAATATAGGTGAAATGGTCTCCTTGTGCTATAGCGACGCCAATTTGAGGTTGGGATTGGGGATCGGCGGCCTTTTGCTTGTCATTATTGGTTTGGGCGTGGTGCAATTGGCTATCAATAGAGTTCACCGAGAAAAAACAATTTCCTTTGAGAATCCAGATGGCCAGATAACCATTTCTCTTTCAGCTATTGAAGATTTTATAAGACGCCTATTTCGTACTAATGCTGATATTAAAGAATTAAAACCGCTGTGCGTGGTAGGCAAAAAAGGCATTGAGATATCAAACAAAGTTGCGCTTTGGAGTGACACCAAAATTCCGGAAGCGACAGAAAAAATTCAATCAGTTATAAAGTCAAGGCTTCAGCAAATATTGGGTACAGAAGAAGCAATTACAGTTAAAGTTAATGTAGTTAAAATTGCAGCCAAGGAGATTCGTAGGCCCAGAACGAAAGAAGAACCGGAAGAAACCGAAATGGAGGCGCCTTATCAGTATAGAGATTAAAAATTGCTTAAAGTTCTCGAAGAGGAATGGATGGAATTATCAATTTAATAACATAAGAATCGGCTAGGGTTTTAAAAGAAGGAGATCGTTGTGAAGAAATTCGGGATTTTGACAGGTGGCGGAGATTGTCCGGGACTCAACCCTGTTATACGTGCTGTAACGAGGAAAGCCTCAAATGAAGGGGTTAAAGTGATTGGTATCAAAAATGGCTGGGAAGGGATGGTTGAGGACTTAACCATCCCCCTTGATATTCAAGGTGGGTCTGGTAGTCTCCCGAAAGGAGGAACAAT
>DAOVKU010000126.1 GCA_030631665.1 Candidatus Omnitrophota bacterium
AAAGGGTATTGAAAAAGCCGGGTGGGTAGAGAATCGGAAGACATTTGCCTAAGGCGGATTCCTGCGTGATAAGGTGGGGATTTCCCCGACGTTAAAGTTGGAGAAATTAAAGGAGGTGAATGATTATGTTTGGAAAAGGAGGAAAGATGGAGCACAAGGTTCTTGATGTAGACGCAAGTATGCAAGGTAATCTGATTTTTAAAGACCCGGTCAATCTGTGTATCAGCGGCAAATTTGAAGGGAATCTGGACACAAGAGGCAGTTTGCTTATTAGCGAAAAAGCAATTGTCAACGCCAACATAAAAGGTGAAAACGTTGCCGTGGCCGGTAACGTTACAGGGGATATTTTAGCAACCAAAGAGTTAAAATTGCTGGCAACAGCCGAGATGATCGGCAATATAAAAGCACCTTCTTTGATAATAGAGGAAGGGGCTATATTGCAGGGGCACTGCGAGATGATGTCTATTAAACAAGGTAATCAAAGCAGGACTATTTTGAGTATTGATGAAGTAGCGGAGTATCTGGAAGTTGATACCGGTACTGTGCAGGGCTGGGCCAATAGCGGCAAAATTCCGGCCTTTAAACAAAAAGATAAATGGCATTTTGATAAATCGCAGATAGATGTATGGGTGGCAAGCGAGAAAGTAAAATAAGCCGTCAGTTATCAGTAAGAAGAAAAAAACTGAAAGATAAAAGCTAAGCCATAATGCTTGAAGAAAAAGAAAAACTGCTGAATTTATCTGAAGCAGCTCAATTTTTAGGTATTACTGAGGATAAGCTAAAGAGATTATCCGAAGCGGGGGAAATATCAGCCTATAAGATAGGCGGAATTTTTTTAAGATTTAAAGTTGAGCAGTTAACCGCCATCAAGCCCAACCTGAAGGAAAAATTAGAGAGTTTGTCGAGTGAGCCAGGGAAGGCCAGGACAGCACCCACCCGGGAAAAATACACATTTTTCGAAAGGTTGAGAGAATTCTGGCATTTCTATGATTTTTATATTGTAGCTTTATTAATTATAGGTTTTATTTTATACGTAATTTTTAAACTTGGGGTTTAATCCATAGGGATAGACCTTCTGAATTCCTTTGAAGGAAGGGTCAAATTTTGCCTGTTAAAGAAATGATATTTGGTATTCTGGGTGGCCTTGGGCTTTTTATATTTGGCATGCGCTTGATGAGCGAGGGCCTTCAGAAAGCAGCCGGCGACCGCATACGCCAAATTCTTGAGTTTTTAACCAACAGACCGGTAAAAGGCATTCTGGCCGGCGCCGGTGTAACAGCTTTAATTCAGAGTTCAAGCGCAACCACAGTTATGACCGTTGGCCTGGTGAATGCCGGCCTTCTTACCTTAAGCCAGGCTATTAGCGTGGTTATGGGTGCCAATATCGGCACCACCGTAACTGCCCAGTTAATTGCCTTTAAAATAACTCAGTATGCCCTGCCTGCCATTGGCATCGGCCTTTTTATACATTTATTTGCCAAGAATAAAAAAGTTAAACTATGGGGTCAGGTTTTACTTGGCTTTGGTCTGCTTTTCCTTGGCCTGATTATTATGAAAGAGGCTTTCTCTCCACTTCAGGAATCACAGCATGCAAAAGATTTTTTTGTTTTCTTTTCAAGACAACCCATTCTGGGAGTTATAGCCGGAGCGTTAGTAACAATGCTTATTCAAAGCAGCTCTGCTACTATTGGCCTTACCATGGCTCTGGCGGCAGCAGGCCTGGTAGATTTTACCGGAGCCATTTCACTTGTGCTGGGTGAAAATATCGGCACCACTGTAACCGCCCAGATTGCCGCTATCGGCACAAATTTAAATGCCAGGCGCACGGCCATGGCCCACGTTATGTTTAATGTAATCGGTGTTTGTTATATGCTCCCGTTACTTTATTTAGGCCTTTATCAAAAATTAATTGCTTTCATAACCCCCGGCGTAACTTTGCAGACTATTACGCCTCAGAATATATTGAGGCCAATTGCCAATGCCCACACCATCTTCAATTTTTTTAATACCTTTATTGTCTTTTTACCTCTTATTGGCATTCTGGAGAGGATGACCGTCAGGTTAATTCCCGGTGAGCCTGAAGTTGCGGGAGGCAGGCCAATCTATCTTGAAAAACACCTCCTGGATTCACCGCCCATCGCTCTTGACCAAACCACCAAGGAAATTATCAGAATGGCCGGCATAGCCCGAAAGGGCATTAATGAGGCTATATGTGGTTTTATTGAAAATAAGAGTTCGATATTAGAGAAAGTTGCCTCCAAAGAAGACGCCATAGATAATTTACAAAAAGAGATAACTCAGTATTTAGTTGAGATTTCTCAGCGGGATTTATCTGAAGAGGAATCCCAGAGACTTCCTGTTTTAATGCACATGGTTAATGATGTAGAGAGAATTGGCGACCACGCAGAAAATATAGTTGAGCTGGCACAGCGCAAAATAGATGAAAAGTTGCCTTTTAGCAATGAGGCCATTTCAGAAATTAAGATGTTTTATTTAAAAGTAGAGAAAATGATAGACCTGGTTATGGAGGGCCTGTCTTCCGGTGATGTTAAAAAGGGAGAAGAAGCTTTAAAAATAGAAGAAGAAATAAATAATTTGCAATTTAAATTAAGGCAAAATCATATTGAGCGCTTAAATGAAGGTAAGTGTTTTATCCTTTCA
>DAOVKU010000071.1 GCA_030631665.1 Candidatus Omnitrophota bacterium
ATTTGAGGCAGATTGTCCGGTAATCAGCATAGGAAATATAAGCGTTGGCGGTACGGGAAAAACCCCTTTTTTAATTTACCTTAGCAGGAGATTGCTTGAGAGAAAAAAGCAAACACTCATTAGCCTAAGTGGTTATGCAAGAGATGAGGCAAAAGAAATCAAATTTTTTTTGCCATCTGCTAATATTTTGGCGGCTAAAAATCGTATAGCCGCTATAAAAAAGGCCGCAAAGAAGCTTAAATCGCAATATATTCTTCTTGATGACGGTTTTCAGCACTGGAAAATAAAAAGAAATTTAGATGTAGTCATTTTAGATGTAAGTGCACCTTTAAAGGAGACAAAAGTTCTACCAGCTGGTTTTTTAAGAGAACCCCTTTCGCATATTAAGAGGGCCGATGTTGTTCTTTTGAGTCGGGTTAATCTGGTGTCCCAAAAAGCAGTTGATAAAGTTAAGTTAAGTTTAAGAAAAATAAAGCCGGATTTTAGAATTTTTGAAATATTTTTTGTTCCTTTAAATTTTTATTGTTTTCATGATAAAAAAACAATTCCTCTCAGCAATTTGAAAGGTAAATCTGTGGGGGTTTTTTGTGGCATTGGTAACAATAGAGCTTTTATAGAGACATTGAAAAAAATAGATATAAAAATTGCCTCAGAAGTTTTTTTTCTCGACCATCATATTTACAGCCAGAATGATTTAGCTTTAATTTCAAAAGATTCAAAAGAAAAAAAACTCGATGTATATATTACTACTTTCAAAGATATTTTGAAAATAGATATAAGTCAACTTGATGTAAAAGTTTATTGCCTTGCAATCGGGGTTAAATTTAAAGAGAAGGACGATGAAGATAAATTTTTTGGACTCATACCCGGTTATCTCTCTGCTTAGATTTATCTCGCTAATTTTGCGCAAGTTGCCGATTAGCGCAGCGTTATGGATAGGTCAAGTTATGGGAAGAGTATTTTTTTTCTCTAATTCCAGGGCAAAAAGAATCGCATACGCCAATTTGAAACTAGCCTTTTCTCATAAATTTACTCCATCAGAAATTAAAAAAATTCTGGCAGGACTTTTTAGAAATATGGGGATGAACATAGTAGAGGTTTTAAGATTTCCTTCCCTTGATGAGAAATATATTGAAAAGTACGTGAAAATTTTCGGTTTTGAAAAAATAAAGAATTCTCTTGATAAAGGAAAAGGTCTTATTTTACTCACAGCTCATTTTGGTAACTGGGAATTTTCGCCTCAGGCCTCTAGCTTAAAAGGTTTTCCGATGATGGTGTTGGCTACTGAGCAGAAACACAGTGCCTTAAATAACTTTTTAGACCATTATCGCAGCCTTCATGGTTGTGAGGTTATAAGCAAAGGGTGGGGTTTGAGGGAAATTTTAAAGGGTATTAAAGAGAATAAGATAGTGGGTGTGCTTTGTGACCAGGATGGAGGGAGCCACGGCCTTGAGACAGATTTTTTTGGCCGCTCTGCCATGACAGCTCGCGGCCCCTTTGAGATAGCATACAGGAATTTTTCGCAAATTCTGCCCTGTTTTATTGTGCGTGGGAAAAATGGCCACCACATTCTTTATATTGAAGATTCCATTAGCATAAAAGATAATCAGCTTAACAAGGATGATATTTTAAAAACCTGGGCAGGGAAATTCAATCACTTGCTTGAAAAAAAAATTGCCGAATTTCCCGCACAATGGCTATGGACATTGAAGCGTTGGAAATCAAGTAAAGAGCGTGCTGTGGTAGTGCTCTCAGATGGCAAAGCCGGGCATCTTAACCAAGCAAAGGCGGCAGCTCAAGCGATTACAGAAAAATTGTCAGAATTAGGCTTTAAGGCACTAGGAGATTATCAATTTAAACGATCGGGATATAAAATAATAGAAGTCAAATTTAAAAATAAATGGAGGGAAAATTTATTTAAATTAAATGCGCATTTTTTGAATAGCAAATGCCAGGGCTGTCTGCGGTGTTTAAAATTTGCTCTTACCAAAGAGTCTTTTTTGAATTTACAAAATTGTTTTGCGGATATTTTTATCAGTGCCGGTTCTGCTTTAGCCGGCGTTAATTTATTATTAGCTAAAGAAAATTTGGCTAAAAGCGTGGTGGTTATGAAACCCCAGTTACCAATTTCCCGGTTTGATTTGGCTATAATACCTGCTCATGATCTTGGGCCAGTTGCTGATAAAAAGATAATTAGAACTTTAGGAGCCCCAGTTTACCTCGATTCTAAATTTATTGAGGAAAAATCGAAAGAACTTAACTATAGATTAAAATTAAAGAATCCTTATTGTATCTCTTTATTCTTTGGTGGGCAGACACCTACTTTTATTTATGACCCCGGACAAATAAAAAAAATAGTAGAAGCTGCCAAAGTTGCTGCCGCTAGACTGGATACGAAAATTTTAGTTACCACTTCCCGGCGCAGCCCCGCCTGGCTTGAAGATTTTTTAGAAAAAGAATTTAGTCAGGAAGAAAAATGCGCCTTTTTATTAATAGCTAATAAAGTTAATATGCCGGATGCCGTGGCTGCCTTTCTTGGCCTAACAGGAGTGGCTGTTGTTTCCGGAGAAAGCATTTCTATGGTAACTGAAGCAGCCTCTACCGATAGGCAATTAATAGTTTTTTTGCCACCCAAAAGAAAGGCCGCGTCCACAAAACAAGAAAGGCTGATTCAACAATTAGAAAAAGAGGGTTATCTCAAAATAATGGATGAAGATTTAAAAAGCCAAATTATCAGTTTATTTTCAGCGGGTTCCAAAAAAGCTCTTATTTCAAATAAAGATAAAATTAAAGAAGCAGTTAAGTTTTTGGTATGAAAATATTACAAATTTTACCGTCTTTAAATTATGGTGGAGTTGAGAGAGGCACGATTGATCTGGCCAGAAAACTGATTAATGAAGGCCACGATGCTTATTGTGTTTCTGCCGGAGGCAAACTAGTTTCTCTTCTCAAGGATACCGGGGCTGTTCATTATCAATTGCCGGTTGATAAAAAATCTTTTTTTAGTATTTTGCCATGTATTGAAAAAGTAGCACAAATTATCAAGAATCAGAAAATCGACCTTGTTCATGCCAGAAGCCGCGTCCCGGCCTGGATTGCCTATTTTGCCTGCCGTCAAACAGAAACAAAATTTATTACTACTTGTCATGGGTATTACTCAAAACATTTTGGAAGTAGAGTGATGGGGTGGGGTAGTAAATGTATCGTTGCTTCCAGGGTCATTGGCCGTCATATGGTGGAAGATTTTGGGGTTTGCGAAGAAAGAATTTGTGTAATTCCGCGGGGCGTGGATTTGAAAACTTTTTATTATAATCCAAAATTAAGTGATATTAGAGGAGAATTTGTAATTGCTATAATTGGCCGCATAACCCCATTAAAAGGTCACAAATATTTTCTTAAGGCGGTAGCTAAATTAACGCGCCTTATACCGAAATTGAAAGTTATCATCGTGGGGAGTCCGCCCAAAGATAAACAAAAATATTTAAGTGAACTTTTAATGTTAAACAGACGATTTGGCCTGGAAAGATATGTCGAATTTCTCGGAGACCAAAAGGACATTCCTTCACTTCTTTCTAAGATTGACTGTTTAGTTATGGCCAGCACCGCTCCGGAAGCTTTCGGCAGAGTTATAATTGAAGCCCAGGCTGTGGGTGTGCCGGTAGTTGCCACCAGGGTAGGAGGAATTGTGGATATAATTGATGATGGTGAAACAGGAGTTTTGGTTGATCCATGCGACCCGAAATCTATTTATGAGGCTGTGTTAAGGATTTATAAAGACAGAGAGTTAGCAGCAAGATTGCGAAAAAAAGCCAGGGAGAAAGTTGAGAAAAATTATAACATGAATTTAATGACACAGCGCACTATAAATCTTTATAAAAGACAATTATCCGAGAAAAATATTTTGGTTATTAAATTGACCGCTTTAGGCGATATCATTTTGTCTGTTCCCAGCCTTCGTGCTATAAGAAAGAAATATCAAAAGGCTCGAATTTTTCTATTAACAACTCAGGTCTCGAAAGAGGCTGTTCTCAGATGTCCTTATATAGATAGAATTATTTTGTTGGAAAAATCAAAAAGTAGCCTGGCTTCAATTTTAAAGACATCAAAGAAATTAAGGCGCTGCCACATCGATTTAGTTATAGATTTACAAAATAACCGTAAATCCCATATTATTTCTTTTCTCAGTGCTTCCTTCTCACGATATGGATGGGACAATGGTAAGTTGAGTTTTCTTCTCAATCATAAACAGGAATGGCTCAAGGAAAAGTTTGATCCAATTAGTCATCAGCAAAAATTACTCGATTTATTAGCAATCCAGATAAAAAACAGAAAACTTGAAGTTTGGATTTCCATCGAGGACCGAAAATTTGTAGATGATTTTTTAAAAAGTAACTGGTTGGTATCTTCTCAGCCCTTAATTGGTTTTAATATTTCTTCCTCTCTTAAATGGCAGACTAAACGGTGGCCTGTTGAGAATTTTATTAAGTTAGCCGATAGTCTTACCAAAACTTTAAAGTCAAGAATAGTAGTGACCGGCACAAATGAAGATGCCGAAATTTGCGAATATTTCGTAAAGAATTGCAAGTGCAAGCCCATAAACGCATGCGGCAGGACAAATTTTGCTCAACTGGCAGCTCTTATACAACGCTGCAGCATCTATGTTACCGGTGATAGCGCGCCTTTACATATAGCCGTAGCTGCGGGCGTGCCTTATCTGGCTTTATTTGGCCCCACTAATCCCAGGCAACATATATTGCCTGAGGGCAATGGTATTATTTTAAAAAAAGACCTGCCTTGTTCGCCTTGTTATAAATCGTCATGTCGGCACTTGAGCTGTCTTAGGCAAATAAGTGTTGAAGAAGTGAGAAATTCTATTCTTACTTTTATGAGAGAAAAAAGATGAAAATTTTATTTCTAACAACCCATTTAAATTTTGGAGGCATAAGTTCTTATACTGTTTCGCTGGCCAGACAGCTTAAAGATATGGGAGATTGTCCCATTGTGGCTTCCAGCGGAGGAGATCTTGTTTCTTTATTAGAAAAAGACAAAATTAAGCATTTTTATGTGCCGCTTAATACAAAAAGTGAATTGAATCCCAAAATTTGGGTGGCGGTTTTTAGATTAATTTCTCTTATAAAGCAAGAGGGCATTGATATAATACATGCTCAAACCAGGGTGTCGCAAATAACTGCTGTATTGGTTTCAAAGCTGACAGGCGTTCCTTTTGTTTCTACATGTCACGGTTTTTTTAAGCAGAATTTAGGCAGGCGAATAATTCCCGGGTGGGGCAAAGCGGTTATAGCTATTAGCGAAGCAGTCAGAGAGCACCTGGCGAACGATTTCGGTGTGAGCAAAAAGAAAATATGTTTAATTCATAACGGCGTAGAGGTTGAAAAATTCAAAATGGATAAACCTCTCCAGCAAATAAAAGACTTTAAACACAAAGCTCATATTGATAACACTTCTTCCGTTATAGGTATAATCGCGCGCTTGAGTAGCGTTAAAGGTCATTGTTTTTTGCTTAAAGCTGCTTCGATAATTGTACAATCTAATACAAGAGTAAAATTTTTAATTATCGGCGATGGGCCTGAAAAAAAACACTTGCTCCAGTTAGTTAAAAAATTAAATATAGAAAAATATGTAATTTTTCTAAAACCGGTCATGGATACATCTATAGCATTAAAAACTTTTGACATTTTTGTTATGCCCTCTGTTCAGGAAGGACTTGGCATTGCTATTCTGGAGGCTATGGCTAGCGGGTTACCGGTTATTGCTAGTAATGTAGGTGGAATATATACGCTTATAAAAGATGGCTCAAATGGTTTTCTCCTGCCGCCCGAAAATGCCTCTGCTATTTCCGAGGCTATTTGTAAACTTCTTAAAGAGCCGGATTTAGCCAGGAGAATGGGAAAAGAGGGGCAGCGAATAGCACAGGATAAGTTTTCACTTGTTGAAATGGCCAATCAGACTAGGGCATTGTATGCAGAAGTGTTAGATGAAAAACAGAAAAAATTTTAAAAACATAAAAATTTTGGTAGTTAATATTAACTGGATAGGAGATGTTCTTTTTTCCACCCCGGCTATAAGATTAATCAAGGAGTTTTATCCGTCGTCTTATCTGGCTTGCATGGTTGTGCCGCGCTGTAAAGAAATTTTGGAAAATAACCCTTATATTGATGAATTGATATTCTTTGATGAAAGAACTATCCATCGTTCTCTTTTAAGTAAGCTGAAATTTATACTTTTCTTAAAAAGAAAAAAATTTGATGCGGTTTTTCTTTTTCATCGTTCTTTTACCAGAGCCCTAATTTGTTATTTGAGCGGCATACCTCAGAGGATAGGTTATTATCGAAGGAAAAGCGCTTTTCTTTTAACCGAAAAAATAGAAATGAAAACAGGAATTCATCGAGTAGATTATTTTTTAAATCTCCTGAGGCCGAGAGGCATGGAGACTAAAAATAGAAACTATCAGTTTTTTATCAGGGAACAGAATAGAGATTTTGCCTCATCTTTTTTAGAAGAACATAAAATTAGCAAAAGGGATGTTTTAGTTTTATTAAATCCCGGAGGAAACTGGCCGCTCAAACGCTGGGCACCTGAGAATTTTGCAAAACTTGGAGATTTGATTATAGAAAGATATAATGCAAAGGTAATAATAACCGGGGCGCAAAAAGATAAGCAACTTGCATTAAATATTGCCGGGGCTATGAAGCACAAACCCATTATTGCTGCCGGAAAAACTTCACTTACTCAGCTGGCGGCTTTGTGTGAACGAGGCCATCTTGTGGTATCGGGCGATTCAGGACCCTTACATATAGCTATATGCATGAAAGTGCCAACCATAGCTTTATTTGGGCCCACCTCGCCCAAAATTACAGGCCCCGTGGGTTCTTCTAAATTCAGGTTAATTCAAATGGATGTTGGCTGCTCAATCCCCTGTTATGAATTAAATTGTTCGTTAAATAGATGCATGCATGCCATTACGCCTCAAAAAGTAATTGAAATTATTGATGAGGAAAAAATTCTTTCAATTTAAAATTGACAAAATGGAAAGCTTTAAAGTCAAAAATATTCTTTTTATCACTTTAACCAATATAGGTGATGTGATTTTAACCACTCCCGCTCTGGGCACTCTATTAAAATATTTTCCTCAGGCTAAAATTACTGTTGTTGCCTCCCCGCAAACGGTTACCTTTTTCAAAAATAACCCATCTTTATATAACGTAATTAGTTATAGTAAATTTTCTCCATGGCATGAAAAGATAAAGCTTCTTTTTAAATTGCGCAAAGAAAAGTTTGATATGGTTATAGATTTAAAAAATACACTACTCGGGTTTTGTAGCGGGGCGAAATACAAAACTCCTTTATTTAAAAGATACAATGAAAGAATTTATAAAAAAAATATCTTTTTGAATATACTTAAGACTGTGTTTAAAAAATACTTCAACCTGAATTTAAATAGCGAAAAAGTCCCTTTTTATATCTGGACTTCAAAAGAAGACGAAAGACAAGCAGGGCATTTGCTCAAAGAATGCGGCTGTTTGCAGGATAAGAAATTAGTAGCCATAAATCCCTTTGCCAGAAGCGATACAAAGTCATGGCCCTTTGAGAATTTC
>DAOVKU010000014.1 GCA_030631665.1 Candidatus Omnitrophota bacterium
AATTATATAGGTAAAAACTGTAAAGTTGGTCCTTTCTGCCGCATAAGAGGCAACTGTCATATAGAAGACAATGTGCTTATTGGTAATTTTGTTGAGCTTGTAAGAACTTCCATTAAAAGCAACACAAAAATTAAACATCAATGTTACCTGGGAGATGCCGAGGTTGGCAGCGGGGTTAATATGGGCGCAGCTACAATTATTGACAATTATGATGGAAAGAAGAAATACAAGACCATTATTGAAGACAAAGTTCTTATAGGGGCAGGAGTAATATTGATTGCCCCTGCTAAAATTGGCAGGGCAGCGGTTTGCGGAGCTGGCGCAATTATATCTAAAAATACAAATATTAAACCAAATTCGAAAGTGGCTGGTGCATCAGCGCGCTTTTTACATAAGAAAAGAAAATAATTTGAGATTGGCATAAATTTGCATGGAGAAAAAACAATGGATAAGAAATTAGCAATTTTTAGCGGTAATTCTAATAGGCCTCTGGCAGAAAAAATTTGTGGTTATCTTGGCGTGAAATTAGGAAATGCACTGGTAGATAAATTTAGCGAAGGAGAAATAAAAGTAAAGATCAATGAAAATGTTAGAGGCAAGGATGTTTTTGTCATTCAGTCTACTTGTCCTCCTCCAAATAGAAGCCTTATGGAATTACTTATCATTATTGATGCCTTGAGGCGTGCTTCGGCTGAAAGAATTACAGCTGTCATGCCTTATTTTGGTTATGCCAGGCAGGACAGAAAGGACCAGCCGCGCGTTCCTATTACAGCAAAATTAGTTGCCAATCTCATAACAACAGCTGGTGCCGATAGAGTGCTTACTATGGATTTACACGTAGGTCAGATTCAGGGCTTTTTTGATATTCCGGTTGATAATTTATTTGCTGTTAATATATTTGTTGATTATATTATAGAGAAAAAATTGAAGGACCCGCTAATTATTTCTCCCGATGTGGGCGGCATAAAAATGGCGCGTTCGTATGCCAAGAGGTTAAATGCAGGTTTGGCTATTGTTGATAAGCGTAGAGTTAATGACCGTGATGCGGAAGTAATGCATATTATAGGAGAAATTGACAGTAAGCCCGCTATTATTGTCGACGATATAGTTTCTACAGCGGGCACTCTAACAGAGGCTGCAAATGCTCTCAGTCAACATGGTGCTAAGGAGATTTATGCAACCATAACTCATCCTGTTTTGTCCGGTCCGGCATTGGAACGCCTTGAAAAATCAAATTTGGAAGAACTTATTGTTACCGACACTATCCCGCTTGAAAAAGAAAAGAAGATTGATAAAATAAAAGTGCTTTCAGTCGCTAAATTTTTTGCAGAGGCGATCAAAAGAATTCATTTGAGTGAATCAGTAAGCATATTGTTTGATCGATAAAGTTGTAAATATCGAGAATAAAAAAAGGATAAAATATAATGAAACAGGTTAAAATAAAAACTCAAATAAGAGATGAGGCAGGTAAAAAAAATGCTAGAGCTCTAAGAAGAGAGGGAAATATTCCTGCTGTAGTCTATAAGGGGGGACAGGAAACATTATCTATTTCTCTAGTGGAAAAAGAGCTTATTCACGCTTTGCGTACATCGGCAGGGGAAAATGTAATTATAAATTTGCAGATTGGCGACAAAAATAAAAAAGATCAAAACAAGACAGTAATTATAAAAGAAATTCAGCATCATCCCATAAAAGACAATATACTTCATGTTGATTTTCATGAAATTTCACTTACTGAAGCCATTACAGTTAAGGTGCCAATAGAGACTAAGGGAGAGGCCGTCGGTGTTAAGCGCGATGGCGGCATTTTGGAGCATATGCTATGGGAACTTGAAATTGAATGTTTACCAACAGAAATTCCGGAAAAGATTGAGGTTGATATAGATAAATTAGAGATAGGTGATGCGATTTACGTAAAAGATCTTGTTGTCCCGCCACAAATAAAAGTTCTCAATGATCTTGAGGCAATTGCTATATGTGTAGAACAGCCCAGCGTTGAAGAAGTTCCGGAAGTTGCACCTGAAGAAAAGGCAGCAGCAGAGCCTGAGTTAATAAAGAAAGGCAAGGAACCAGAAGAAGAGGCAGCAGCTGAACAACCAAAAGAGCAACCAAGGGCACAGGGAGAAAAGAAGGAAGAATCAAAAGAGAAATAATTTTATTAAATGCTCGATATTAGTTTCTACGAGCATCGAGAATTGATGAAAGCTATTATTGGTCTTGGCAATCCAGGAGATAAATATAAATTTACCAGGCATAATGTGGGTTTTCTTATTATAGATGAAATTGCCAGGAAAAAGAAAGTTAAATTACAAAAAAAGAAATTTTTAAGTTACTTTGGCCAAATTAAAGTCGGAGGAGAACGCGTTTATCTCATTAAGCCTTTAACGTATATGAACTTAAGCGGAGAGGCAGTGCTTCGAATTAAGAAGTACTTGAGATTAAAGTCAGAAGACTTACTGGTAATGCTTGATGATGCAAATTTAAGCACCGGAATTATAAGGTTTAGAGAAAAAGGTGTAGCTGCTGGACATAATGGCTTGGCTTCTATTATAGAAGAATTGCATACAACCGTTTTCCCGCGTCTTAGAGTAGGAATTGGTAGACCCTGTTTGGGGGAAAGCCTGGAGCACTATGTGTTGAAACTCATGCGCAAAAAAGAAACAGCCTCCATTTTATCGGTTGTTTCGCAGGCGAGCGATGCAGCTCTTTTTTGGGTAAATTCCGGCACCTCCAAAGCAATGAATAAGTTTAATATTCGCCAGCCAGAAAACAAAAATTAGATTTTCCGCCTCAGCTAGAGGCCGAGGCTCTTGCCCGCCGGTTAGGCAGGGGTTCGCCGAAGGTGAAAAAAACAACAGAAATCAAAATTATTGATTTGGTTACTTTATTATGATAATATTTGATAAGACCCTTCCTTGGACCATTAAGGGGAATTAGTAAAGTCTATCCTTTAGGATAAGACCCTTGACATCGAAGTTGTCATAACAGTTAAGTTAACGCAAATAATTTATGTTTCAGCCAAGACTCCTCCAGCCTTTGACAGATACTTTGCCTGCCGGCAGGCAAATTCTATAAATTATGCGTTCATTTAAGGAGAAAATAAATTGAATAAATACGAAGCGATGTTTATTTTAAATCCATCTCTCAATGAAGAAGAATTAACTAAGCTCAAATCTTTGCTTTCCGATGAAATTCAACAAAATCAGGGAAAAGTAGAAGGCGTGCAGGATCTTGGCAAGAAAAAGTTGGCTTTTGTTATAAAGAAACAAAAGGATGGTTTTTATCATATTATAAATTTTGAGGCAAATCCAGATTCGATAAAAACTCTAAAAGATTCTTATCTTCTAAATGAGGCCGTTTTACGTGTATTAATTTTAAGGAGAGAAAATTAAATGGCAGCTTTAAATAAAGTTTTTCTAATTGGGAATTTAACTAGAGATCCGGAACTTCGTTATATTCCGGGTGGAGCGGCGGTAACAACTTTTGGCCTGGCCATTAGTTATAATTATAAAACTCAGACTGGCGAGAACCGGCAAGAAACTTGTTTCGTTAAAATCGTAACATGGGGCAGACAGGCTGAAACTTGTAGTCAATATTTAAGTAAAGGTCGACCTGTTTTTGTTGAGGGCAGACTTCAGTATCGTAGCTGGGAAGATAAAGATGGGAAAAAGAGGAATGCTCTCGAAGTTAGAGCAGATAGAGTGCAATTTTTAGGTGGTGCTCGCAAGGAACAGGCGGTCGACGGGGCCCAAAAACCGGAAACACAACAAGCGATAAATAACAATCAAGAAAGTGGCTCTCAAGATGAAGAAGTCCCTTTTTAAATAAATCTTAGGCCATTCCTTTAAAGGAATAATAAGGCCTACACTTTAGGGTTAGACCCTTTCGTAAAATATGTTGTCATTTAAAGGAGATTAGAAATTGAGAAAGCCAAAGACATCAAAGACAGTCAGGAAAAAACCAATTTTTTTTAAGCGTAGAGTTTGTCTCTTCTGCAAAGAAAAGCCCAAATATATTGATTATAAAGATACTGAAAAATTAAGAAAATATATAACTGAAAGAGGTAAAATAAGATCGAGACGAACATCGGGTGCTTGTGCTAAACATCAAAGAATGATAGCCGCCGCAATAAAAAGGGCCCGCTTCATGGCGCTCCTGCCTTATGTGGCGGAATAAATCGTCTTAGGCTCTTCCTTTAAAGGAATAGTAAGGCCTATCCCTGTGGATTAGACTCTTTCTTGAAGGAACTAGGTAGGTCTATCTGCGCTTCTTGTGGTACTTGCGCTTTTAGGGTTAACATAAATACTCAGAAAAAACTAAGATAATAATAAATAGCCGGAAAAAATATTTTAAAGCAAAAAATTGTTATCTGATGGAGTAAAAAATGATAAAGGTAATTCTTAAAGAAAATATAAAAGGCCTTGGTCAAGAAGGTGATACTGTTGAAGTTAAAGATGGTTATGCCAGAAATTATCTTTTTCCTAAGAATTTTGCTATGGAAACAACCAAATTTAACATAGAGCAATTTGAATTAAAAAAAAGAAAAAAGGCCAAAAGCCTCGAAAGAGAAAAGAAAATTGGCCTGCAATTATCAGAGAAAATAAAAAATATTTCGTGTACAATTACAGTTGAGGCGCAACCCGATGACACACTTTATGGTGCTGTTACGGCCCAGGATATTGAAGGGAATCTAAAAAGGGAAGGCTTAGATATAGACAAAAAACAAATTTTATTAGATAAACCAATAGAAAAATTAGGTGTTTATCAAGTTTCAATTAGAATTCATCCCGAGATAACTTCATCTATTAAAGTTTGGGTAGTCAGGAAGTAGGCCTCTGCCGGAATTTTTAGCAGGGAATAAATTTAAAAAGAATAAAATGCCACTTCAAACAAAGAATCTTTCATTAGAAAAAGTGCCTCCTCAAAATATAGAGGCCGAAATGTCCGTCCTGGGATCTATGGTCATTGATGAAAATGCGGCCTCCACAGTTTTTGAAACGCTCCGGGAAGATCATTTCTATAAGGAAGCCCACCGAAAAATATTTAACGCCATTCTTGATTTATACAACAATAATCAGCCCGTTGATATCCTGACATTGCAGGAGATTTTAAATAAAAAGAGCTTACTTCAGGAAGTCGGAGGGGCTTCTTATCTTGCGAGCCTGACAAATTGTGTTCCTACCGCCGCCAATGTTGAATCTTACGCAGCTATTGTTAAAGAAAAAGCCATCTTGCGAAGTTTAATAGAAGCAGCTACCGCGGTAGTTAAAGAGGGTTACAGTGAACGCAAAGATGCTGATGAGGTATTGGACTGGGCAGAAAAACTCTTTTTTGATATTGCAAACAGGCGCATGAAGAGAGGTTTTAAAGCTATTAAAGAAGTTATCGGCGACAGCATGAAAATGATTGAAAATTTATACCAGAATAAAATTCGCATAACAGGCCTGCCTACAGGTTTTGCTGATATAGATGAGAAAACTTCCGGCCTTCAACCCGCTGATTTAATCATTGTCGCCGGGCGCCCTTCAATGGGAAAAAGTTCTTTTGCTTGTAATATAGCAGAACATTTAGGTATATATGAGAAGAAAGCTGTAGCTATATTTAGCCTGGAAATGTCAAGGGAGCAGCTTGTTCAAAGATTTCTATGTTCTCATGCTAGAGTCGATATTCAAAAGGTCAGAAGCGGATTTTTAAATGAATCTTCATGGGCAGATTTGACTTCTGCGGCCGGAAGGTTATATGAAGCGCCCATATTTATTGATGACACACCGGGTATTTCTGTTTTGGAATTAAGAGCCAAATCCAGACGGCTCCTTCTGCAACATAATATAAAACTCATTGTTGTTGACTATTTGCAATTAATGACAGGGTCTTCTAGAGCCGAGAATAGACAACAGGAGATTTCACAAATATCCCAATCCCTTAAGGCGCTTGCCAAAGAATTAAATGTGCCTGTAATTGCTGTAAGTCAGCTTTCTCGAGCCCCCGAAAAGCGTGAAAGTGGGGGATTTAAACCAAGATTAAGTGATTTGAGGGAATCAGGTGCCATTGAGCAAGATGCAGATGTGGTTATGCTTTTATTTAGACAAGAGCTTTACGACCCAAAAGAGGACAACTTCGGTCTAGCGGAATTAAATATTGCCAAACAGAGAAATGGCCCAATCGGTTCTGTAAAACTCACTTTTCTTAAGGAGTTTACGCGTTTTGAAACTTATTCGAAAAGAATAGAATAATAAAATCAAACATTAAATAAGCTTAGTATTTCTTTTAATCTTTTAAGAGTTTACCCGGGGTTTACATGGGGCGGAAAGTGTGGTAATATTTATACAAAAAGAAGAGAGGGAAAGTGTTTTTAAGAAATAAGGGTTTTTTTATATTAATTTTGTCGATAGGAGTTGTTTTAACGCTTTTTATCGGTGTTAACGCACAGCAACAGGAGGGTGCGAGGAAAATCGTTACTGATGTACGCATTGAGAATAATAAAATCATAAGTACTCAAACTATCCTTTCTAAGATTAAAACTAAGCCAAACACCGTTTTTACCCAGGAATTTATAAATGAAGATTTAAAGCGCTTATACTCGACAGATTATTTTAGTGATGTGAGCGTAGATATTGAAGAATTTAAAGATGGCATAGCAGTGACTTTTATCGTAACGGAAAAGCCAGTTCTTTCAGAAATTATATTTGAGGGGAATAAAAGCATAAATACAAAACGCTTGAATTCCTTTTTAGCTATTAAAACTGGTGAAACATTGGATATGCGCATTCTAAAAAATGATCTGGACAAAGTAGAAGAATATTATGGAAAAAAAGGTTTTCATAAAGTAAAAATAGATTATGAAATAGATGTTAATGAAGTAACTAACGAAGCCATTCTTTATATCCTGATTGAAGAGGGCATAAGGTATCGTATAGCTCGTATTTTTGTAAAAGGCAACAAATCTATTTCCGCCAAAGAAATTTTGAAAAGCATGAAAACAAGACGAGACACGCTTCTTACTTCTGGTTTTTTTAAAGAGGAAGTATTTGAACGGGACTTAGAAAGGATTAAGGCCTTATATCTTGTGAGGGGCTATAGCGACGTAAAAATAGATCCCCAGCTGGATTATAATCCGGATCAGAAAAAGATGTATATTACTCTTTTAATCGATGAAGGCAAACAGTATAAAGTCGGCACTGTTAAAATTTTCGGCAATCACCTGTTCACTGAAAAAGATATCCGAAAAGTACTTGAGATGAAAGAAGAAGACATTTTTAATCAACTTTCTTCAGAGGAAGATTGCGCAAGCATTTCCGCTTTATATTTTGACAAAGGTTATATTTTTGCCCACATCAGACCACAGACAGTTTTTAATGAAAAGACACAAAAAATAGATATTACATATAGTATCGCCGAAGGAGAATTGGCTTATATTGATAAAGTTATTATAAGAGGCAACGATAAAACTAAAGATGTTGTTATAAGGCGCGAACTCAGGTTCACGCCAGGCGAACCCTTTGATGGAAAAAAGTTACAGCGTTCCAAAGAAAGAATTTATAATTTGGGATTTTTCGAAGAAGTTACTTATGATATTGAACCTGGTTCGGCGCCCGATAAGAAAAATTTGATAGTTAATGTTAAAGAGACCAAGACGGGTGAATTTAGTTTTGGTGCGGGCTATTCTACAGTTGATAGATTTGTCGCCTTTATCCAGGTTACCCAGAGAAACTTTGATATTACTAATTGGCCTACCTTTACGGGCGCTGGCCAGGAACTTACAATAAAAGCAGATTTTGGAACCAAGCGCCAGGATTATGTTTTGAATTTTACCGAACCCTGGATTTTTGGCTATCCACTTTCTTGTGGACTTGACGGATATAGAACCTTTAGAGGCACCTGGGAAGATTTTGATGAGCGAAGAACCGGTGGAGACATTCGTTTTGGAAAAGAGTTTACTGAAAATACAATTGGTAATTTGATGTATAAATTTGAGCAAGTGGAAATTTCTAATCTTACCCCGGATGTTGGCATTGATGTTATCCAGGAAGAAGGTACGCATCCCCTGAGCCGGATTCTACTTGGTTTCAGAAATGATGTACGTGATAACAGATATTTCCCTTCAAAGGGTCATGTTATAAATGGTTCGGCGCAATGCGCAGGAACTTTTTTAGGCGGGTATAGCAATTATTTTAAAATTGAAGCAGAAGGCAGGAAGTATTTCACGCATTTTGAAAAGTTGATTTTAGAATTGCGGTTGGGCATGGGCTTTGCCGAAGAATTGCATGGTAGTACTACTGTACCTATATATGAACGCTTTTTTCTTGGAGGCCCTAATACCATTCGCGGTTATAAATTCCATCACGTTGGCCCCAAAGATGCTGCCGGACATCCTATTGGCGGCAAAGTTATGCTAATGGGAAGCGCAGAATATACTTTTCCTCTTATAGCGCACTTAAGAGGAGCTGTTTTTTTCGATGGAGGAAATGTCTGGAAAGATATTAACGAGTTTGGAAGCACATTCAAGACTTCCGTGGGCGCGGGTGTGCGAGTTAAAACACCCCTTGGCCCAGTTAAGATCGACTATGGATATGGCCTAAATTATGACCCGGGAGATAAGCGCGGCCGGTGGGAATTTAACATGAGCCGTGAGTTTTAACATTATTTTTAAAAAGGGAGATAATAAATGAAATTAACAAGGATATTAATGATGGTTTTTTTGGGTGTATTTGTAATGTCTTTAGGATTTACCAAGGCCGGATTTGCCAAAGGCGGCGGTAAGCTTGCTTATATAGATTTGGGGAAGATATTTAGTGAATATCAGAAGACTAAAGATTTTGATAAGGTTTTGGAAAAAGAAAAAAAGGATAAGCAGGCCAAGAGGGAAAAAAAGGTGGAAGCCATCCGCAAAATTAAGGATGAACTGGAAGTAATAAACAAGAAAGCCAAGGAGAAAAAACAGGCAGAGATGAATCAAAAAATAAAAGAGCTTCAGGAATTTGACCGAGAAATAAGCACGGAATTGAGAGGAAAATATGATTTATCAGTTAGAGAAATTTTAAAAGAGATAGAATCTACAATCAAGGAATTTGGGCAGAAAGAAAAATTTGATGTAATTTTTGACAACAGAATGCTTCTATATAGCAATGATTCATTAAGCGTAACTGACCAGATTTTAAAAATTTTAAATGAAAGATACAAAAGGAAACATTGATGCGAAAGACCCTAAACGAAATAGCCCAGATTATAAATGGCGAAGTTGTTGGAGATTCTAATGTTATTATAACCGGCGTTTGTGGCATTAAGGAGGCTTGCGAGGGTGATTTGACTTTCGTTGCCAATCCAAAATATCTTTCCTTAATTGAAACCACCAAAGCCTCAGCCGTTATAACTTCCAGGGATGTTAAAGATGTCTCCAAGCCCATAGTCCGCATAGATAATCCCTCCATGGCTTTTGCTAAGATGGTTTCTCTCTTAGCTCCAAACGAAGTTCGGCACCCTCAAGGCATTCATGCACAGGCCATAATAGGCAAGAATGTTAGATTGGGAAAAAACGTAGCTATCCAGGCTTTTTGTGTAATAGAGGATAACGTTGAAATCGGAGATGATAGTGTTCTTTATTCGGGGGTATATGTAGGTCACCATTCCAAAATTGGCAAAAAGGCACTTATATATCACGGTGTTTCTATAAGAGAGCGGATACAAATTGGGAACCGTGTAATTATTCACGCCGGTTCCGTTATTGGCAGTGATGGTTTTGGATTTGCAATTATTAAAGGCATTCATCATAAAATTCCTCAAATAGGGACCGTTGTTATAGAAGATGATGTGGAAATAGGAGCAAATGCAACCATAGATAGAGCCAGATTTGATAAAACTTTAATCGGCAAAGGTTCTAAGATTGATAATCTTGTTCAAATTGCACACAATGTAGTCATTGGCGAAAATACAATTGTTGTGGCTCAAACCGGCATTTCTGGCAGCACAACCGTGGGCAAAAATGTAATTCTGGCGGGACAGTCCGGTATAGTAGGGCATATTACCATAGGCAGTGGGGCAATCGTTGCAGCGCAGGCAGGTGTCACTAAGTCAGTGCCTTCTAATACAAAAGTTTCGGGTTATCCGGCCAAGCCACACCCTATAGCCAGAAGAGTAAATGCGTGTATTCAAAAATTGCCTGAATTGTATAAAAATATACGCTTAATAAAAAAAAGAATGTTAGAAATAGATGAATTAAAAGAAGAAATAAGGAAGTTGAAAGAAAAAATCAAATGAATCAAAAAACCATTGCAAAAGAAGTTAGTATTGAAGGTATAGGCATTCACTCAGGTAGAGAAGTCAAGGTAACCCTGAAGCCGTCTTTGGCGGGGAGCGGAATTAATTTTATCCGCACTGATTTAAAAAATCATCCTGTTATTCCGGCTCATGTCTCAAAGATAATGCTGCGTCCACGGAGAACTTCTATAGGAAAAAAAGGGGTTGAAATTCATACTATTGAACACTTGATGGCCGCATTAGCAGGACTAGGAATAGATAATTTGATTGTTGAATTGAACAGCGATGAATTGCCGGGTTTAGATGGTAGTTCCCTGGGTTTTGTAAAGGCTATAAAAAAAGCCGGAATTACAGAACAGGAACTCCCTAAAAAATATTTTTATGTCAGAGAACCATCCTGGATAATCAAAAATGATGCTTCTATCATTATTCTCCCCAGCGATGAATTTAGAATATCCTACACTTTAAATTATGATCACCCCTTACTTAAAACTCAATATATTAGTTTGGTTTTAGGCGAGGAAACTTTTGAAAAGGAGCTTGCGTCGAGCCGCACTTTTTGTCTTGAAAAAGAAGTTGATACTTTAAAGAAGCAGGGGTTAGGAAAGGGCGCTAACTTTGAAAACACACTTGTTGTTGGAAGTGAAGGCGTAATTAATAATAAATTAAGATTTGAAAATGAGTTTGTCAGGCATAAAGTTTGTGATGTTATCGGAGATTTCTATTTATTAGGTCGGCCGTTAAAGGGGCATATTATTGCTGTTAAGAGCGGTCATCCTCTAAATATAAAATTGCTCCAGAGAATACAATATCAAGGGGAATCTTCAAGGCAAGCAGGTGTTGGAGCTCGATCTCTCCATGTTGGTGGGCCTCCATTTGATATTAATGCCATTCATAAAATTTTGCCTCACAGATATCCCTTTTTATTTATCGATAAAATAGTTGAGCTTGAAGAAGATAAAAGAGCCGTCGGTATTAAAAATGTCACCATAAATGATTATTTTTTTAAAGGCCATTTCCCTGGCAAACCTATTATGCCGGGAGTTTTGATTATTGAAGCCATGGCGCAGGTTGGTGGGGTGTTGATGCTTTCTAAGCCTGCTAATTATGGAAAATTGGCTTATTTTATGAGCATGGATAAAGTAAAATTTAGAAGGACTGTCCTGCCGGGTGACCAGCTCTGGCTGGAAGCAACGGTGGTAAAAATCAAGTCCAGGACAGGACAGATTCATACCAAGGCTATGGTTGATGGTAAAGTGGTTGCCGAAGCTGAGCTTATGTTTACCTTAGTGGATGCCTGAGAAAACAGGAATATCAAGCACCAGAAAAATATGAAAATTCACAAGAGTGCCATTGTGCACCGGAAAGCCAAACTGGCCGATTCAGTAAGTATCGGCCCTTATGTTTTAATAGGCGAAAATGTAGTTATAGGAGCCGATACCGTTATTGGTGCGCATTGTGTTATTGAGGGTCGGACAACTATTGGCAAAGCTAATAGAATTTTCACCGGTGTTGTAATTGGTAGTCCTCCGCAGGATCTTAAATATAAGGGCGAGCGTTCTTACATTGAAATTGGAGATAATAATATTATTAGGGAATACGTAACTGTTAATCCGGGAACAGCTCAAGACGAAAAAACAGTTATTGGAAATGACAATTTAGTCATGGCTTATTCTCATATAGCACATAATTGCATACTCAAAGACAACACCATTATTGCTAATGGTGGTACTCTGGCCGGACACGTTACTATCGAAAGTAAAGCAATAATCGGAGGCCTGGTGGCTATACATCAATTTACGAGAATTGGTAGACTATCTATTATTGGTGGCTGCTCGAAAGTTGTTCAGGATATCCCACCTTTCTCAACCTGCGATGGTCATCCAGCCAGAGTTTATAGCCTCAATTCTATAGGACTTAAACGCTCTGGTGTTTCCAGCAAAGATTGTTTGGATTTAAAAAAAGCCTTTAAGCTTCTCTTCTTTTCTCATCTTTCCTCGAAGACCGCTATAGAAAAATTGGAACAGGAATTTTCAAATTCAGAATTTGTATCCTATTTGGTTGATTTCGTTAAAAAATCCAAACGGGGTATCTCCAGAAGATGAACCTCGGCCTTCTAACTAACTTCACTTTTATTAATGGATAACGTTATATATAGTAAACAAAAATAAGAAAAGATGAAAATTGGTTAATAATAGTTTAAATAATAAACAAAAAGGTGAAGGCGGCGTGAAAAAAATTGGGCTTATAGCCGGAAATGGCCAATTACCTTTAATATGGGCCAGGCGTGCCAGAGAAGAAAAAATAAAAGTAGTGGCTGTTGCTTTTCAAGGTGAAACTGAAAACAATTTAAAGCAATGCGTAGATGAAATTCATTGGCTTAAATTAGGCCATTTGAACAAGCTCATTGATATTTTGAAATCAAAAGATATTCATCATGCGGTTATGATTGGACAGATAAGACCAGTTCGTTTTCTTTTCAAAACTTTCTTTTTTAAAGATGAGGAGACAAAAAAAATTTTAAATGAAGTAAAAGACAGGCGAGGTAATTCGTTGCTAGCAGCTTTCGCGAAGCGCCTTGAAGTGGAAGGGATTAATTTGCTGGATTCAAGAACTTTTATTTCAGATTATTTGCCCAAAGAAGGCGCTCTCACAAAGATAAAAATCGATGAAAGGGTCAGGAAAGATATTGAGTTTGGCTATAAGCTGGCTAAGCAAATATCCAGTCTTGATATTGGCCAGACAGTGGTGGTTAAAGATTTGGCAGTCCTTGCTGTTGAAGCTATAGAAGGCACAAATAAGGCTATTTTGCGAGGAGCGAAATTGGGCGGTGAGGGAACAGTAGTAATTAAAGTAAGTAGCCCCCAACACGACATGCGTTTTGATATTCCTGTTATAGGCCCCAAAACCGTTTACTATCTTAATAAAGTTAAAGCAAAGGCTATTGCCATAGAGGCGCAGCGCACCCTCATAGTTGACAAAGAAAATACCATGAAGCTGGCGGAAGAAAAAAAAATTGCCGTAGTTGCCTTGGGGGAAAATAGAAAATAGGTACTAACAAAAAAACCAATAATCAATTTGTAAGTAATCAGAAAAATTTTGTTTATTTTCTGTTAACTCAGTACCCACCCAAAATTAAATTTCTTTAATTAGACCCCTCCTTTAAAGGAATTGGGAAGGTCTATCCTTTAGGATTAAAATGAATAGACAATGCTATGACTATGATATATTAGTTATAGGTGCCGGGCATGCGGGATGCGAAGCTGCTCATATTTGTGCCAGAATGGGACTAAATGTTCTGCTTTTAACTCTTAATTTAGAAACCATTGCTCAGGCTTCTTGTAATCCTGCTATCGGGGGCTTGGCTAAGGGGCATCTTGTCAGAGAAATCGATGCTTTGGCAGGTATAATGGCCTATGTTACCGATAAAGCCGGTATCTGGTTTAAGCAGCTCAATACATCAAAAGGCCCAGCTGTTAGGTCATCGAGAGCCCAGATTGATAAATGGCTCTATACCAAGACAATGAGGGACTTATTGGAGAATTGCAAAAATCTCCACATTAGACAGGATGAAGCTATTGAAGTTTTGGTAAGAAAAGGCAGGGTATTTGGAGTAAAAACCGCTTTGGGCCAGGAGATTTATGCAAAAGCAGTTGTGGTTAGCCCCGGGACTTTTTTGAATGGCCTGATGCATATCGGAAAAAGGAAATTTTCAGGCGGTCGACTTCAGGAACAAGCTTCAGTTTCCCTGGCAGAAAACTTAAAGAAGTTGGGCCTTGGTGGTGGCCGCTTTAAAACGGGAACCTGTCCCCGCCTTGACAAAAGAACCATTAATTTTTCAGTGTTAACGGCGCAGGAACCGGATAAAAATCCAATTCCTTTTTCTTCCAAAACCAAAAAAATTACCCAGAAGCAGGTGCCTTGCCATATAACCTACACCAATTCCAAGACTCATAGTATTATAAAAAAATCTCTGAAATATTCAGCCCTCTATGGAGGAGTAATTAAGTCCACCGGCGTGCGATACTGTCCTTCTATAGAAGATAAAATTGTTAAGTTTGCTGACAAAAAAAGACATCAGATTTTTCTCGAGCCGGAAGGAAGAGATACTTGCGAATATTATCCCAACGGTCTTTCAAATAGCCTGCCGATTGATATACAGTTAAAAGTGTTACATTCTATAGTGGGGCTTGAGAAAGTCAAAATTACTCGCCCGGGTTATGCCATCGAGCATGATTATATTGATCCCCGATGTCTTTATCATAGTCTTGAGGTAAAGAGAATTAAAAATTTATTTTTAGCAGGTCAAATAAATGGCACAACCGGTTATGAAGAAGCTGCCAGCCTGGGACTAATGGCTGGCATTAACGCTGCTCTTAATATCTTAGGAAAAAAGCCGTTTATTTTAAAAAGATGGCAAGCTTTTATCGGCGTTTTAATAGATGATTTAGTTACCAAAGGCACTGCTGAACCATACCGAATGTTTACTTCACGCTCGGAATATCGTCTTATCTTAAGAGAAGATAATGCTAATTTGCGACTGAATGAGTTAGCGCGCCAGATAGGTTTAATGGATAAAGAAACCTTTCAGCAAATTGAAAAGATTAAAAAAGAAATCAATGTTTTTTTAAATAAAGCCGCTACTTTTAAAATTAAGCCATCTGCTTCTCTAAATAGAATTCTCAAAAAGAATAAAAGTACGCCCCTAAATAAAGCAACCACGCTCAGACAATTAATTAAAAGACCGGGTATTAATTTTGGAAATCTACAAAAACTCAGTTTTTTCCCACATGATATTAATAAACAGGTCAAAGAGCAAGTAGAGATAACCTTTAAATACAACGGATACATTAAAAGGCAGCAGAGGGAGATAGAAAAACTGAAAAGGATTGAAGCTATAAAAATATCAACCAATTTAAATTATGATAAACTTAGTGGACTTTCTAAAGAAATAAAAGAGAAGTTAAAAATTTATAAACCAAGGACACTGGGGGCGGCTTATAGAATTTCAGGCGTAACACCGGCAGCCATTGCCATTCTAATGGTTTATCTTAATAAAAAGTTCCGAAGTTAGAAAAGTTTAATATGGAAAATTTTGAAAACGAGATAAAAAAATTACTTTTCGAGACAGGTGCTACAATTTTTGGCGTAGCTGATATACAGCAGATAAAAAAAGATTTTAAGATAAAGAAAAACGTTCTTAATAGAATTAATCGAGCTGTGTGTATTGGAGTAAGGTTATCTGATGCTATTATTGATGAAATAGACGATCACCCTACTTTAGCTTATTATCATCATTATAGACGTATTAACAACTTACTCGATGATATTTGTTTAAAATTGACAAATTTTATTCAGCGTGAGGGTTTTTATGCTTATCCGGTAGCGGCTTCTTTAATAGCAGATTGGCACAGGCAAAAAGCCTGTGTTTCCCACAAGCATATAGCCGTCCAGGCAGGTTTAGGCTGGATTGGAAGAAATAATCTTTTAGTGACTGAGGAATTTGGTTGTAAGGTAAGATTTGCTTCAGTTTTAACAGATATGCCTCTTGGGCCGGCCGAACCCCTAAAGAAAGATTGTGGCCTTTGCGAGGCTTGCATCGATGTTTGTCCGGCTGGTGCTATAAAAATGGAACAGGAGGAATTTGACCATATTAAGTGTTTTGAGAAATTAAAAGAGTTTAGAAAAAAAGGTTATGTCGGTCAATATATCTGCGGTATTTGCCTTAAGGTATGTAAGCCCCAGAAGATAGAAAAAAGATGACAGAAGACAGAAGACAAATTAGTCTATAGTCGACGGTCGACAGTCCACAGAAAAAACAAAAGCTATGGACCGTGGACTGTGGACTAAATGTCTGGCTTCTATTTTTTACTATACTCTTGACAAAGATACCTATTTCTGATATTCTCTATAGGCATGCAGAGAAAAGTGTTATGCAAAGAGAGCGCCGAGGTTTTTTTAGTGAGCCAGGGCGCTTTTTCTTTATTTTAAAATAAAATAGCTAATAATGAAAAAAAAAGGTTTTGATAGCAAGCGATATTTAAAAGAACAGACAGAGGCCATTTTAGAAAGAGTTAAAAAGTTCAATAATAAATTATATCTTGAATTTGGCGGCAAAATTATCTTTGATTATCATGCCGCAAGAGTTTTACCCGGTTTTGATCCCAACGTCAAAATGAAACTTTTGCAAAAGCTAAAAGATAAGGCTGATATTATACTTTGTATTTACGCCGGTGATATTGAAAGAAGAAAATTGAGAGCGGATTTTGGAATTACTTACGATGTTGATGCCCTTAAGCTGATAGACGATTTAAGAAATTGGGACATTAATGTACTAGCGGTAGTAATAACTAGGTTTGAAAATCAACCAGCGGCTCAGATATTTAAAAATAAACTGGAACGCCGAAAAATAAAAGTTTATACTCATCAATTTACAAAAGGGTATCCTACAGATGTAGATTTAATTGTAAGCGATGAGGGCTACGGCGCAAATGAATATATAGAGACTAAAAAACCATTGGTTATAGTTACTGGCCCGGGTCCAGGCAGCGGCAAATTAGCCACTTGTCTTTCTCAACTATATCATGATTATAAAAGAGGCAAGAGAAGTGGATATGCCAAATTTGAAACTTTTCCTATTTGGAATTTACCGCTTAAGCATCCGGTAAATATAGCTTATGAGGCAGCCACAGCAGATATAAGAGATTTTAACCTTATCGACCCATTCCATTTGGAGGCCTATGGTAAATCGAGCATAAACTATAATAGGGATGTGGAAATATTTCCCGTTGTTAAAAGAATATTAGAAAAAATAACCGGGGCAAAATCGACATATAAATCGCCTACTGATATGGGTGTGAATCGGGCCGGTTTTGCTATAAATTGTAATGAAACGGTAAGTGAAGCGGCAAAACAGGAACTTATACGGCGATATTTTCGCTATAGGTGTGAATATGCAATGGGATTCATCGATAAGGATACGGCAGAAAGAGTGGAATTTCTTATGGGAGAACTTAAAGTTAAGCTGGTTGATAGAAGAGTAGTTGAACCGGCGAGAAAGGCGGCTTCTGAGGCCAAGAAGAAAAACAAGGGCAGTGACGGCATTTTTTGTGGAGCGGCTATAGAACTAAAGAATAGGAAGATAATTACTGGGAAGAATTCTTCTCTTATGCATGCGACTTCAAGCCTTATTTTAAATGCCATAAAGAAATTAGCCGGGATTCCGGATAAAATACACTTATTATCACCAAACATTATAAATTCAATAGGAAACCTCAAGAAGAGCATTTCAAGTAACAAGACAGTCAGTTTGGATTTGGAGGAGGCATTGATTGCCCTTAGTATAAGCGCCACCACAAATCCCACTACTCAAATAGCCATGGATAAACTAAAAGAACTGCAGAATTGCGAAGTGCACATGACCCACCTACCCACTCCTGGTGATGAAGCCGGACTGCGAAAATTAGGAGTTAATCTTACCAGCGAGCCAAATTTTTCCAGCAAAAGTCTTTTTGTGACATAAGAAAAGTATCAGCCTTTATGGGTTTGACACGCTTTTGGAATTATAGTATACTTATAACTGATAAAAAATTGCAAGTATAGGATGAAAAAGTAAAAATTATAAGAATAAACTGTATTTTTAGGAGGAGTAAAAAGTGATAAAGAGAACTAAAAAAGAAATTTTAAAACTAGCCAGAAAAGAAAAAGTGAAATTTATCAAATTATGGTTTACAGATATTTTAGGTTTCTTAAAAAGTTTTGCCATAACCATTAATGAGCTTGAGCGTGCGCTTGAGGACGGTATGGGTTTTGATGGTTCTTCTATCGAAGGTTTTGCCCGCATTGACGAATCTGATATGATAGCCAGGCCAGACACGAATACTTTTGCTATTTTGCCCTGGGGAACTCACGATGGCGTGCGCGTTGCCAGGATGTTCTGTGATGTTTTTACTCCGGAGGGGAGACCTTTTGAGGGAGACCCAAGATATATACTCAAGCGCAACTTGGAGGTGCTAAAAACTATGGGTTTTGCTTTTTATGTAGGCCCTGAGCTGGAATATTTTTATTTCCAAAATAGCAATAATACTGAAGTTTTGGATAAAGGCGGTTATTTTGATTTAACACCCAGAGATGTTGCCAGTGATTTGCGCAAAGAGACAGTTTTAGCTCTGGAAAAAATGGGCATAGATGTCGAATATAGCCATCATGAAGTTGCTCCCTCTCAACACGAGATAGATTTGCGTTTTACCGATGCCTTAAGTATGGCTGATAACGTTATGACTTATCGGTTAGTGGTAAAGGAAGTCGCGCTTAAAAACGGTGTTTATGCTACTTTTATGCCCAAACCCATGTCTGACACTAATGGTTCAGGCATGCACACCCACCAGTCATTTTTCCGTACCACTGGCGCAAAGAAAGGGCGAAACGCCTTTTTTGATAAAAAAGATAAATATCATCTTTCAAAAATTGCCAAATATTATATCGCAGGCCTCTTAAAACATGTATCCGAAATAACGTTAGTAACAAACCAATGGATAAATTCCTATAAACGGTTAGTACCTGGTTTTGAAGCACCGGTTTATATTTCCTGGGCACGTCGTAACCGTTCTGATTTAGTTAGAATTCCTGAGTATAAAAAAGGGAAAGAAGATGCTACGAGGATGGAGCTGAGGAATCCGGATCCTGCCTGTAATCCCTATCTGGCCTTTTCGGCTATGCTGGCGGTTGGCCTGGAAGGAATTCGCAAAAAATATAAATTGCCGGAACCTGTGGAAGAAAATGTTTATAACATGACAGCAGAAGAAAGGAAGAGAAGAAAAATAGACAGCTTGCCTCCAAATCTTTTTACAGCTATCGGGCTGGCAGAAAAAAGCTCGTTACTTAGAGAATGCATGGGAGAGCATTTATTTAATAGTTTAATTAAAAACAAGAAGATTGAATGGAATAGTTATCGGGCTCAGGTAACAGACTATGAATTAAAAAAATACCTGCCCATTCTATAAATTAGGTTCTTGAGGAAATCACTTTTCGCTTAACTTTTAACTGCCGAGATTAAATATAGAACATAAAAAGTTAGCAACTCAATGGTAAATTAGTGTAATTTAGTTATAAACTTTCCAAAATTATCACCGCAGCCCTCTCGCTAGCACCCCGAGGGCCTAATTTTTTTCTAACCTCGATAAGTTTGGCCTCAATTTCTTTCCTATAGTCGGCGTTTCTCAGCACCCTAAGAGCATAATCTGCTATTTTTCTGGGTCGGGCGTTAAATTGAACAAATTCAGCCACTATTTTTTCGCGGTTTATAAGATTTACCAAGCCTATATAAGGAACTTTTATCATGGCTCTTATTATGAGATAGCTCAAAAGAGACATTTTATAAATAATAGCCATAGGTTTTAGAAAAATAGCCGTTTCTAAAGTGGCTGTACCAGAACAAACAAGGGCAAAATCACAAGCATTAAGACAATCGTAAGTTTTATCTTCATACCATATTAAATGATTGAGGTTGTATTTTTCAGTTATTTTTAAATAAATCTCTTTTTTAACTACAGAATTCCTGGCTAGGAGAAATTTAGCACCTTTAGACTTAGTTTGTATTATGCGGCAGGCCGAGAGCATAATGGGCAAAATGCGCTCAACTTCGTTTTCGCGCGAACCGGGTAGTAGGGCAATTTTTTTCTCTTCTTCGTAAGCTGACAATTTTACAGTTGCTGGTTTATGATTTTTATAATCAGTGAATATATCCATAAGAGGATGTCCCACAAAATCAGCCTTTATATTAAATTGTCTATAAAAGTCTTCTTCAAATTTAAAGACCACTAACATTTTATCTATGAAGCGTTTTATGATTTTAACTCTTGATTTACCCCAGGCCCAGAGTTGCGGAGAGATATAATAAATTAATTTTATATTTAGATTTTTAATTTTTTTGGCAAGACGAAGATTAAAGCCTGGATAATCTATTAAGATCACGCAATCCGGTCGTATATCCCCCAGTTTTTTTAAGAGCAGGTTAAAGGCCTCTTTGAATTTACTAAAATGCTTTAATACCTCAATAAAACCGGTTACAGCTAGGGCAGGAGAATCAAAAATAATTTCTACGCCTGCCTGGCGCATTTTCTCTCCGCCCATACCGAAAAGTTTAATGCTGGAATCCAGCTTTTTGATGGCCTTTGCCAGAAGCGACCCATGCAGGTCACCGGAAGCTTCTCCGGCAATGATGAAAATCTTTTTGTTCGGCCTGTTTTTTTTATTTTTATCGGCTTCCATTTTATTTTTAATTATTTTTTTCCTTTTCGCTCTTCTCTGATATAAAGTTGCACACAGTTGAAATCTAGAAAAAAGAAGATTTATTTCTTTTTTTAATAAAAGTTGATATCTTTATAGCAAGAGCCAGGGCATCTGTGGCTTCTTTGGCAGTTACAAGTGGATCTTTTCTTAAGGCCACACATTTTACAAAAGCCCTTAGTTCATTTTTAAGTGGTTCTTCTTTTGGGGTACGGATAGTTTTAGGAATAATCTGATTATCTTTCTTGGTATAGATTTTGGCTTCCTGGTTTAGGTAATCCAAGGAGATATAGGTATCTTTTTGAAAAAATCTTATTTTTCTTGTAGTTTCTGTGGAAATTCTACTGGCGGTGATATTACAAACACAGTTATTTTTGAATATAAGACGAGTATTAGCTATATCTTCAGTTTGAGATAATATATTGACGCCAACAGCATCAATGGATTTTAACTTTGATTTTACCAGATGGAGAATAATATCCAGATCGTGAATCATTAAATCAAGAACCACGCCTGTTTCGCTGCCTCTGTTTGGATAAGGTCCCAAGCGATGACATTCTATAAATTTCGGCTCATTTATGATTTTCTTAATTTCCCGTATGACGGAATTAAAACGTTCAATATGGCCAACCTGTAATATCAAACTGTTTTTTTTGGCTATAGCCATTAATTGACGGGCTTCTTTTAAGTTATTGGTGAAGGGTTTTTCTATAAGTAAATCTTTGTGCTTCTCTAAAAAATATTTTGAGACAGTAAAATGCAATGGTGTGGGGACAGCTATGCTAAGGCAGTTAATATCAGAATGCACTATATCTTTATAGTCATAAAAACACTTGCATTGAAATTGAGAGGCTGCTTCGTTAGCTTTTTTCTTAATTATGTCGCAGATAGCCACTAGTTTTGCCTCCGGCATTTCATGAAAAACCCTGGCATGCTGGAAGCCCAGACGTCCTGTGCCAATGACAGCTACTTTGATTTTTTCCATTTTTTTAAAACCCGGACTATTTTTTCTAAGTCTTCTTTTTTTAATGCAGGATGCACGGGCAGAGAGAGCACCTGTCTGCAAGTATTTTGAGTGTTTTTAAGGTAGAGTCCACCGTATCCCAAATTCCTATAAATCATTTGCCGGTAGATAGGCATTGGATAAAAGATGGCCGATTCGATTTGATTTTGCAAAAGATGCCGTATTAATTTTTTTCTGCCATTCTTTGTTTTTATAACGTATTGATGAAAGACGTGTTTATATCCTTTAGGAGTAAAGGGTGGTGTTATGGAATCGATAAGTTTTAAATTTTTAGTAAGGTAATTTGCATTTTTAATTCTCTTGGAATTCATAGAGTTAATTTTTTTTAATTGAGCCAATCCGATACTGGAAGTTATGTCGGTTGGCCTATAATTATAACCAAGCACCGAAAACCTGTTATTAGAAATTCTGCCATGATTAATAAATTTACGGCAGCGCGAGGCTAGGAACTTGCTGTTTGTCGTAATCATGCCGCCTTCAGCGGTAGTCATATTTTTGGTAGCATAAAAACTAAAAATAGCGCAATCTCCGAAAGAGCCCACTTTTTTGTGATTATATTCAGCACCATGGGCTTGAGCACAATCTTCAATAAGGAAAAGACCTTTTTGTTTACAGATATGTCTTATTTCTTCTATATTGCAAGGCAGGCCAAACAGATGCACGCACAAAATCGCTTTTATAGAAGAGTTTTTCTTTAGTATTTTTTTTATTTTGTAAGGGTCGATATTAAAGGTGAAAGGATCAATATCACAGAAAATTGGTTTTGCCCCACAGAAAAGGATAGCATTGCTTGTAGCAATAAAAGAAAGGGCAGTTGTGATAACCGCATCTTTTTCTTTAATTCCAAGGCATTTTAAGGCGGTATGAAGAGCGGCTGTGCCGCTTGAAGTGGCTACGGCAAATTTAGTACTGCTAAATTGACTAAACTTTTGTTCAAATTTTTTTGTTTTTGGACCACTAGCAATATGACCACTTTCAAGTACCTCCAAGACGGATTTTTTTTCTAAGTTATTAATTTGAGGAACAGCTATCTTAATCATATTATCCCTTATAACTTTAAACAGACTTTCTTAAAAATAACCATTTGGCACCGGCATAATTAGCCCTACAGTTTGAGTAAAATTCTATTTTGCTTCTTTGCGCATTATAATAAAATGCAGGCTTTTTCCGGTCTTTCTAATGAGATAAATTATAGCAGAAATCGTGTCCTTTTTCAAGAAGCGCAAAAAAGAGGTTGGCGCAGACAATCAATTTGTGCTAATTTTTACCTGTGCGCAGGTGGGTGCGGAAAAATCTGTGCATAGCTTGTGCTATGAGTGAAATGAATTTCTCTTGAGAAAGAATATCAATTGTGGTAAAATTAGAAAAACTCTAAGGGTAGAATAATGAAAGAATACTTAAGACTTTTAAAATTTGTTAAGCCTTATACTCGGACATTGGTGGTTACTATTGTTTTTATGGGGCTTACCACTATCGTAAGCACCATAGCCAATGTGGGGCTTATAATACCTTTTATAACGCGCATTATTGCCGGCAAACAAATCGAAGTGCCTGCTGAAGCCGGTTCCCTTATAGTAAAATTGATAGAGCGTCTCAATTCGTTTGAGATATTGCAATTGTTGTATGTGCTTATAATAGTTTTAGTTACGGCTTATTTTTTAAAAGGAATTTTTACATTTCTGCAAGAATTTTTAATTAGTAAATTGAGTCTCAGTGTAGTTCGCGATATTAAAAACAAACTCTATAAAAAATTATTAGGCTTAAGTTTAAGTTTTTACTCCCACAGTAAAGCCGGAACCCTTGTTTCGAGAATTACTTACGATGTTGGGGTTGTCCAGAATGCAATTTCAGAAGGTTTAAAAGATTTAATCTTTCAAAGTATCCAACTAATAGTTTTGTTTATTTGGTTGCGCTTTATACTTGTTAATTTTAAAATTCCACCCTCTTTACTTATTATTGCCTTTTTGATAATACCATTGGTTATTTTTCCGATCATTAAAATAGGTAAGCGGTTGCGCAGGATTAGTACTATGAGCCAGGAGAAAATGGCTGATATAAACGCCATTCTTTTTGAGACATTTTCCGGCATAAGAATTGTTAAGGCTTTTTCAATGGAAAAGTACGAAGTTAATAAATTCAAAAATGAGAATCAGTCTTTTTTTAAAATTATGCTTAAGTCTGTCAAGCGCATAATTTCTGTCAGCCCTTTAACCGAATTTATAACTGTGGCATGCGCCGCCTGGATTATGCTTGTAGGAGGTAAAGCCGTAGTTCAGGGAACGCTTGACCCGGGTGCTTTTTTTGCTTTTTTAGGTTGTGTATCACAAATGAGCACTCCTTTTAAGCGGCTTTCCAAAATACATACTATAAATCAACAAGCCCTGGCTGCGGCTACCAGGATATTCGATATACTCGATACCAAGCCCACTATCTCAGAATCCAAGGAAGCTGTTGATATAAAACAAATTGAGCAAGACATTATTTTTGAAGGAGTGTGGTTTGGCTATGAAGATAAGCATGTCTTGAAGGATATCAACTTAAAAGTTAAATGTGGTCACATCATAGCCCTGGTAGGCCCAAGCGGCGTAGGTAAGACCACCATGGTAAATCTTTTACCCCGCTTTTATGACCCGACTAAAGGTAAAATTTTACTTGATGGCAAGGATATAAAAAAAGCAACTATAGGATCATTAAGAAGTCAAATAGGTATGGTTACACAGGAAACCATTCTTTTTAATGATACAGTGAAAGCAAATATTGCCTACGGTTCGACAGCAAGTCAGAAAGAGATAGAAAAAGCGGCTAAAATAGCCAATGCCCACGATTTTATAGTGAATTTACCGCTTAAATATAAAACTATAGTGGGAGATAGAGGTTTTAAGCTCTCCGGAGGAGAAAAGCAGAGGCTGGCTATTGCCCGAGCTATTTTGAAAAATTCGCCTATTTTAATCCTGGACGAAGCCACCTCGCAGCTAGATACGCACTCAGAAATGCTTGTCCAGCAAGCAATTAATAATTTAATAAAGGGAAGAACAGTTTTTGTTATTGCTCATAGGCTTTC
>DAOVKU010000081.1 GCA_030631665.1 Candidatus Omnitrophota bacterium
AAGTTTTCATCTTTGTTTAAAATTCGAGTTAATTCTAAAGAATAGACCTCACTCTTTCATTTTAAGTGAGGGTCTAATCCACAGGGATACCCCTAACTCGAAGAGTAGTCTTCGACTAAGGGCACAGGTAGACCTTCCCGATTCCTTTAACCCTAAAAAGGGTAGGCCTTTCTTTTTCTTTAATGAAACGGCCTAAGGAGGAGTCTAATTAAATTTTTCATAACCTGCGATAAGAAAAGCAGGAGAAATTCCTACTCCCGCCCACCTGCTGCTCTATTTGACAACTTATATTACAAGCACTCGAAGTGAAAAAATATTAACATATTCAAGAGGATATGTCAAGTCTAAATTTTAGCCAATCAATTTCAGGCCTATACCTACTATACAAATCCTCTAATCTTGCTCATAAAAGCAACGGCAATTCAGGGAATGCCATATTATACTTACCCGGATATACCAAGAGCACTTTTTTTGAATTATTCATTACTTAAATAAATAATTTTTTCGATTTAGTTCCGGGTTCCACCATACATACTTTTTTAAAAAACACCAAAACCATTACCATCATAATAGAAAACAAAAAAACAACTTTATTTAAAGCAATTAAATAGCTAATTTTGCTGATGTTTTATGAATTATGGATTTATTTGATTTTCGATTTTCATTTTATCACAACAAGCAAGAGTACCTTTTACCAGGTAGACGGAATAAATCAAAATAAATAAAATTGGGAAAAATCTGACTCTGAAAAGGAAAACCTCCACTATTGCGGCCAGAATAAAAGGCAAAGTTAAACTGAAAGCAGCTATTTTGAAAATTTGAGAATATTTTAATTTCAGGCCCTTGGCTCCGGAAATTACGAAAGGCAAAAAGCTGAATAACAAAATTTGAAGAGTCTTGGCTATAGCATAATAAATGAAGGAAGCTACAAAAATTAAAGGGAAGGCAATTCTAAAAGCATTTTTTTTCCACCTGTTAATAGTATTTTTATCCAGAATAAGTTCTTTAATTTTTGAGAGCTCATAAGTATTCGTCTGGGTTTGCGACTGTTTGTATGTCAATTTATGTTTTGTGAGCAACATACCCTGTTTAACCGATTCATCTATGGAAGAAGTCTGGCCGGTGGTGTCAATGATAATTTCAAAATTTTCTTTTTTTATTATAATTGGCATCTTGGCATCTACACTAACTACGCCATCTATTATAACAATAACAGGCAGATTCATTATAACCCAATCACCTGCCTCATTAACAAAGTCGTGTACTTTCTTGCTAACTCCCAAAGAAATAAGGATACTAGCAATAAATAAAAGTATCAAAAGATATTTAAAAACAGTAGCGGTTTTAAAATTTATGACCTTTTTATAAAAATCAAAATTACTTATGCTTTGCCAGAAAAATGAGAAAAAATTTTTCATTTTATTCCTCCTTTTTAAAGTGGGGCTTTATTTGACCAACCTTAATAATATCTCCCTTTTTATCTTGAGTTGAATATTGTTTGCGCCCCCCGTCATCATGGCTGTCTGGTCCCACGCTGTAAATTAAAAAATCTGCCTTTGGATAAATTTCTATAGCCTGCCTGCCGAATTTATATTTATAAATCTGTCCATTTTTAGAGAATGGGTCAACTGGCAAGGTCTTCACCATGCCGCTTTCTTTCAAAATCAATAAATTCCCTGGCGTCTCTTGGTGCTGCTGATAATACTCATTTATTAGTTGTTCCAGCCGCAAGAAATCGATATACACTTTAGCAACTTTGACATTCTGTCTCGCCTTAAGAAAACTTGGTTTTATGTGAGGAGCTGTAACTATCCATAAAACCGTTATGGCTATTAAAAACAACAATCTAATCGCTCCGAAGATAATACCGACTACAGCCAGGGCTTCACCCTTTAAAGTATGATGAGACTTATGAATTCTAATAAGAGCCGCTATTCCCAAAATAATGGCCAGAATTTCAGTTAAGGGTATAAAAAAGATGAGGCTTAATAAAAAACTGGCTATGGGAAGTTTACTTCTTCTGGGTAATACTTTTTCCATAATAAATACTCTTTTTAAAATTTAACCTTGACCAAATGCAGGCCGTGGGCGGGGGCACAGGGTCCGGCTTCTTTTCTATTTCTTGTCTTTAAAATTCTTTTCATGCTGCCGGGGGGCAATTTTCCACGCCCAATTTCGACGAGCGTCCCTATGATGTTTCTAACCATATTATAAAGAAAGCTCTCTCCCTCTATATCAACGATAAAAAAAGAATTTTTCTTTCTCAAAGAAGCTTTTGATATTTTTCTCTCCATCCGCCTTATCTTTTTATCTGAAGCCGCAAAAGACTTAAAATTATGCCTGCCGACTATTTTCTTAAGCTCTCTTCTCATCAGGGAAGCGTTGAGTTTATAAGGTACCTGCCAGGAATATTTATACCAGAAAGCACTTTTTATTTTTGAATTGTAGATAAAATAGCGATAAATTTTAGATTTGGCAGAGAACCGTGCATTAAAATTAAGCGCAACTTCTTCTACCGACTTTACGCAAATATCCCTTGGCAATAAGGTATTAGATGCCTTTAAAACTCTATCGGCATTTAAGGTTGCATGAGTTTTAAAATTGGCTGCCTGTTTTCGGGCATGAACACCGGCGTCGGTTCTGCCGGCAGCAGTCAGCCTTATTTTTTCACCCAATATCAAAGAAAGTTTTTTTTCTAAAATTTCCTGAATACTTAAAGCATTCTTTTGAATTTGCCACCCGGCATATCCAGAACCATCATATTCTATTTCAAGCAGGAGATTCCTCATAAAATTTCTGCAATCTGGACTGCATTAAGAGCAGCACCTTTTCGTAAATTATCTGAAACAATCCATAAATTGAGTGCTCTTGGGTGGGAAATATCTTCCCTTATCCTGCCAACATAAGTAAAATCTTTCCCTTCGGCTAAAAGCGGAGTAGGATATTTTGATTTTGCCGGTTCATCAATTACTTTAATGCCGGGAGCTTTCTTCAAAATTTGTCTTGCTTTCTGAGCCGTTAATTTCTTTTTAGTCTGAATATTAACTGCCTCACTATGAGAAATTAAAACCGGTACCCGCACACAGGTGGAAGTAATTTTAAGCGAATTGTCTTCAAGAATTTTTCTCGTCTCATAAACCATCTTCATTTCCTCTTTGGAATAGCTATTATTTAAAAAAATATCAATTTGAGGAAAAAGATTAAAGGCTATTTGGTGAGGTAAGATTTTTTTATTTACCTGTGCCTCCCGGCCAGCAAGGACAGATTTTGACTGCCCAATAAGTTCGTCCACAGCCTCTTTGCCCCAACCGGAAACAGCTTGATAAGTAGAAATTACTAATCTTTCTATGCCGGCCGCGTCGTAAAGAGGTTTAAGCGTTACAACTAATTGTATAGTTGAACAGTTGGGATTAGCGATAATGCCTCTGTGTTTTTTAATTGTCTCGGGATTGACTTCAGGCACAACCAAAGGAACATTTTTATCCATGCGAAAGGCGTTCGAATTGTCAATAACCACTGCTCCTGATTTCGCCGCCAGAGGAGAAAACTTCTTACTTAAACTTGCCCCGATACTAAAAAGGGCAATATCTATGCCGCTAAAAGAATTCTTTTTTAGCTCTTCTACCTTAAAGCGGCTGCCTTTAAACTTTAGGCTCCTGCCAACAGAGCGTTTAGAGGCCAACAGCCTAAGCTTATTTACGCTAAGTGAACTTTTCTCAAGGACTTTCAGCATTTCTTGTCCCACCGCACCGGTGGCACCAACTACAGCCAGATTATATCTCTTTTTCATAACTAAATCCCTCATTCACTTTATTATTAATTTTAATCCAGATGCTTTACTACTAAATCCCCGACTTCCTGCGTAGTATAGCCCATTTTGCCGGCCGATAAACTCTTCAACTTGGTGCTTGTAACTTTTATTATTGAGTCTTCAATCATTTTGGCTGCTTCCCTCTGCCCTAAGTGCTCAAGCATCATCATTACCGCCGAAATTGCAGCCAGGGGATTAATCACGTTTTTTCCGGTATATTTAGGAGCCGAACCACCAATAGGTTCAAACATAGATACGCCTTCCGGGTTCAAATTGGCACCGGCGGCAATACCCATGCCTCCCTGTATCATTGCCCCTAAATCGGTAATGATATCGCCAAACATATTATCGGTTACAATTACATCAAACCATTCAGGATTTTTTATCATCCACATGCATATAGCATCAACATGCGCATAATCTTTTTTAATATCGCTATAGTTATTACTTATTTTGTCAAAAACCCTCTGCCAGAGGTCAAAAGCATATGTTAAAACATTGGTTTTGCCGCAAAGAGTAAGTTTTTTTTCTTTATTTCTTTTTCTGGCATATTCAAAAGCAAATTTTACACATCTTGCAACTCCCTTGTAAGTATTGCGAGAAACCTGCAATGCTACTTCTTTTTCCGTGTCTTTATCTATAAATTCTCCCTCACCTACGTAAAAACCTTCTGTATTTTCCCTTACCACCACAAAATCTATATCCTGCGGGCCTTTATCTTTGATGGGCGTCCAAACTCCCGGATAAAGTTTAATGGGTCTCAAATTTATATATTGGTCAAGGGCAAATCTAATTTTTAGCAAAATGCCTCTTTCTAAAATTCCCGGCTTGACATCCGGATGGCCGATGGCACCAAGATATATGGCATCGAGGGTCTTAAGCTCTTCAAGGACGGAATCAGGTAAAACTTCTCCGGTCTTAAGGTAATGCTCCCCGCCAAAATCAAAATGCGTAAGAGAATAAGAAAAATTTCTCGCCTGAGAAACTGCCTCTAAAACTTTAAGCCCCTCTCTAACAACTTCCGGGCCGGTTCCATCACCCGGAATAACGCCTATTTTATAATTTGCTTTGTCTTTTTTATCCATGTCATTAATCCTCCGCTTAAAATAATATCTTTTAAAAATTCAGGAAATTCAGCAACCTGATGTTCCTTGCACTGGGTGAGATTTTTAATTTTACCTTTATCAAAATCAACGATAAGTTCATCGCCTTTTTTAATTTTTCCGGCCTCTTTGCATTCAACAAGCGGCAAACCCATGTTTATAGAATTTCTTAGAAAAATACCTGCAAAGCTCTTTGCTACAACACAAGAAATACCACAGCCTTTTATAGACAACGGTGCATGTTCACGGCTTGAACCACAGCCAAAATTCTTACCGGCAACTATAATGTGACCCTTAGAAACCTTAGATGAAAATCCGGGATGAATGGTATCCATGCAATACTTGCCAAGTTCCTTTTCATCCGTAGAAACCAAATGCCTGGCGGCGATTATTTCATCTGTATTTACATCATCACCAAATTTCCAAACCATACCCTTTAATTTCATCTATTCTTCTCCCAAACAAAAATCAGAAATCAGAAGTTTTTTTATTTTTTTCTGTCCTTTATTATCTGTCTTCTGTTTTCTGTCGCACATCTGCGGGATGAATAATCTTCCCGGCTATAGCGCTGGCAGCAGCAACCTGAGGGCTGGACAGATAAACTTTTGAGGCGGGATGCCCCATTCTGCCAATAAAATTCCTATTGGTTGTCGCCACGGCCTTCTCGCCCTTAGCCAGTATTCCCATATGGCCACCAAGGCAGGGGCCACAGGTTGGCGTAGAAAAAACACCGCCGGCCTTGATGAAAATTTCAACCAGGCCTTCCTTGATAGCCTGTAGATAAATCTTCTGCGTGGCCGGTATAACTATTAATCTTACTTTAGAATTTACTTTTTTATTTTTTAAAATCTGGGCGGCGGCTCTTAAATCATACATCCTGCCATTGGTGCAAGAACCAATAACCACCTGGTCTACATAGACACCCTTCACCTTACCGACCGGTTTCACATTAGCTGGAGAGAATGGCAAGCTAACCTGAGGTTCCATGTCTGATAAATCATATTCTTTAATACTTTTATATTTAGCATCGGGGTCTGATTTAAAAATTCTTGGCTTTCGCTTCTCTCCGGTTTTTTTAACATACTGAAGAGTTTTTGCGTCCGGCTCAATAAGTCCGGCTCTGGCGCCTCCTTCTATGACCATATTGCAAATGGTAAAACGTTCATCCATACTGATCTTTTCAATCACCGGCCCAGAAAATTCCATGGCCGTATTTAAAGCACCATCTACGCCGATTTGGCCCAGGATAAAAAGAATTATATCCTTCCCGCTTACCCATTTTTTTAACCTGCCCCTGAGTATAAACTTAATCGTCTCCGGAATTTTAAGCCAGCATTTGCCGGTTGCCATAGCCGCTGCCAGGTCAGTTGAGCCAACGCCGGTAGCATAAGCACCCAGGGCCCCATAGGTACAGGTATGAGAATCAGCGCCTATAACCAGGTCTCCGGGTAAAACC
>DAOVKU010000120.1 GCA_030631665.1 Candidatus Omnitrophota bacterium
CCGGGACTTATTCGCGTCCTGGGAATTATACCCGGTTTTTTAAACATAGTTTTTTTCATAGCTTCAGTGTGGATGCTTATTGCCATGGTTGTTGCTGTTAGACAAGCTCTTGATTATACCTCTACCGGCCGGGCAGTATTGGTTTGTGCCATAGGATGGATTATTCAGGTTTTAATAATGGTTTTATTGGGTGGCCTGTTAATGGCTGGCCAGTAAGATAAAAAATATACCCAAACCTGCCCGCCTAAGGCGGGCAGGGGAATTACCATTTACCAATTCTATCCAAACCCGCCATTTATAATTTTCAAATTTTATCGCAAGTGGAATGCTTTTGTTGATTTTATTAACCTGCTTTGATACACTAAACATAACGCAGGAGGTTTAAATGAAAAAGATATTACTGTTTATATTTTTAATGGCTATTTTAATCTATAGCGGAGGAAGTGTTATGGCCGAAGAAACAATCATTGTTATTGAGACAACCCAGGGAAACATAGAACTTAAGCTTTACCCGGATATTGCTCCAAAAACATGTGAAAACTTTGTGGGCTTAATTAAAAAAGGCTACTATGATGGGGTAATATTTCATAGAATAATAAAAGCTTTTATGATACAAGGCGGTGATCCGACAGGAACCGGCCGCGGAGGTGAATCTCTGTGGGGCAAATCCTTTGAGGATGAGTGCAGTAAGGATGTTAAATTTGATAAGAAGGGTATTTTGGCAATGGCTAATGCGGGCCCCAATACAAACGGCAGCCAATTTTTCATTACCACAGCTTCTACTCCATGGTTAAATATGAACCACACGATATTCGGTGAAGTAGTAAATGGTTATCATGTGGTAGAAAAAATGGAGAATATTTCTGTAGACAGCCAAAGCAAACCCCTTGAAGAGCAGAAGATTATTAAGGCTTATTTAAAATGAAAAAAGGGGACAGGCTACTTTTTCTTAATCCCGCCCATATTTAATGTATTTATTCTAATGTAGGCAAAATAAATAAGTATTGTGTCCCCTGATTTTCCCATTTTCCATATGTTAATCTGTTAAATTCCTGACCTTAAACACTATTAAGATTTTTCTGATTTATATTGTAGATACAGAAGAGTAAGTCCTATTATTGGCAATATGATATCAGACCAGAACATAATGCCGGCGTTACCAGGAGCAAAATTATGTACCGTAATCATTTGGTAGATATGTCCTCCTGCAGCCCCCCAACAAAACAATGATGGCCCGATAACAGCAGCGGCACGGAATCCGAGGCGAGCGCGAAACGCAATCAAACCAATAACGCCAAAGCCTAAACTGGCAAAGCCCACTTCAAGCTGAAACGGGCTATTTGCCCAGCCGATAAAAGCGGCAGCCATTTCCTGAAAAAATACATGACAGATAAAATTGTAACTATAACCAACGCCGATACTAAACAGAAGATAGTATGAGAAGAAGGCTTTGATTATCACCTTTCGCTCTAAGGGTTTTGGTTTTTTCATAAGTGAGACCAGGGCACAAAGCAGACCAATTAGGAGAAAAGTAAGAGTAAAATTAGTGAGGATAAATGTAATAAAATTTTTAATCATCAAAGTTACCTCCTTTATTTGAAATGTTATCATGCTTTGAGTTAAAATTCAAGCGGGTGGAACGTGTTTCCTTTACTATTATGGAATGAAGATTTAAAGATATAGAATTAGGAAGTGCGAAAAAGCTGTAAATTTAAAGATGTTGTGTTTATAATGGAAGAACAAAGAATAAATATATGATGACTCTATTAAAATCTCTATCTAGGCCGATGAAAAAAGTTATTTTTTCTTTAACAATTATTATTTTCGGTTTATTGATGTGTTTTTCTTTAGTTGCTGCTCAGCAGGAAGAAGAGGTAACATGGGAAGAAAAACATAGCGATCGTAGCGCTCTGATTCTTCTTAAAGAAGTAAGCGTGGAACTTAAAGATGATTGGTCTGTTATAGAAAAAACGCATTACAAGCTTAAGATCCAAAAAGAAGATGCAAGGGCGTTGGGGGAAATACCGCTTCATTATGATAAAAGCAGAGAGAAAATCGTTGATATAAAGGCATACACCATAACCCCCGATGGCAAGAGGCACAAATATTCTAAGATTCAGGATTTTCAGGTCTATAAAGGCTACCCAATGTATTCAGATGCCAGGGTTAAGGTTATAACAATGCCTGAAGTTAATGTTGGCTCTATTATAGAATGTGAGTATACACTAGTGGCAGACAGGATGCCTATCGAAAATCACTTCTGGTATGTTGATTACGTGCCTCCAAGGGTAGCTTTTGGAGAATTTAAACTCACGGTAATCCTGCCCGGAAGTGCCAATGTGAAATACAAAGAGTTTAATCTAAAACATGAGCCTAAAATAGAGGAAGATGAATCAAGAGTAATATATAGCTGGCATTTGAAGGAAATTGATGACCGGCAAGAAACTGAAGAATTTTTACCCCCGCCCAATTTAGATAATATAGAAGACTGTGTTGAATTTTCTTCCATAGAAAGCTGGGCAGATATATCCGACTGGTATTGGCGGTTGATAGAAGAAAATCTGGTAGTGAATAAGCGGATAGAAGATAAAGTTCATGAATTAATTAAAGGTAACGAACTTACCAGGGACAAAATAAGAATTATTCTTGAATATATTCAGGAAAATTTTAGATATGTATCTATGTCATTCGGCGACCATGCGCTCGAGCCGCATCCAACAAACCAGGTGTTTAGGAATAAATATGGCGATTGTAAGGACCTTTCGCTTTTGTGCATGGCAATGTTAAAACTCGCCGGCATAAAATCATATATAGCGCTTTTTAATGATGAATTTTCTATAACCGACCCGCAGTATGACCTGCCTTTTCCATGGCTTTTTGACCATGCCTTGCTTTTAGTAGAAGACCCCGAAGAAGGTGATTTTTATATAGACCCTTTGCTGGATGGCTATGATATCGGACAATATCCCTTGAGCTATCAAGGCGCCTATACTTTTATTATTACAGAAGACGGAGGCAGGTTTGGTCGTTTTTCTATATTTGATGAGAAAAGAGATTACTCAAAGTCAATGCGGACCATAACCATATATCCGGATGGTTCTGCCTTGCGGGAAACAAAATGCCTATGGGACCTGAATATTTGCATAAGAACAAGGTATGAGGTTGATGCTATGAACGAAGAAGAAAAGGAAAAGTTTTTTCAAAGATTAGAGGCTAAGATTGCTTTGGGAGGGGAAGTGCTCGAGAATCATATAGAAGGGTTAGAGCAGAAATACGGGATACTTAAAAGTCATACCAAAATCAAGAACTCAGATCAATATCCCGTGATAGATGATATGATAATAATAGATCTTGATGATTACGACAGAAGTTTTGATTTTACTGAGAAAGAAAGAAAAAAGCC
>DAOVKU010000103.1 GCA_030631665.1 Candidatus Omnitrophota bacterium
GCTTTTTACCGCCAGGGATTTAGCTCATAAGTTATTATTTTCTTCTTTAAAGAAAAAAAAGAAATTACCTTTTAATTTAAAAGGGCAGATAATTTATTATACCGGCCCCACTAATACCCCCAAAGGAAAAATCATTGGTTCATGCGGCCCGACTACATCATCCAGAATGGATAAATTTACACCCTCATTGCTTAGAGCCGGCCTGGCAGCGACAGTCGGTAAAGGAGGGCGGGGGCAGGAGGTTGCAAGCGCCATAAAAAGATTTAAGGCTCTTTACCTGGTAGCTCCGGGGGGATGCGGTGCTTATCTTTCCAAGAGAGTGAAAAAAGCAAATATTATCAAATACAGGGAGCTTGGCCCTGAGGCTATATTTTATTTAGAAGTTGAAAATTTCCCTGCCGTAGTAGCTATTGATTCCAGAGGCAAGAGCATATATCATTAATAACAGAAGATAACGGAGGTTTGTTAAAATGCGTTTAGACGGACGAAGATTTGAAAAAATGAGGCCGGTGAAAATAACTAAAAACTATACAAAATATGCGGAAGGTTCATGTTTAATTGAGATGGGAAACACAAAAGTAATTTGTACCGCTAGTGTGGATGATAGAGTGCCTCATTTCCTGAGAAATACTGGTACAGGCTGGGTAACAGCCGAATATGGCATGTTGCCTCGTTCTACACACACGCGCACTTTAAGAGAAGGGCTTAGAGGAAGAGTAAGCGGAAGGACTTTTGAAATTCAACGCTTAATTGGCAGAAGTTTGAGAGCGGTGACAGATTTAGAAAAATTAGGCGAGAGAACTATCAGAATTGATTCCGATGTTATTCAGGCCGACGGCGGCACAAGGTGTGCTTCTATCACAGGTAGTTTTATAGCGCTGGCTATTGCTATCGAGAGACTCAGGAAAGAAAAAATAATTGAGGAAAACGTTCTTAGAGGTTATGTGGCGGCTATTTCTGTCGGCGTGGTGGACGCAAAGACAATGCTTGACCTTGCCTATGAAGAAGATAGCCAGGCAGAGATTGATATGAATGTTGTTATGACCGACAAAGGCAAGCTTGTGGAAGTGCAGGCCACGGCGGAAAAAGGCACTTTTACTAAGACCCAGATGAATAATTTAGTTGACCTTGCCTCAAAGGGCATAGAAGAACTGATTGCTATACAAAAAAAAGAAATAAAAATTTAATGAAGCTTCTTGTTGCCACCAGAAATCCCAAGAAGAAAAAAGAACTCAAATCCCTCCTTAAAGATCTGAAAATCACAGTAGTTGCTCTCCGCGGTTTTAAGAATGTGCCTCATGTCAAGGAAGACAGAAAGACCTTTGCGGGAAATGCTGCCAAGAAGGCCGTTACGATTGCCAAGTGCACAGGCCTTTTAACCCTGGCTGATGATTCCGGATTAGAAGTAGAAGCTCTCGGTGGTGCACCGGGCATATTTTCTGCAAGATTTTCGGGGAAAGCTGCTAACGACTTAAAAAACAATAAGAAATTGCTTGCGTTATTAAAAGGCATGCCTGAAAGAAAAAGAAAGGCGCGTTTTGTCTGTGCTATCGCCATTGCTCGGGAGGGGAAAATTCTTAAAATCATCAGGGGCACTATTGGCGGCCATATCACCGTCTCAAGACGCGGCAGCTACGGTTTTGGTTATGACCCTGTCTTTATTCCAACCGGATACAAAAAAACCTTTGCTCAACTCGGTCCGGAGGTGAAAAATAAAATTAGCCACAGAGCAAAGGCACTTTTAAGGGCTAAAAAATTTTTAGCTAAGATTACTTGAAAATTTTCTCAAGGCCTTTAAAGAGTTCTTCTTTTAAGATATATTCGATAGAAATTGGCTTAATTGTAAATTTTGGTTTTTCCAATGTGCCTGTTAGCTGTATACGTAAAGCATATTTAGCTAAAGTTTCCAGAAAGATTGGCGCCACGCGCCCCTTTTCAGCCATAGTCTTATAGAATTCTTCAGAAAACTGTGTTTCTATAAGAAAATCAAGTCCGCCCTTAAATCCTAAAGCCCCCTTACATGTCATTGATACACGTTCACTTGAGAGTGTTAAATCTTCGGTAGTAAGGCGGTTGCCCCCTATGCGGTAATTAGCAGAAGCGTCTGTGAAAACTACCTTTTCCAGCTCCGGGATATCAATGAAACCAGCTAATTTTTTCAAAAGAGGCATCTCCCATAAATGGCCATTTTTTAAGCTAATCCAGCCGGAGCCCTTAAAAGAGTTAGTATTATTTAAAATTCCACCCATAGAACATTTTAAGGCACCCGTGCCTTTAATTTTTTTATCTTTTAATTTAGTATCTTTCGATAGTTTATTTAAGTCAACATTAGAGAGGTTGAGGTTTGCTTCAAAACGCGGTTGTTTTGGATTCTTAAGATCGTTCGTAGCGTTAAATTCCAACTGTCCGCCGTAAAAATTTCCGTTTAGTTCATTAATAGATATTTTTTTATTCTTTAACTGGGCATTGAGCTGCACTGTGTTAATTTTAAGACCTGTCACCCCAATTTGTGGCGAAGAGGCCTTTATTTTTGCAAAGCCGTCAAGAGGCTTAGCGGCTTTACCCTCAAAGTAAAGACTGGAATTTATCTTGCCTGTGAGTTTTAACTTTTGTATTTGGTCTTTGAGCTTAGGAACGGCGTTTTTTAAATTTTCTATAGATGAATTTAATTTGACATATATGTTTAAAACCGGGTCGGTGAAATTATAGACTCGTCCCGAAAGCTCGAAATCTACACCTTTATACTTTCCGCTTATATCTTCAAGTTGCGCTGTCTGTTGAGAAAAGTTCACTTTTCCGGTGCTAAAGGTATCGTCTGAATTTAATTTAAAATCGATAAGCGGTTGCTTGAAATCAGTCATTTTAGCTATGGCAGAATATGTAGTATTTTTGACTTCCATGCTTGAAATATCAATGGTAATCTCGTCTTTGGTGAAATTAAGTTTCGACTGTATATTTTTAATTTCAACAGGTGGTTTGATACTTTTGATTACTACATCTGTTAATTCAACGCTACCTGCAAAATCGAGACTCCAGAATTCCTTAAGTGTTCCGTCAACGTTAACACACAGAACAGAGTCACCCTTTATTTCAATGTCTTTAAGACTTTCTCTGAAAACAGGCGGTAATTGGCCGATGGCTTCCTGTAATTTAAGGTCTGATTTAATGGTGAGTTTGAGCTCGGGATAGTTGAAATTTTTAAGATATCCCTCGCATGTAAGAGATATACCTTTTGTCCTGGCATTCAATTCTTCGATGAATAACCCTTCCTTGGTAAAATTGATTTTTCCCTCGATGTTTTCCAGGTTATCAATATAGAGCACACCTCTTATGTTGTTGTTTCTTAGGACCATAAAACCCTTGGCTTTGTCCAGTGTCTTATTTTTTAAGTCGTAAATTGCCCCGCCCCTTATTACCAGGTTGCCATGTAAAGTTAGTGATATCATGGTAATTTGCACGTTGTTAATGTAGATAGTTCCGTCGACAGTTAATTTTTTATTAGAATCAATGGTAATGCCGGCGGCAATATCGGTGATGTCGTTTTCAATTGGGAGGGCGAATTTATCCTTAAAGTAGGGAGAAAATTTATGGAAATTGAAATCAAGGCAGTTTAAGTTCAAGTTAAGAGATTGATTAGTGAGGTAGTAGGTCCCTTTTAGAGAGATATTTTTGGCTTTGTCTTTTATGCGGCTGTTGAACTTAAATTTTACTTTAGATGGCAGGGAAAAGCGGGCATACGCATTAAGATTCTCAAAAACAGTAATTTGAGGTTCTTCAAACCAATAGTCTTCTAGCGTAATAGTTGAATTTTTTAGCGTAAAATCTGTAATGAGAACTGAAAATTTTTCCCGGTTTTGAGTTTTAAATTTAGAACTAAGTGCTTCAAGTACATCCAACTTGCCCTCTTTGTTTCTTTTAAGCTTGATATTTAACCTGTCTATGGCAAGATGTGTTATGACCGCTTTTTTCCTAATAAGGGGCAGAAGTAGAGGATTAAAACTGACACACTTGGCCTTAAAAAAGACTTCTTTTTTCTCCTGCGTCTGGAAAACTGTGATATCATTAATAACCACGCCTTTAAAGATATTAAAACCGACTTTCTCGAAACAGACAGGCTTCTGAAGTGCGTCTGTCAAGGTGTTTTGCAGGAAGCTTTCCAATTTTACAGGCAAGAGATAATTATTCAGAAAGACAGCCATGCCGCCAAGAATTAATACTATAAGTATAGTGATTGTGAAGAGTTTATAGACTGTTTGCTTTTTCATGATTATTTTCTAATATTATACTTAAAATAAACCGGATTAGCAAGTCCTTAAGACAAAAGAATCTTCAAATACAATTGACTTTTAGAGCGTCAATTTGTTATAATATTTTGCAACTTAAGAAATTAATCGGGGCGTAGCGCAGCTTGGTTTAGCGCGTCCGCCTGAGGCGGAAGGTCGGAGAGTTTATACATAAAGAATTATGCGGGGCGTAGCGCAGCTTGGTTAGCGCGCCTGCTTTGGGAGCAGGAGGTCGGAGGTTCGAA
>DAOVKU010000096.1 GCA_030631665.1 Candidatus Omnitrophota bacterium
CAATATTTACCAAAACGCTGAATTAAGCTGGGCGGGCTGGGCGCGCCAAAGATATCCACTCCGCTAACACTGGTCAAATCATATTTTTCAAATTCTTTTAACTGCAAGAGGGCCATAAACATAGCCGGCACAAGATGAAACCAGTTTACTTTATATTTTTCGACATTTTTTAAAAATTCAATCGGTATAAAGCGCTGCATTAAGAGAGTGCTTATGCCATACTCAGCTGCCATCTGCAAATAAATCATTCCACCTATATGTGAAAGTGGAAGAGCGCAAATTTGCATATCGCCAAAGTATTTTTGAACACCGACTTCCTTCATTGTCTTACAGGCATTTTCAAGGTTTTTATAGGTAAGCATTACTCCTTTAGGTTTTCCGGTAGTGCCTGAAGTATAAAAAATCACAGCCACATCATTATCTTCAATCTTAACTGCTGGAATTTCATCCCGACTCTTAGCTAAAACTCCTTTAAAAGAAGTGAAACCCTCCACTTCTTCACTATCTACATGCACAATAATGTCTTTTAAATTAGGCACTTCTTCTTTTAGTTTTAAAAAAGAGCTATCTTTTAAAGATTTAGTGATAATTAGGGGGGCCTCCGCATGTTTTAAAACACCAACAACTTCCCCTGAAGTCAAATTTGGATCCAACGGCACAATAACAGCCCCCAGGCTAAATATAGCAAAATAGGAAATTATATATTCCGGACAGCTAGGCAGATATACCGCAACATTATCACCTTTTTTAATTCCTCGTTCATTTAAATTATTAGCTAAACGATTGACCATGGAAATCATCTGACTGAAAGTAATTATCTGGTCGCGAAAAATGATAGCTGGCCTATTAGGGGTTTTTTGTCCTTGTTCTCTTAAACTAGCCGCTATATCCATATAAATTAACCTCCCTATTCGTGGTTCGTGTTTCGTCCATTATCTTCTCTATAGTATTTTTTTCTCTTTAAATCCTGACTTCTGCATGCTAAAAAGCATACCACTGACTGACTAAAGGTTTGCCGCCTTCCGATAAATCGCAATTGACGTGCTTAAGACGGGTATATTCAAGAAAACCTTCCCGGCCCAATTCCTTTCCAAATCCACTTCCTTTAAAGCCTCCATAGGGCGCTTCATTATAAAATGAGCCGTAAGTATTAATCCATATCACCCCGGCATTAATTTGCATGCTTAATTTTTTGGCCTTTTCTAAATCTTGGCTCCAAATAGAACAGGCCAGGCCAAAAGAGTTGTTATTGGCAAGTTCAACAGCCTGGCTGATGGAAGAAAATTCACTAAGACAGGCTACCGGGCCGAATATCTCCTCCTGAAAGATTTTCATTTCTGGTTTGATATTTACAAAAACAGTTGGTTCAAAGAAAAATCCATTCTTTAACTTCGGATCTTTGGGAATTTTACCGCCGCATAGAACCTCCGCCCCTTCTCTCTCACCTTCTTTCGCATAAGAGATTACTTTCTCTCGTTGTCCGGAAGATATTAAAGGACCCATCTGGGTCTCCGGGTTGAAAGGGTCTCCCAATTTTATTCTTTTTGCTTTTTCGACAAACTGTTTTCTGAATTCTTCGTATATCTTTTTCTCAACCAATATTCTTGACATAGCAGTGCACATCTGACCCTGGTTAAGAAATATGGAACACAAGCTGGCATTAACTGCTGCCTCAATATCGCAATCAGCTAAAATGATACTCGCTGATTTTCCGCCTAATTCCATAATTAACTTTTTTATATTTTTAGAGGCAAAAGACATAATTTGTTCCCCAGCCTCTTTACTTCCGGTAAAGGAAATCATATCCACTTTTGAATTAGAACATAGGTAAGAACCTATCTCAATGCCGGGGGCATTTATGACATTCACAACCCCCTTCGGCAAACCTATTTTCTGCATAATTGCGCCCAGCTTTAAAGCGGATAAAGGTGTGGAGCTTGAGGGTTTTAAAATTATAGTATTTCCAGCTGCCAGTGCCTGGGCCATCTTCCAGCAGGCAATTAAAAGAGGGTAATTCCAGGGAACAATTAAAACTACTACCCCTCGCGGCTCCGGATAAAGGAAACTCTCAGCACAAGATTCCAATTCTACCTTTCTACCTTTAAGATAACGTTTTAAGTTGTGAGCGAAATACTCGAAGGTCTTAGCGCTTGAGGGAATATCCATAAAAGTTGATTCCTTTATGGGCTTACCGGCATTTTGTGTCTCAAGTTGAGCAAATTCTGCCGCGTTATCCAGAATAGCCTTCGAAATTTCCAGGAGATAGTCTTTTCGCTTAGCTAAAGAAATTTTTGGCCACTCTCCTTTATCGAAAGCACACCGGGCAGCCCCGAGAGCTAACTCTACATCTTCTTTGTCCGCCAGGGGCACTTGCGCTATTACTTGCCCGTTAGCGGGATTTATAACCTTATCTCTCCTACCAGACCTTCCCTCGCAGAGATTGCCATCAATAAGCATTTGGTATTCCAGTTTCATTTTATCTTTACCTCTTTAAATAAAAAGAACATGCGGGAGAAAGGCACATACCAGCGAGAAATTGTTCCCAAATCACCTTTCAGTTTTAATTTACCCTGCGTGGTAGCCACAAAAGGATCAAGTTTTCCTTCGAAAATCAACCTCCAGACATCAGGCGGACCGGAAATTACAAAAGGCGCGTTTTCATCATATTCTACCTTTGCAATTTTACCATTGCGAAAATCAAACTTATAAATTTTATCAGCTTCTTCATCTATCTTGATAACTACCCTGGTTGTTAAACCCAGTGCTCCTGCTTTAGATAAAAAATTCTTATCCTGATTAATCAAGCTTACAATTTTTAGAATATGTTCCCTGGAAAACATATCATATTTCTTCTGTGTATCTTTTAAGACCTTTTTTAGCTCTTTATCAAATCCATCCGGTTTTTCTTTGGCAAAGAGACGCGCAAAACCTGCCATCTTAACCGACTCTTCCAATTCTTCAATTAAATAGAAGGCCTCATCAAAACTATCTGCTATGCAAACAACTCCATGATTCTTAATAACCACTATATTATTGGTTTTCAGGGCTTCTATTACCTTCTCCGGCTCGCTTATGTTTGGAGTAATTTGTTTAATAACAGGCACTTTACCCAAATATAATTTGCTCTCAAAAGTTACGTTTTCAAGTTCATCATAAATAGAATAATAGGCATTGATTAAGGGCGGATGGCAATGAACCACCCTGGGGGTGGGAAAATTTTTATAAATTAAACTATGCAGGGCAAATTCTGTAGTCAGGCCTTTTTTTGTAACCGTATCTTCAGAAGATAAATCAACCTTTAGGATGTCTTTTTCTTTAAGTTGACCCAAGCAACTGCCGCTGGCAGTTATTAAAATTAAATCTCTCTCTATTCTGGCACTTAAGTTACCGCCTTTGGCTGCCAAGAGGCGAAAACCATAGAGTCTTTTGCCTATTTTAATAATTTCTTCTTTTAGCTGCTTTTCTTTAACCATCCTACAAATCCAGGGTAATATGTTTGGTAATCAGGTTGTGGGGTGTAATATCAAAAGCCGGATAAAATCCTTTTGCTTTTTGAGGCGCAATTCTTTTCCCCTCAAACTCCAATAGTTCTTTCTCCGGCCTTATTTCTATCTTAATGTCGTCTTTTGTCTTGGCTTTAGAGGGCGGAGGAGCAAAAACATAAAAGGGGAGCTTAAAATGCCTGGCCAGGAGAGCAATTTGATAAGTGCCTATTTTGTTGGCGATGTCTCCATTTTGCGCCATCTGGTCTGCTCCCACTACAACTAAATTTACTAACTTTCCTGACATCACCAAGGCCACAGCGTTATCTGGAATAATAGTTACATTAAAACCTGACCTTTGCAACTCCCAAGCCGTAAGGCGGGAGCCCTGAAGATAAGGCCTGGTTTCGGTAACAAAAATTTTTATTTTCTTATTTTTCTTTCGACAAAACTCAGCTGCCAGAACCAATGAACCACTGACATTACAATGAGTTAAAATGCTGTCTCCGTCTTTGATAAGACGGCTTAACTTCTCAGCCTGGTCGAGGCGCTTTTCTCTTAAATTAATAAGGAATTTTTTAATCCTGTTTTCCGTAAAAGCAAAAATGTCCTTTTCTGCCTCTTTAGCCTGGTTGGCCCAGGATAAAATCATCTGCGTGAAAAAAGGAAAAGGAAAAGTGGGCCGGCTTTTATTTATTTTTAAGGCCGCTTTTTTTAAATTCTCAATCTGCCTTTGCGGCTTTAAGTATCTATTTTTTTTTAAAATTAATAGAAAAATATTATAAACCATCAGGACCTGGCCGAAAGCGCGGGTTTTCATGGTTTTAATGAGGCCTACAGCCTGTGACAGATTTTTTGCCTTTCGATAAAGGAGCTTTTGTGGGAGAGCGGTTTCATCCAGGCAATAAATAACATTGCCTCTTAACTTTATTGGCCAGAAAAGTGGTGATTCTCTCATTTTCCTTCCAAAATCTTAACTGCCTCCAGGGCCACATTAATCATAGTTGTCTGGGCTATGTAATAGGCAGGATTTGTAAAGCCCATTTCGCCGGTCATGACATTGTCGCTCACCGCCAGAATAGAAGCTGCTTTCACATTATAGGTTTGAGCAATGGTCAGGAGCGTAGAAGTTACCATATCCACGGCAATGGCACCCTCTTCGGCTTTGGCTTCAACTAATTCTTTTGTCTCTCTTAAGAGGGCGTCAGTCGACCAGACTTTTCCCTGATGTATCTTTACGCCGAGCTTGTTTGCTGCTTTCATTAATGCCTCAGTAATTTTTTTATCAGGTAAGGTCTCAAATTCCTCATCTACATAATATGGCGTAACTCCTTCACCCCTTATGGAACCGGTAGCCAAAATCAAATCGCCCACCTTGATATCTTCGCGTAAGGCCCCGCATGAACCTAAACGTATCAGGTTTTTTGCCTCAACATTACAGACAATCTCGGTGGTAATGGCGGTATTAGCCGAAAACATCCCCCCATTAATAGCAGTAATTTTCATACCTTCGTAATCGCCCGTATACATGGTATGTTCCATAAAAGAAAAATTCTTCATGGGATTCTGTATTTTCTTAACCAGGGCTGCTAACCTATCAGGAGTTCCCGGAATAATTACATATTGACCTATGTCCCCTGGGAGCAGCTGCACCATACCGGCTAAATCTTTTCCGGTTAAATGAATCTTTTTTCTCATTGCCATTTTTTAACCCTCCTTAATGAGGGCATCAGTTATAGAATAAAGTGAATATAACTGATATGCCCGAATTAATTCCGCCGAGAGTCACAAAATTATTGAA
>DAOVKU010000006.1 GCA_030631665.1 Candidatus Omnitrophota bacterium
TCTAAAGAATGCCCCAATACCCTCACGGGCACAGGTGGACACAGGTAGACCTCACTCTTTCCTTTTATCCACAGGGATACCCCTGAGGGCACAGGTAGACCTTCCTAATTCCTTTAAAGGAGGGGTCTTAAGGGAGAGCCTAACTTTCCACGGAAAACCATTCTTTATTCTGGCCATTCTCTTTTCTGTAGGAATAATTGCTGAGTATTTCGCTAACCTTTCTTTTTCGCTTCTTTTTATAATGGCTTGCCTTTTGATATTGGCGAGTTTTCTCTTTTTCAAAAAAAAATTATCCTTTGATGTTTCACTTTTGATTTTTTTTCTGCTTCTGGGCATGCTTAGTTTTAAAAATTACAATACCTTATCAAAAAGTCACTTTTATTATCAATTACCCGCCAAAAAGATACAAGCCTTTTGCATGGGTACGATTATCGACGACCCAAAAGAAAAAAGGAGCCGGTTTTCGGGCCCGAAAACATCATTTAAATTAGAGGTCAAGTTTTTGAAACTGGATAAGAATTGGATAAAAGCTGAAGGTAAAATTTTGGTAAGCGCTTATGGCAAAAAAGAGGCATTTAGCTATGGGGATAAATTGCTTATTGAGGGTACTATTCAAGGGCCTCGTTCTCCCGGTAACCCCGGACAATTCGACTATAAAAAATTTCTTGAACGAAATAAAATTTTTGCACTTTTTAGTATTTCAAAAAATAACCTGGTGAAGAAAATGGGCACCGATAGGTTAAACTTCATTGAAAAATATGCTTTTTCGTTACGCCATAGACTCAGGTCAAGAATCAAAAGTTATATATTTTGGCCGCAACGTGAAATATTAAACGGAATTTTACTGGGCTTTCGGGAAGAAATACCAAAGGATTTTGAAAATATTTTTATAAAAACAGGCACCATGCACCTCTTATCCATCAGCGGTTTGCATGTGGGGTTGGTTATAGTGGTTATCATGTTTTTGCTAAGAATAGGTAGTGTACCCAGGAAATTAAGATTTTTTTTAATATTATTATTTCTTTTGTTTTATGCTCCGCTTACCGGCTTGAGGATTCCGGTTATCAGAGCTTCTATTATGGCGGCAGTGGTTTTGATCGGGTTTCTTTTTGAGAGGGAAGCCGATATTGTAAATTCTCTGGGCATAACAGCTTTAATAATCCTTTTATTTTGTCCCAATCAAATTTTTTCAATCGGTTTTCAGTTATCGTTTGTTTGCCTTCTGTCAATTATTTATTTTTCACCCACAATAGAGGCTGCACTCAACTTGGGGGCCGGGCCACCTGCCAGATTGAAATTTTATTTAAAAAAATCAATTTCAGTTTCGCTGGCGGCCTGGATAGTTACATTGCCGCTAAGCATTTGTTATTTTAATAATTTTTCGCTCCTGACCGTTGTTTCTAATCTAGTTGCTATCCCTCTTTCTTTTTTAATTATAATTTTTGCCATTATTTTTGTTGTTTTTGGCGTAGGTTTTCTAGCAAATTTTTGGGCCTACTTGACCTCCTTGACAATCGAATTTTTGTTAAAAGTCCTTGGTTTATTGAGCTCTATGCCTTTTGGTTTTTATAGAGCAAGTGCCTGGTCGGCTGGAACAGTCATAGCTTTTTATCTTTTTATGATTTTTATTTTTAATTACCGCAAGTTAAAATTAAAACCTTTTTATCCCTTAAGTGCGGGACTTTTGATTTTTAGCTGTATGAGCTGGGCGCCTATATTTAAAAAATCGGGCGATATTATGAAAGTTAACTTTTTCGATGTAGGATTTGGTGATGCTATTTTAATTGAGCTTCCGAAGGGTGAGCATATGCTGATTGATGGCGGGGCATATTGCAAAGGGTGCGGTAGTAGCATAATTGCGCCCTTTTTGTGGAACAAAAATATAAAAAGACTTGAGGCCGTTGTTTTAACTCATCCGGAGAGCGATCATTTGGGAGGCCTGAATTTTATCTTAGAAAACTTTGAGATAGGTGCTGTTTTTGACAACGGCCAGAAAAGCGAGAGTTTTTGCTTCGCTCAATATATAAATACTTTAGGCGAGAAAAAAATTCCGCATTTTACTCTTCATGATGCCCAATCAATTTTGGGATTTGAGGATGTAGAAATTACAGTTTTGCATCCCCCCGCAAAAAGACTTACTGGTACAGTGCAGGATTTAAATAATAATTCAGTTGTGCTTGAAATCCGCTATAAGAATTTTGGCCTGCTTTTAACGGGGGATATTCAGGGCGAAGGGTTAAGGCATTTACTTGGTTATAAGCAGAGATTGGAATTAGATGTAGTTAAGCTGCCTCATCATGGGTTGCAAGCAGGAACTGAATTAGAAATATTGCTGGAAACCGCAAAGCCGGAAGTAGTTATAATTAGTGCCGGCCGAGAAAAGGAGAATAAAATCGACAAGACGAAACAGTTGTTAGTTAAAAAAAATATCAAGGTTTATAACACAGCCGATAATGGTTTTATAAGTATTGAAACAGATGGCATCAACTTTGAAATAAAAACTTTCAGGTAGATATGGTTCTTAGTATTACCTAATATCAGGCGGATTTTTATTTTTAGTCGAAGACTACTCTTCGAATTAGTCACAGACTACTCTTTGAGTTAGTCGAAGACTATTCTTCGAATTAGCTGATGTTTTACTTGCCGCGCATTAGGTTAAATATACGACGACCAAGGCTAAAAGCTTAATATGGACAATCAGTTTTTTTTGGTGTATTATAAAAATCATGATAAAAGAAAAAATTATATTTAGCATAATTATTCTTTTTGGTTCGCTTTTTCTAGGCATTCTTTTTAGAAGATACAAGGAGGAGGTATATTGCCAGAGTTTTTCAAAAAGCATGATCATCTTTTTAACCAAAACCGCCACGCCTCTTATTGTATGCTTATCTTTTTGGATAATTGATATATCGGACAATGTCGGTATTTTAACCCTCCCTCTCGTAGGGCTATTGCTTTCTACGCTTGCAATTTTACCTGCCATATTTCTGGTAAAGTTTCATCATCTTAATCGACCACAAGCAGGTTCTTATATAACCTGCGCTATGTTTTCAAATATTGGATATACCCTGGGCGGCTTTTTGGCTTTTGTGCTTTTAGGTGAGGTTGCCTTTGGGCTCACAGTACTTTATTGCCTTTATTTTAAACCCTTTTATTATACGGTCGGTTTTTATATAGCTGAACACTACGGCAGCGAAACCGGGTGTAATATAACCGAGAGCTTAAAGAAGATTTTCACCGAAGGCATAAGATTATTGCCTCTTTTGGGTTTAATTTTAGGGGCGATTCTGAATTTCTCCGGGATAAACAGGCCTTTTATTTTGGGGCAGTTAAATAAGATTTTAATTCCCGCAAGTACATTCGGCCTTCTTTTTGCTATTGGCATGACTTTGAAATTTAGAGTTCTTAAGCAGTTTAAGGCACAGCTTTTTTCTATGAGTGTGCTTAAATTTATTATCATGCCCGGCATCGCTTTGGTTATTGCCTATTTGTTGGGATACGATAAACTTATGGGTGGTCTGCCGCTAAAGATAGTTTTTATTGAAGCCACTATGCCGGTGGCTATCGCAAGCCTGGTATTAACCAATCTTTTTAATTTAGATAAAGACCTTTCGAATTCCTGCTGGATATTTAGCACTCTTTTGATTATTCCTCTCTTGCCTCTATTTGTTTTAATTTTGAATTTATTATAATTTTCCTTCGCTTGACTTGACATTTTTTCTAAATTGTGGTATATTTGGAGTTGTGCTTCGCCATTCGGGGGGATGGGAGTACATGAATCCGCACAAATAGAGCGAAGTGCTTACAAATCCCATTCTTTCGACAATGGAAGGAGGGGATTTTTTGTGTATAGAGACATAGAAGAACGCAGAAAGTTTCCCAGAATTCGTATAAGATTACCCCTTCAATATAAAAACCTCGACCAGCTCCCCAATTCTTACATTCCTTCTATAAGCAAAGATATCAGCCAGAACGGGGTTTGTTTTATTTCACATGAATTTATACCCATTTCCACCAGAATAGTGATGGTTGTAAGCTTAGATTATCCAAAATATTCGCAAATTAAAGCGATTTCTAAACTTGCCTGGATCCAAAAAAACTCATCTGCAGAAAACTATTGCGTAGGTTTAGAATTTCTTGCCATGACCAGAGAAGATAGTCACTCTTTGGGCAAATTTTTAAGCGCCAAACTCACCTAAATAGAAAAATCGACTTTCTTGACATACCCCGCCTTTTCTGTTATCATTTGGAGAAAGAAAAACTCAAGAAATATTTATGAAAAATTATCATTCCATTTTTGTTTTTATACTCGCCTTTTTTATGTTTATCCAGTTTGTACCTTGCGAGCCTTGTTTTGCTTACTGGATATGGACGCCCGAGATCGGCAAGTGGATTAATCCTAAATATGCCGTCAAACCCACTCCCAAGGAACAATTTGATTGGGCTTTTAATCTTTACCAAGAGAAGGAATATTCAAAGGCTGCTGGTGAATTCGACAAATTGGTGTTCAATTACCCCAATTCTAAATATGCTCCCTCTGCTCTTTATTATAGGGGTATTTGTCTTGAAAAAATGGATTATTATTATGAGGCATATTGTAGCTATGATAAGATATTACGGATGTATCCTACCTTTGAGAATATAAAAGAGATTATCAAGAGGGAATTTAACATAGGAGAAGGGTTTCTGGGAGGCGAGAAGAGGAAGATTATGGGAATGAAAATGTTCCCTTCTTTGGAATGCGCCATTGAGATTTTTGAGTCCATAGCCGAAAATGCACCTTTTAGCGAATATGGAGTTAAAGCCCAGTTCAATGTGGGTGTGGCCTTAAAAAAAGATAAAAAGTATATAGAAGCTAAAGAAGCCTTTGAAAAAGTCACTTTAAATTATCCAGATAGCGAAACAGTTAAAAAAGCCAAATTTGAGATAGCAGATTGTTTTTTTCAAGCTTCGCGGCAACCGGAATATGAACAAACAGCCACCCGTCAAGCTATAAATGGATTCACCCAACTCTTAAAGGATGAAACGCAAGATAAAAGCTTGACTCAAGAAGCCCAAAAGCGCCTTTTAGCTTTACAGGAAAAAGATGCCGAGCACTTGTTCCATATAGCAAGGTTTTATGAGAGAATTAGAAAATATGAATCCGCCAGTATTTATTATAAGGAAATAATAGATAAGTACTCACAGACGTCATTTGTCGCTAAAGCCGAAAAGCAACTTAAAATACTACAGGAAAAAAAGAAATGAAAAAAAGATATATCTATATATTATTAGTTTTGCTTTTGACCATCGGTGGTTGTGGTTATGGCCTCGGGCTGGGCGCTTTCTACCTTCCTTATATTAAAACCATCTATGTGGAAACTTTTGACAATAAAACTTATGAGGCAAATATCGAAATAACAATTTCTGATGACATAAGAATTCTTTTTAATGAAAACGGAACCTTGAAAGTGGTCAATTCAAGAGAGGAAGCAGATTGTCTTCTGCAAGGAGAGATAGTTGAATATAGACGGCAACCTTCCCGTTATTCAGAAGAGGACGAAAAGATTGTCGACGAATACAAACTGGTTTTGATTACAAATTTAAAATTTACAGATTTAGTTAAAAAACGCGTCCTATGGACTGAACAAAATTTCTTTGGATATGCCTATTATGTTGTTTCAGGCCCTCGCGTTGCTACCCAGACCCACGTTTATGCTAATAGTGAAACAGAAGCTTTTCCGCTTGCAGCTGCAGATTTAGCACGAAATATAATCGATCGGACAATAGAAAACTGGTAAGTGCCTCGAAGCTGCGGTTGAGGGGGTGTCTGCCTCCCGTTAAAGCGAGGCTCGCCTCTGGCGGCAGGCGGGTTTCTAACAAAACAGATGAATTTATGGCAAGCATCTTTTGTTTATGTGGAGAAAACACTTTTTTTAAACAGAAAAAGATTAATGAACTAAAAAAAGAAACTTTAGAGCCCCAGGCAGTTGTTTTAAATTACGAAATTCACCAGGCCCTCGTAGATGATTTTATTTCTCTCAAAGAAAGCCTTTGTTCCCTGTCTTTTTTTAACCAAAAATTAATTCTTGTTAATGACGCTGATAGATTTAATGTTTCTCAACTTAAAGAAATATTCTCTCTGGCTCAAAAAAATAAATCCCTCACTCTCATTTTAAATTCAGATAAGAATAATTTTTCGCAGCAAATTTCCCCAACTTATAAAGTAAGCGTTAAAACCTTCAAAAAAATCTATTCTAATGAAATTCCTTCCTGGCTCAGACAAAGGATAAAAGATAAGGGTTCAGATATGAGCCCGGCAGCAGCTGAAATTCTAGCACAAAATTTAGGCAATAATTTGCAGTTGTTGGACTTGACTCTCGATACTTTAATAAACTTTGTAGACAAAAAACGAAGAGTTGAAAAAGAAGATGTTGAAAAATTAGTGGGCCTAAATCTGGGTGAGAACATTTTTAGTTTGGTGGAGGCTGTTGCAGATAGAAATGTTAATCTGGCTTTGAAATTGGCCAGTAGTATATTAGGCGGCGCCCGCGAACCTCACCAGATTCTAAGTGTGTTGGCCTGGAACTTTACAAGATTATTAGTAGCCGGAAAGATTATGGCGAAATACAAAGATTTTGAGGGACGCAAGAAGATTCAGAAAATTTTTTCTTTAAAGACTTTTTTTGTGGCAAAGTTTATGCGGCAGGTAAATAATTTTACTCTCAGACAGCTCAAAAGTTCGCTTCAGTGTTTACTCCAGGCCGATACAGACATCAAAACTCTTGCGGTAAATCCTCGGTATATACTCGAGATAGCAATAGTAAATTTATGTGCTCTTTGATGTGTTTTTAGCTGAGCGGTTGAGTTTTTTAGTCAAGTGTGATTTTTTTCTGGAAGCAGTATTTTTATGTATCATCTTTTGTTTAACTGCTTTATCTATTTGAGATATCAATGTTTTTTGAAGAAGGATTTTAGCCTCATCTAGCTTTTGTTCGGCTATAAGGGCATTTAGTTTTTTAACTTGTTTTTTTAAATTTGAGAGAATACGTTTATTGTGTTTTTTCCTTTTTAAGGATTGACGTAGACTTTTTATTGCTTTTTTTCTGACAGGCATATGTTTTCCTCCGGTAACTTTACTTTTGAACTTAACATATATTTTAAAAATTGTCAATTATTTTTTCTTTCCATTGTTTCTATTATGAGAGGAGTTTATGTCAAAGCAAAAAATAGCTAAATCCGCACTAATTATAAGCTTGGCGACGAACTTAAGCCGCGTTTTTGGATATGTGCGAGATTTAATTATTGCCCTTTTTTTCGGCACCGGTGCCGGTGCTCAGGCCTTTGTAGTGGCTTTTAGAATTCCGAATTTGTTACGGCAATTAGTCGGCGAGGGCGCGGCGGGGGCGGCCTTAGTGCCTGTTTTTTCTGAGTATCTTTCTGTGCGCAGCGAAAGCGAATTTAAAAATTTAGCAAAAGCTTTATTTAGTATTTTTAGTGTAGTCTTGGTTGTTTTAGTTGTAGTTGGTATTTGGCTTGCGCCGCTCATTGTCAGATTGATTGCACCCGGTTTTTTAGACGAAGAAAGCTTATATAAATTTACATTGACCGTAAGAATGACTCGCATTTTGTTTCCTTATATTTTGCTGGTTGGACTTGGTGCTTTCTGCATGGCAATTCTGCATTCTTTTAAAATCTTTGCGCCTTCCAGTTTTGCTCCCGTGCTTCTAAATGTTTCCATAATTTGCGCAGCTCTTTTTTTAAGAAATAAATTTGTTGAGCCGGCCATGAGCCTTGCTGTGGGCGCATTAATCGGAGGAGTACTGCAGCTTGCTATTCAATTACCCCCCCTGATAAAAAAAGGAGTGCGTCTTAAATTTGTATTTGGTGTAGCCCGGGAAGGCACCAGAAGAATTGGCAGGCTTCTTTTGCCGAGGGCCTTAGGGACGGCCGTTTATCAATTAAATATTTTCGTAGATACAATTTTGGCTTCTTTCGCTTTCATTGTTGGAGAAGGAGCCATAGTGGCTTTATATCTTTCAACAAGAATTATTCAGTATCCCATGGGAATTCTCGCTTATCCTATAGCCACAGCAATATTGCCGGTTATGTCTGAACAGGTAGCGCGAAACGAAATTCAAAAACTAAAAAATACTATTTCCTTTTCTTTGAGAGGAGTAATGCTGGTGATGATACCTGCCATGGTGGGACTTTTGATTTTAGCCAGGCCTATAACACAGCTACTCTTTGAATGGGGGATGTTTGGAGATTATTCAACGGATATCACAGCTGCCGCGCTTTTCTTCTACAGCTTTGGTTTGTTTGCCTATGCCGGCACTAAAATATTGGTTAATGGATTTTATGCCATGCAGGACACAAAGACGCCTGTGAAAGTGGCTTGCGGTGCTCTTATTATAAATATCGTTTTCAATCTCGCTTTGATGTGGAAATTAAAAGTAGGGGGCCTGGCCCTGGCAACTTCTATTTCAGCCGTATTTAATTTCGGAGTACTTTTTTTTATCCTTGATAAAAAGCTGGGCTATCTCGACAGAAAAAGAATAACAAAAACTACTCTTAAAATTTTTGTCTGCTCGGTTATTATGGGCATTTTTTGTTTCATGATTTTTAGAAATTTGACTTTTTCTTTCATCGCCACCAGGGTTTTCAGGGAACTCGCCAGGATTTTTACAAGCATTATATTCTCCGTTTGCATTTTTACCTTTTGTACTTATATATTAGGCATTGAGGAGGCCAGGACATTACGCAGATGGATTTTAAGGAAAAAATAAAAACCATACCTTCTTCTCCCGGCGTTTATTTTTTTAAAGACAAGCATGGAGAAGTAATTTATATTGGCAAGGCGTCCCAGCTTAAAAAACGAATATCTTCTCATTTTACCAGGCCTGGCAATTTACCCAAAAACAGCTCTTTGGTTTCCTTAATTTGCGATATAGATTATGTCGTGACCGGCTCAGCACAAGAGGCTTTACTTTATGAAGCCCATCTTATTAAAAAGCATAAGCCCAAATTTAACGCGGCCTTCAGGGATGATAAGGCCTGTCCGGTACTTAAATTAACTATAGGCGAAGAGTATCCCAGACTTTTCATAGCCAGAAAAAAGAAACCTGCCTGCCCCCGGGCAGGAGACGATAATGCCCTTTATTTTGGACCTTTTACCAGCGCCAAGGCTTTAAAGCCGGCTTTGGCTTTAATGAGAAAAATATTTCCCCTGCGTACCTGCAGGAAAATGCCGAAGAGCGCCTGTTTAAATTATTATTTAAAACAATGCCTTGCGCCCTGTATTCAGCGAGAAAAAAAAGATATCTACGGGCAGGTGGTAAAAGATGTAATTCTGTTTTTGGAAGGAAGCCGCAAGCAGTTAATCACCCGCCTTAATAAAAGAATGGCTCAATATGCTGCCAAACAAGAGTTTGAAAAAGCCCTCTTCGCAAGAAACCAGATAAAGGCGCTTATTTTTCTTACTACTCCTCGGCAGCAAACAGGAGAGGCGCTAAAAAAATTAAAAGAACTTCTTGGGCTTAAAAATATGCCCAGAAGAATAGAGGCCCTTGATATATCTAATATTGGCGGCAAAGAGGCTGTTGGTTCGCTTGTGAGCTTTATAGACGGAGAACCGCAGAAGATAAATTATCGAAGGTTTAAAATAAAATTTGTCAGGAAGATAGATGATTATGCTATGATAAAAGAGGTAATTGCAAGGCATGGGCGGCATCTTATTGAAGAAAAAGAAAGAAAACCGGATCTTTTAATAATTGATGGTGGCCGCGGTCATCTATCGATTGCATTAACTCAACTGAAGGCAATGGGGCTCGAAGATGTAGCTGTGGCAGCTATGACCAAAGAACATGAATATCTTTATATTGAAAATAGACGACAGCCAATTGAATTGTTCGAATTTTCAAAAGTACTTTTTTTAATGCAGCGCATAAGAGGCGAAGCGCATCGTTTTGCCATAAGCTACCATCATAAATTACGCTCAAAGAGCATGCGGGCTTCGGTGCTTGATCAAATTCCCGGCATAGGCGAGAAGCGAAAAAGAATTTTGCTCAGAAATTTCGGTTCTCTCAACAAAATAAGAACCGCAAAACCTTCTGAGCTTAATAAATTGCCGGACATAAATGAAAAAATTACCAAAAGAATTATCGAATATCTCAGAAAATAAAGGCTTTAGTGAATTTCAAATCTCTGTTTATAAAGCTACTCTTGCTATACCTGCCGGCCAAACCAGAAGTTACAGTCAGATAGCCAGGTACATCAGGCGTCCCGCAGCGGCAAGGGCGGTGGCAAATGCCCTGGCCAAAAATCCTCTGCCATTGGTAATTCCCTGTCATCGTGTAATTAGGAAAGACGGGAACATAGGTGGTTATAAGTGGGGCACGGACGAGAAAAAGAAATTATTGGCAGAAGAAAAGATTTTTTTGTCTCGAAAGAGATCGAGAAAAATTTATATTAAAAAGTAAAATGAGTAGTAAACTTCTTAATTCTGATGAAAAACTTAAGGTTATAGTAAAAAACCTTAACGAACAGCAAAAAGAAGCTATATCCAGCGGCGACGGACCGCTTTTGATTATTGCCGGGGCGGGGACTGGCAAGACGAATGTTATTACCCGCCGCGTTGCTTATCTGCTCGCTTCTAATAGAGCCAAGCCGGAAGAAATACTCGCCCTTACTTTTACCGACAAAGCGGCTGCCGAAATGGAAGAAAGGGTAGACACATTAGTTCCTTATGGTTGTACCCAGATGCAAATAAGTACTTTCCATGCTTTTGGGGATAAGGTTTTAAGGGAACACGCACTTGAGCTTGGCCTCGACCCTGAATTTGAAGTTTTAACCCAACCCGAACAGATAATTTTTATAAAGGAACATCTTTTTGATTTTCCTCTCCAATATTACAGACCGCTGGGTGACCCTACCAGGTTTATTAGGGCTCTGGTAACAGTTTTTTCTCGTGCACGAGACGAGGATATCAGCATCGAAGAATATAATGCCTATATAAAAAAATTAAAAGAGAAAGTAAAAAAAGATACAGAAGACAAAGCCCTTGAGGAGTTTTTAACTCAGCAAGAGGAAATAGCATCGAGCTTCAAGATTTACCAGCGCTTAAAGGAAAAACACGGCAAAGTAGATTTTGGAGACCAGTTTTATAAAACGCTGCAGCTCCTGAGAACTCATCCGCTTATTCTCCAAGAATATCAAAGGCGTTTTAGGCATATCCTGGTAGATGAATTTCAGGATACAAATTATGCCCAGTTTCAACTGGTGAAACTATTGGCCGCAAGACACAAAAATATTACCGTAGCAGCTGATGATGACCAATCAATCTATAAATTCAGAGGAGCGGCCGTTTCCAATATTTTAAACTTTATGGAAATGTACCCGGAAGCTAAATTGATTTCTATTACCAAAAATTACCGTTCTACCCAGCAAATACTCGATGTGGCCTATCGTCTCATAATTTATAATAATCCGGACAGATTAGAGGTTAAAAAAGATATAGATAAACATCTGATGGCCAGTAACCCGACTGGCCGAAACCCACGCCACATCCACTGTGATACTGTTTCTACCGAAGCAGAAAAGGTGGCTTCTTTAATTGAACAGAAAATCAAGACGGGTAAATATAAATATCAGGATTTTGCTATTCTGGTTCGTTCCAACAACGATGCCGATCCATTCCTGCGCGCTTTAAATATGAAGGGCATCCCTTGGCGTTTTAGCGGGAATCAGGGTTTATATTCAAGACTCGAAGTCAGGTTGGCCATTTCTTTTCTGAGGGCAATTTCAAATTTAGATGACAGTGTCAGTTTATATAATCTGGCTAGTTCCGAAATATATCAGCTTGATATGCTTTCTTTAACTATGTGCATGAGGGCAGCCACTCGAAATAACAGAAGACTTTTTGATGTTTTCAGAAATCTTGATAAATATTTTGAAACAGAGCAGATTTCAATTACAAGCCGAGCCACTATGGATAAAATAGTTTCTGATATAAAAAAATATATCGAGTTTTCGCGCCGTGAAACTTCAGGCAAAGTCCTTTATAGATTCCTTAACGATACAGGTTATTTGAAGCGACTAACCAAAGAAGAGACACTGCAGGCGGACGAAAAGATTCAAAACTTATCCAAATTTTTTGATATTGTCAGAAATTTTGAAAGACTGACGGAAAGAGACAGAGTAACTGCTTTCGTGGCACACCTGGATATGTTAATCAGCGCCGGAGATGATCCGGCAGTAGTTGAAGCAGATCTGGATATGCCGGCAGTAAATATTTTAACCATTCACAAGGCCAAAGGCCTTGAATTTAGAGTAGTTTTTCTCGTAAGCTTGGTAATGGGCAAGTTCCCCTGGCCAAAAAGAAGGGATAGAATTGAATTGCCGGATGAACTGATAAAAGATATTTTACCCCTGGGGAATTTTCATGTCCAGGAAGAAAGACGACTTTTTTATGTTGGCATGACCAGGGCCAAGGAAGAACTTTACCTGACTTCAGCCCGGGATTACGGAGGAGAACGATTAAGAAAACTTAGTCAATTTGTAGTAGAGGCACTTGGTAAGCCTAAGGAGGAAATACTGCCCCTCAAGTCTTCTGCCCGCCAGGTAATAGAACGCTCTGCCCCCACTCCCGAAGGAAGCGAGGGCGTGCTTGAGGGCGAGGTACCCGAAGATAAAATTCTCTTCTTAAGTTGGAGAAAAATCGATGATTATTTTACCTGCCCTTTAAAATATAAATATGTTCATATTTTGCGGGTGCCGGTTACAGAGCATCATGCTGTTGTCTATGGCAAGTTGCTCCATGACTGTGTTAATTTTTATTATAAAAACAAAATGGGCAATAAAAATATAGACCTAAACGATTTACTTAATTATTATCGAGAAAATTGGCGCAGCGAAGGCTATTTGAATAAGGCCCACGAGCAAGAAAGGTTTGAGAGGGGTCTTGTGACTTTGGAAAGTTTTTTTATGCGGGAAGAAGAAAGAAAAATATTACCCGCTTATCTGGAAAAAGAATTTAAAATTAATATTGGTTTTGAAAAAATTGTGGGACGTTTTGATAGAATAGATATTCTCGATGATAAAATTTACATAATAGATTATAAATCTTCTTCTGTTGCCGAGAAAAAAGAAGCCGATAAGCGTGCTCATCAGAGTATGCAGATGGGTATTTATGCTTTGATGTATAAATTGATTTATGGCAACATGCCGCAAGAAATGCAGTTATATTTTCTTGAATCGGGTATAATTGGGTGTGCCAAAAAATCCGAGGCTGATTTAGAGAAAGTGACAAAAGAAATCAAAAAAGTAGCAGTTGGCATAAGAGGGCAAAATTTCGAGGCCAAACCTAAATATAATGCCTGTCAATGGTGTGCCTATAATCAAATTTGCCCCCATACTGCTTATAAAACATCCGTTTAAGATGATTATTAACGTTAAAGTTAATCCTAAAGCTAAAAAAAATCTGGTAAAAAAAGAGACAGAGGATTTGTTCCGTGTATACGTAACTGTTCCGGCGATTAAAGGGAAAGCTAATAAGGCCATGATAGAGTTATTGGCAGACTATTTTGATGTAAGCAAAAGCAGGATTTCTATATTGAGCGGAAAAAAGAATCGGCACAAAGTCCTTAAAATTAGCAATAAATAGGTACATTAAGCTATCTTTAGATGGGCGCTTTAGGCCATTTTTCTAAAACAACGGGAGAGGTTGGTGAAGAACTTAGAAGTTGCTGAGATTTTTAAAAACATCGCTACTATACTTGAAATAAGAGACGAAAACCCTTTTCGCATAAGGGCTTACGAAAAAGCGGCGCAGACCATAGAAAACTTAACAAGTGATTTAGCTGAACTTTCGCGAGAAGACCGCCTGACCGAATTACCCGGCGTGGGCAAAGATCTAGCTTTGAAAATAAAAGAAATTTTAAAGACCGGCACTTTGAAGCAATATGAGAAATTAAAAAAAGAAATTCCGCAGGGCTTGATTGATATGCTTGCCATTCCGGGATTAGGGCCGAAGACGGTCAGATTGTTATCTGAAAAATTAAAAATCAAAGACATCCCGACCTTAAAGAAAAAACTTAAGGCCGGTAAGATCTCTAACTTGCCCGGCATGAAAGAAAAGACAATTCAGAATATCCTGCGCGGCATTGCCGTTATTGAAAAAGGCGCAGAAAGGATGACTTTAAATGTCGCTGATGGGACAGCCAATGAAATCATTTCCAGTCTTAAAAAATTGAAGGAAGTAGAAAAAATAAGTTCTGCCGGTAGTTTGCGGAGGATGAAGGATACTGTTAGAGATATTGATATATTGATTACTTCTACCAAGCCGCAGCTTATAATAGATAAATTTACTACTCTACCGCAGGTAAAATCGATTATTGATGAAGGTGCTACCAAATCAAGTATTCTGACTACGCGCGGCGTGCAAGTAGATTTAATGGTGGTAAAAGAAAAATCCTATGGCGCAGCGTTGCTTTATTTTACCGGTTGTAAGGCCCATAGTATAAAATTACGCAAGATGGCTCAGCAAAAAAAGTGGAAGATAAATGAGTATGGATTATTTTCCGCCAAAGGCAGATCAACCTCTGGCGGAAAAGACACTAAGCAGATAGCCGGTTTGACCGAAAAAGAGATATATGCAAAATTAAAACTTTCCTTTATTCCCCCCGAATTAAGAGAAGACAGGGGCGAAATTGAGGCGGCTATGGCAGGTAAGCTGCCTAATTTAATTGATTATAATGATATCAAAGGAGACTTACACGTTCACTCAAACAAAAGCGATGGCGCCTATAGTGCAGAGCAAATGGCGCAAGCAGCCCGGAGGAAAGGATATAAATATATAGCTATTACCGATCACTCCCGTAGTTTAAAAATAGCTGGGGGATTGTCGATTGGAGATTTAAAAAAGCAAAAACAGGAAATCCGTAAGCTAAATAAGAAATTTTCTAATTTTACTATTCTCATTGGCAGCGAGGTCGACATCAAAGATGACGGTTCCCTTGATTATCCCGACTCTATATTAAAGGAGCTCGATATAGTCATTTGTGCCGTACACACCGGTTTTAAACAGTCAAAAGAGAAACTCACCAAGCGCATAATTAAAGCTATGCAAAATAAATATTCAACTCTTATTGCTCATCCTTCAGGAAGGCTTATTGGTACCAGAGATGCTTATGAGCTTGATTATGATGAAATTTTTAAAGCGGCTTTGGATACAAATACTTTTTTAGAAATTAACGCTTATCCTCTCAGGCTTGATTTAACAGATATTTGGTCGAGGCAAGCTAAAGAGAAAGGCCTGAAGATGATTATCAGTACAGATGCCCATAGCACCAAGCATTTGGATTATATGAAATATGGCATAGCTACTGCCCGCAGGGGATGGCTTGAGAAAAAAGATGTTTTAAATACCTTGCCGCTTAAAGAGCTCTTGAAGAAAATAAAAAGATAGAACAGCTAGAACACAGTCCGCCATAGGCGGACAGGGATTCAGGAAAAAGAGACAAAACTGTGCGAGGTTAAGCCTCGCACAGGGCACACAGGTTTAATAATGTCAAAAATAAGAAAAATAAAACAGCAGTTTATAAATCTTTTAACAGCGAATCATGAACCCAGACAAATAGCTTTAAGTGTAGCTATTGGTATATTTATTGGTATAACCCCTTTTTATGGTTTACAAATCTGGATAGCATTGCTTGTGGTTTTACTAATACCAAAGATTAATAAATTGTCTATTATTTTGGGCACGCAAGTTTCACTGCCTCCGATTTATGTTTTTGTTTGCTTGATAAACCATCGAATAGGAAAGTTTGTTTTATGCAAACCGCAACCGTCTTTATCTTTGGCTATTTTTAAAAAGTTTACCTGGGAAAATTTTATTGATATTTTCATGTCGCTTTCTGTGGGCGGCGTCATTTTTGGTATGATATGTTCCGTATTGGCATATTTCGTAACATTAAAAATAATAGCTATCCTGCGCAATAAGAGAAATAAAGAATAACTACCACCGCATAGGCGGCAATAATTATGACTTGCTAGACTTTGGCGCGTAAGGCTGGTAAGCTTGTGGTGTGCGAGGTTAAGCCTCGCACAGGTTAAGAGCTTGGCGGAGAAAATAAATTGGGTCATAAAATTTTTATCGGAACTTCCGGCTGGAGTTATAAACACTGGAGAGGTATTTTTTATCCAAAAGACCTGCCGGCTAACAAATGGTTTGAATATTACTGCCGCTATTTTCAGACAGTTGAAATAAATAATAGTTTCTATTGTTTGCCGACGATTAAAACCTTTAAAACCTGGTATGCCAACGCCCCGAAGGATTTTATATTTTCTGTTAAAGGAAGTCGCTTTATCACTCACATGAAGAAATTAAAAGAACCGCGAAAATCAGTAAAAAAATTCCTAACTCACGCTTCTTATTTAAAAGAAAAATTAGGGCCCGTGCTTTTTCAGCTTCCGCCGCACTGGAAAGTGAATATCGAACGTTTATCAACCTTCATAAAGAGCTTATCCACGGGGATACCCCTTGGGGCACAGGTAGGCCTGCCTAATTCCTTTGAAGGAAGGGTCTTACCCGGAAATTTGAAATTTGTTTTTGAATTCCGGGGAAATTCGTGGTTTAATAAAAGAATCTTCGAACTTTTAAATAAAGAGGATCAAGCATTTTGTACACATGATATGCGCGGGATAGATTGCCCGCGCCTTATGACCGATAAATTAGCTTATATTAGATTTCATGGCACCACTCAAATTTATGGAGGCAAATACAGCAGGAAACAACTTAAAGATTGGGCCAGCTTTATTAGAAAATGTGCAAAAAATGGCGAAGTCTACGTTTATTTTAATAACGATGCGCAGGGATATGCCATTGAGAATGCCCTTATGTTGAAGAAAATTCTTAAGGAATAAACCAATAATAGAGGGACAAAAAATGCAGAAAAAACTTTTCCACGTTGCAAATGAAAGAGATATACTTAATGGCCGCGTAACAGATACTTATTTTCAGCGAACGGTAAAAATTTTAAAAGAGAAAAAAATTGGCAAAGAAGTGACGGCAGAAATAAGGACCACCCATCTACCTGGCCAGTGGAAGTGGGCAGTTCTGGCAGGTTTGGAAGAATGCCTTAAAATGCTCGGGGCCCTAAACATAAAAATTACGGTAGAAGGCCTTAGAGAAGGAACAATCTTTGAAAGCTCTCAGCCGGTATTAGCCATTAAAGGCCGGTATCTTGATTTTTGTGTGCATGAAACAGCTATTCTCGGCCTTTTATGCCAGGCATCCGGCATTGCTACTGCCGCCGCCAGATGCAAGAAGGCAGCGGGGCAAAGGGCTGTTTTAAGTTTTGGAGCCAGAAGAATGCATCCGGCGATATCGGTTATGGTTGAACGCAATGCTTATATCGGCGGTTGCGATGGTGCTTCAGTGGCAATGAGCGAAGATTTTATAGGGCAAGCACCCAAAGGTACTATGCCCCATTCACTTATTATTTTGATGGGCGATACTGTTTGCGCCGCCAGGGCTTTTAATGAAACTATGTCAGGTAATATAAAAACCGTAGCCCTGATAGATACTTTTAACGATGAGAAAATTGAAGCCGTGAGGGTAGCAAGGGCGTTGGGCAAAAAGCTTTTTGCCGTGCGAATTGATACCCCCAGAAACAGACGCGGCGACTTTTTAAGCCAGTTACAGGAAGTTCGGTGGGAGCTGGATTTGCGTGGTTTTAAGGATGTCAAAATATTTGTTTCAGGGGGCATAGAGGAATCAGATATTTTAAAGCTAAATTCTGTGACAGATGCCTATGGTGTTGGAACTTATATATCCAATGCCCCCACCATTGATTTTTCTTTTGATATTGTTGAAATTGATGGTCTTCCCATTGCCAAAAGAGGCAAAGAATCGGGGGCAAAGAAAGTTTTGCGATGCGCTAAGTGCCTCTATTCAAAAATTGTTCCTATAAATGATAAGTCAACTCAGAGGTGTCCATACGGAGGGATTTTAAAAAATATCACCAAAACCTTTATTAAAAACGGCAAACTTATCGCTGAGCTAAAACCTGCTGCGGAAATCAGAAAGTATGTTTTAAAACAGTTTAAGTTGGTGAAGTTGGAAGAAGCAAAATAAAAAATGTTAAGCACTTTCTAAGAACTATAGATATTTGGAGATATAAATGAAAAAGACGTTTTTTTCAGGAAGACTTGTTCCTATGGTTGCTTTACTTATTTCTTTGGCTTGCTGTGTATTATTAATTAAAGCGCCTTTGAATAAAATTATATTTCTAATTGTGCTTAGCACTGGCGTTATCGCCATAGCTATGTTTATAATAACTACAATTTCACTTGTTTTACAAAATCTATTAAGGTTTTTTGATAGAAAATTTAATAGCGAGGATATTGTAAAAAAGAGACCCTTTGGAATAAAATTTATAAGTTTTCTTTATTTTTTGGGATTAGCCAACATTTCTTATCTATTTCGCGATGTTCATGTACCTGTTTTTGGCATGGTCGTAGGGGGAGTTTGGGCGAAATTATGGTATTTTTCATGGATAGTCATAGGTCTTTATATAGCAATAGGCTTTCTTAGACTCCTAAAATCTGCCTGGATTATTTGCGTTATTAGTTCTTTGTTTTGGGTTATAATCGGCATGGTTAATTATTTTTTTCTTACAAATGCAGAGATGCTTCAGTTAATTGCGGCACCTGTAAAAAATGAATTAATTTTTATTAATACATGTAAATTAGGTGCCGTTTTTGGCGTAATTATCAGCCTGTTATTTTTATTGTATATTTACTCAAAAAGAAAGATTTTTAATGTCGAATTTAATCTATAGCATTAAAAGTTACTAAGTTGTATCAGGCATTTTTTGTGTTTTTGAAGAGTGTTGAAAATTTTTATAAAAACGAAGGAGGATATGATATGAAAAAAATTTTAAAATATCTTATTTTGACCCTTTTTCTACTGAGTGCTGTATTTGTTGGTTTGGCAGAGGCAGGGTCGCCTTATCTTAGATACTGGATTATTTGTGGTCCTTTTGAAAACGCCAAGTTAGATACAGAATGCATTAGAGATGAGGCGAGCTTTACTCCTATTCCCGGCGAGGTTATAAGGGGCAAGAGATGCAGGACTTATCTTTCATGTGAAGATAAAATAAATTTTGATTTAGAAGAGCTATTTGGCCTGCATGAAAATGCTGTTGCTTATGCTTTTATTGAGGTCTATTCTTCCACTGCCAGAAAAGTTAAACTATATCTTGGTTCAGACGACAGCATTAAGGTATGGCTGAACGGAGAGAATATATTTACTAACGATGCTATAAGAGGTCTTGTCTTTGACGAGGATAAGATAGATGTTAGGTTAAAATCCGGCTGGAACCGACTGTTGATAAAAGTTTACAATAACGAATGGGCGTGGAATTTTTCAGCCAGGTTTATCAGACGTGGTGGTAGCGGTGTCGAAGATTTAACCTATCGGCCGCCTATGATGTATCAATTATCAGTAAAAGGAGTTGAGGCTTCTTCAACACGGGAAGTTGACCCGGAAAGAGAAGAAACCTTTGATGCCAAAAACGCTATTGATAAAAACAGGCGGACCAAATGGTCAAGTGATTGGCGGGATCCTCAGTGGATAACCATTAATTTGGGAAGACAAAAATTAATAAAAAAGATACTCTTAAACTGGGAGTCTTATGCTAAGAATTATTCTATAGAGCTTTCCAGTAATAAGATAAGCTGGAGAAACGTTTACTCTACAGACAGCGGAGATGGCGGTCAGGATGTTATTAATTTAAAAGAACCTATTAAGGCTCGCTATATCAGGGTAACCGGCACCCAGCGCGGAACACCCTATGGATATGCTCTATGGGAATTACAAGCCTTTAGTGAAAAAAAACAATGATTGAGAAATGGTAGGAGGAAGAATGAAAGGCATCATCATTTGTATAATAATTAGCTTAGGCTTTTTGGCCCCACTATCTTTTGCCGAGACAATTGGCAAAACCGATAAAGAAGTATGCGCTATCGCCGAACCTATTTTAGACAACATCTTTGACGGGATAAAAACAGATAGCTATGGGAAGTGGTCAAGAGATTTTGATCCGACCATGAAAGAGGTGCTTTCGAAAGAGAAATTCGCAGAAACTAATCAGCAGGTAAAAGAGCGAATGGGAAACTGCGTGTCTCGCGAATATCTTGCTTTCTTAAACAAAGGCGAGATGACAATGATTTTATGGAAGGCCGTTTTTGATAAAACCAAAGATGATGTTTTAATTACACTGGTTCTATCTAAGCGAGACGGCAAATATCAGGTTACCGGTTTGTGGTTCCAATAAAAATCAAAGTTTAAAAGCCAAAAGCCCACCGGTTGATTTTAGATACTATGCCCAGAGAAAAGATAACCCGAAGACAAAAGAATATATCAAGATTATTAAAAGAGAGAAAGAGCCTGGTTACCAATAAGATAAAACTAACTTTGCCGAAGAAAAAAAAGTGATTTTTGTCAAATTAAGATTTGCCGGATGAGAAAAGGAAATGCTTAAAGGCATAATATATATATTTATAGGACTGGTCTTGCTTTTTGGATATATTAAATATATTGAGAGCCGTGGCATATTCTTTCCCCTTAGAGATGTTGAAACCACACCTTCTTTTTTACATATTCCCTTCGAGGATGTGTATATCAAAACAGAAGATAATATTAAAATAAACGGCTGGTTTATTCCCAAAGAAGGCGCAAAGTATACTATTTTATTTTGCCACGGCAATGCCGGTAACATCGGAAATAGATTAGAAAAAATAATTCTTCTTCGAGAGGCAAATGTAAATATTTTTATCATTGATTACAGGGGATACGGAAAGAGCCAGGGAAGACCAACTGAACAAGGATTATATCTGGATGCCGCAGCAGCTTACAATTATTTGCTGGATAAACGTGAGATTAAAGCGGAAAATATTATATTATATGGAGAATCCGTAGGCACAGCAGTTATTATAAATCTTGCTTCAACGGCAAAGATTGCCGGATTAATAGCAGAGGGAGGATTTAGCACCGGCAGGGATATGGGGAGGGAAATATATCCTTTTTTGCCATCGTTTGTTTTTTCCAATAAATTTGATTCGCTGTCAAAAATTAAAAATATCAACGAACCCAAATTATTTATTCACAGCAGAGATGATGAAATAATTCCTTTTAGTCTGGCGAAGAAACTTTTCGATACCGCCGGAGAGCCAAAACAATTAAAAGAGATAAAGGGTTCTCATAATAGTTGCTTTTTTGATTGCCGGGAGGCTTGCCTGAGCTGTATTAAGTCATTTATTGAGCAACTTCAGGGCTTCCGTTAGTGAGCATTGAGATAATCCTTGTTGTGCGAGGCTTAACCTCGCACATATTTTCTTTAAGTGATGATAATGAGAATTTTTTACTGAAATTATCTTAAAAATTTTGCTTTAAAAAAAATTTATGCTATAATGGCATGCTATGGTAAGAAATAAAAAATTAGGATAATTAAAAAAAAGGGGGGCGGCTTTGTTCGAGGGCCAAAAAGTAAAAATAAGATTAAAAAAGAATCATTCTGAACAAAAAATGAGGGTGTTTGTCGGCAGAGTTCTTTATATGAACAACGACTGGTTAAAAGTAGAGGGGAAATTTTATACTCTTGCCAAGGGAGAAAGGATGCCGAGAATCGATGAGAAAAACCGGGTATTGGGTATTCCGCGTGAGAATATAAGCATCATAAGGATTCTTCCTCAGGATATTGATTTTGATAATCTACAATATACTATTAAAGACAACAGATTAATGATAAGCGTAGGAGATAATCAACCGGTAAGCATTAGTGAATAGATAGAAATTTTGAATTTTTTAACAAATGTGCGATGCGAAACCATCGCACATTTTTTTTAATCTATCTTGCAATTAAATACGATATATGTTAAAATTCAATGAAAATGCAATTTATGGAGTATAATAAATATAAATAGTTTATTTAAATTAAAGGTGAAGACGAGATGAATAAAAGTGAACTTACCCAAAAACTTATAGATATAAATGAAAAGTTAGAAGACACGCGAGGTTATCTTTGACCTGGATCAGAACCTGAAAGAAATAAAAGAGTTAGAGAAAAAGACTCACGGACCCTCCTTCTGGAAAAATACAAAATCCAACCATTCTAATATTCAGAAATTAAAACGCCTGAAGTCCAGAGTTGCTATCTGGCAAAGAACCAAAAAGGAACACGAAGAGCTTAAAGAATTGCTTGAGTTAACAGAAGAAAGCGATCTCAAAAGCCTCCAGGAAATCGAAGAATCAGCAAATGAAGTTTGCGAAGAGATCAAAACTATCGAATTCAATAGCTTATTAAGCGGTGAATTCGATGCCAATAATGTCATCTTGAGTATTCACGCCGGCGCCGGAGGCACCGAATCCTGCGATTGGGTTAGCATGTTAATGCGTATGTATAGCAAGTGGGTAGAGGATAGGAAATTTAAGATAAAAATTGTTGATATTTTAGCAGGGGACGAAGCAGGCATTAAAAAGGTGACGGTGATGATAAAAGGTGACTATGCCTACGGATATTTGAAGGCAGAAAGTGGGGTGCATCGACTGGTGCGGATTTCTCCTTTTGATTCCAATAAAAGGAGACATACCTCATTTGCCTCGGTAGATGCAATTCCCGAAGTAGAAAACGATATAAAAATAGATATAAGTAGTTCAGATTTAAGAATAGATACTTATCGCTCAAGCGGAGCCGGAGGCCAGCACGTCAACGTTACCGATTCAGCAGTGAGAATAACGCATTTGCCCACAGGTATAGTTGTTCAATGCCAGAACGAACGCTCTCAGCATCAGAATAAATTTATGGCTATGAAAGTGCTGAAAGCCAGACTCTATGAATTAGAGAGAAAAAAACAAAAAGAAAAGCTGGAAAAACTTTATGGCCAGAAGGGTGAAATTGCCTGGGGCAATCAAATTCGCTCTTACGTGTTTACGCCTTATACTATGGTAAAAGACCACCGCACAGGATATAGCACCGGGAATGTGGAGGCGGTTATGAATGGAGAGCTGGATGAATTTATCCAGGCTTATCTTAAAATGAAGACCAAGCCTACGGAGTAAAAAACAAGTGTTTGCATTTATTTTAAAAAAGATATTTGGCACGCAAAACGAAAGATTTCTAAAGAAAATTCAGCCCTTAGTGGAGAAGATAAATTCTTTTGAAAAGGAAGCTTCTTCTCTCTCGCAGGATGAGATGCAAAATAAGAGCAAAATGTTTAAAAAACGCTTATCTGACGAGAGAAAAGAACTGAAGGAAAAAATGGCTGATCTTTTGAAATCGCTTGACGAAATACACATAGAAGGCAGAACAAAAATAGAAGATGAGATTAAAGCTATAAAAGAAAAGTTAAAAGTCAGAACAGAGGCCATTTTAGAAGAAATGCTTCCTTTGGCCTTTGCCATGGTAAGAGAAGCAGCTCAAAGAACAATTTCCCTGCGGCCTTACGATGTTCAGCTGGTAGGAGGCATAGTTTTGCACAGAGGCTATATTGCCGAGATGGCAAATGGCGAAGGAAAGACTCTGGTTGCCACACTGCCGGCTTATCTTAATGCTTTGGTGGGCGAAGGAGTGCACGTGGTTACGGTTAATGATTACCTGGCCGAGCGCGACCGCCAATGGATGGGCCCGGTCTATGAATATCTGGGCTTGACGGTTGGTGTTGTTCAGCACGACATGGCGCCAAAAGAGAGGCAGGTTGCCTATAATAGCGACATAACCTATGGCACAAATAATGAATTTGGATTTGATTATTTAAGAGACAACATGGCGCTTGCGAGGAAAGATCAGGCCCAGGCCGGACGACACCATTATACTATAGTTGATGAGGTTGATAGTATTTTGGTTGATGAAGCACGCACCCCCTTGATTATCTCAGGGCCGGCGGAGGAATCCACGGATAAGTATTATGAAGCCAACAAAATTATCCCCTCTTTAAAAAAAGGCAGCCGGGACGAAGAAGCCAAGACAGAAAGCGGAGATTTTGTTATAGATGAAAAGGCCAAATCATCCTATTTAACCGAAGAAGGTGAACTTAAAGCATCCAGATTGCTGGGCGTAGAGGATACTCTTGGTTTTCAGATGAAATACAAACATCTGGTAGCTCAGGCATTGCGGGCTCACTATAATTTTAAGAGAGATACCGACTATGTAGTCAAGGATAAACAGGTTATTATTGTGGATGAATTTACAGGAAGATTAATGGCGGGCAGAAGATGGTCGGATGGTTTACATCAAGCCATTGAAGCCAAAGAAGGATTAAAGATTGAGCGGGAAAACCAAACCCTGGCAACTATCACTTTGCAGAATTATTTTAGAATGTATAATAAGCTTTCCGGCATGACAGGGACAGGCTGGACCGAAGCAGCTGAATTTGTGCAGATTTATAAACTCGAAGTTATAGTTATTCCCACCAACAAACCCATTCAAAGAGTAGATGCTCCTGATTTAATCTATAAATCTCAGAAGGAAAAATATGAAGCGGTTTGTGAGAAAGTAGAAGAGCTATATAAACAGAAAAGGCCGGTTCTGGTAGGCACGACCTCGATAGAAAAAAATGAGCTGCTAAGTGATATGTTAAAAAGAAAAGGCATACCTCATCAAGTACTGAACGCCAAATATCATGAGATGGAAGCGCATATTGTGGCTCAGGCCGGGCATCTTGGGGCGGTTACCATGGCTACCAATATGGCAGGTCGTGGCACAGATATTCAGCTGGGCGGAAATAATGAGTATATGACTGAAGATGCCCTGCGGCAGGCAAAAATCGGCCCATACGACACTAATTATAAAGAAGAATACAAAGCGTTATTGGAAAAATTCTCCCGCCGGGTTGCTGAAGAGAAAGAAAAAGTTATAAAATTGGGCGGATTATATGTAATTGGCACAGAGAGGCATGAGTCGCGCAGAATTGATAATCAGCTTCGAGGAAGAGCGGGACGCCAGGGATCAAGTGGTTATTCGCAGTTTTATCTATCTTTGGAAGATGATTTAATGAGAATCTTCGGTTCGGATAGAATTAAGGGTGTTATGGAAAAACTCGGCTTTGAAGAAGGACAGGTGCTTCAACATGGTTTGATTACCCGTGCTATCGAAACTGCCCAACAAAGAGTGGAAAAATATAATTTTGAAATTAGAAAACAGTTATTGGAATACGACAATATTATGAACAGACAGCGCGAAGTAATTTATGAAGAACGCAACATGGTTTTGCAGTCAGATAATTTAAAAAAGCATGTCCTTACGATGATACAGGATGTTTTAGAGTCAAAAATAGATCTGCATTTAAAAGTAGAGCCTCCGGCAGAACCCGATACCGGAGTTTTTAGAAGTTGGCTTAAGTCCGTTTGTCCAATAGAAACTTCGGATATTGATTTTAAAGATATAGATTTTGAGAAGATTGAAAGCGAGCTTATACGCAGGATAAAGGCAGCTTATGAGGCAAAAGAAGAAGCTCTTGGCCGGAATAATATTAGAATGTTAGAGAAGATAATAACGCTTCAATCTATAGACAGTCACTGGAAGGAACACCTTCGCGCTATGGATAGTTTGAGAGAAGGCATAGGGCTCAGAGCTTACGGGCAGAGGAACCCCTTAGTTGAGTATCAGCAGGAAGCCCATTATTTTTTCTCCCAGATGATAGATAGAATTAAGGAAGAAGTTGCAGATAAAATTTTTAAGGTTGTGCCTATGGGAGCGGTCGATGAGCAAAGATTTGGTATTTTTTCTGCTTTACCGTTAGCCCTTAAGCATGAAGAAAAAGAACAGTTTGAGACACTTCCACAAAGAAAGGCTGCTTCCGCTCATGATATAAATCTCTCAAAACCGGTTTCGCAAGAAGAAAGAAAATCTCGCATTCAAACTATAAAAAGAGTGGGTAAGAAAATAGGAAGAAACGATCCTTGCCCCTGCGGGAGCGGCAAAAAATATAAGAAGTGTTGTGGAAAACAGCCCACTCAATCCTAAATTCTACGAGCATCAAGTATCGAAAGATATTTAACCTTATGTTTAACTTATTTTTATCGGTATTATCAGGGGTTTTGCTGGCCCTTGCTTTTCCAAAACCAGAAATTAATTTTCTAGCCTGGTTTGGTTTTATTTTTTTGCTTTTTTCTATAAAGAGGTCTTCAACTTATAGAAAAACCTTTTTATTGTCATATCTTTGCGGGCTTATATTTTTTGGCATAGTGGTTTACTGGGCGGTTTATGTTACTTTTATAGGCGCCATAGTCCTTATTTTTTATCTGGCTTTATATTTTGGCGTTTTTGGTTTGGGCCTCAGGTGGGTTGAGAATAGTTTTAGAAACCCTCTTTTTAAAATTTTGTTAATATCCAGCCTGTGGGTTGGCCTTGAATTTGTTCGTTCTCATTTATTTACCGGTTTTGGCTGGGCACTTTTAGGTTATAGCCAATATATGCATATAAAGTTAATTCAAGTTGCAGATATGACTGGTGTTTACGGACTTTCCTTTCTTATAATTTTTGTCAATGCGGCCCTTTTTTATATGTTGAAAATAAGACATATTCCTTCTTCGCAGAATGTTTCTGAGGCAAGTTTTAGAGGAAGCAATGAGAAGCTCAAGAGTTTTGTCCAACGCGGACTGCCGATTTTTTTGGCCGGAATTTTGATTTTTGCGTGTTTAACTTATGGCAACGTGAGGATAAAACAATTTGAGACTCGTAAAGAAAAAATCTTGAAGGTTTCTATTATTCAGGGTAATATCGATCAGGAATTGAAGTGGGATAGTACGCTCTCAACTTTGATTTTGAATAAGTATGAGAAACTCTCGTGTATGGCCGCTTTTGAAAAACCCGATATTATTATATGGCCTGAAACTTCCCTCCCCGGTTATCTCGATGAAGAAGGCTTAAGAAAGAAAATAGACAAACTTTCCACTTCTTTGGCTGCGCCCTTTTTGATTGGGGCTCCTCGTTTTTCCCCGGACACAGATGAATATTTCAACAGCGCTGCCCTTTTCAAGGGAGTTGGTGAGCCTATTATAATTTATGATAAAGTTCACCTTGTGCCTTTTGGAGAATATATGCCGCTCGGCCCCTTGTTTTCGCCCTTAACTTTAATTTATCCCATAGCCGATTTTTCTAAGGGCAAAGATTATGTTTTATTTAAAGTCAAAGGGATAAAATTTGGTACTTTAATTTGTTTTGAAGATATTTTTTCTGATTTAGTCAGGGATTTTGTTAGAAAAGGGGCGGATTTTATGGTTAATATAACCAACGACGCATGGTTTAAGAAGAGTTCCGCCGCCTATCAGCATAATCAGTGTTTAGTCTTCAGGGCGGTAGAAAACAAAGTGAGTGTGGCACGCGTCGGCAATACGGGCCCTTCTCTTTTTATTGAGCCCACAGGAAGAATAGAAAAAAGATTAATAAATCAATACGGCCAAGACCTTTTTATTGATGGTTTTTTAACCACTAACCTTTTAAGGGGCTTAAAAGAAACTTTTTTTACTAAGTTTGGAGATATTTTCGCTTACATGTGCATTATATTTTTTGCTATGGGCTGTTTTGTAAAATTTCGCAGGCAAGATTAATAATTGATAACTGGTATTTGCTTGCCGTGTAGTTTTTCAGTATGTTGGTAACAAAACTGTATTTTTCGCTTGATTGCAATTTTACCCTTCGGGCACACAAAAAGTGCCTAAAAACGCAAAACTCGTCCGCCGCAGGCGGACTCAAACAGTTGTGTTTTTATACGGCACCTTTTTGTTAAAATTGCAAAAATCGCTCAAAACACATTTTGTTACTGAAATTGTGAAGTTGTATACTGAGGCGGGAAGAGATAACTGATTTATTGACACCTTTTAAAATATAAGATATAATTTTTACATAACATATATCGAAGGTAAAATTTACAGCGGGCCCTCCCTTAGGCCGTTTCATTAAAGAAAAAGAAAGGCCTACCCTTTAGGGTTAAAAGGAGCAGGAAAGTCTATTCTTTAGAATTAGGAGAATAATGAAAGAAAAAGATAATTTCAAAGAGCAAAGAGTTAATAAAGTAGAAAAAATTATACAAGCCGGAATTGAGCCATATGGAAGGAAATTTGAGCGCGGTCTGCCTATAAAGTCTTTAATTGAGAATTTTAAGGATGGTAATGAAGCAAAGATAGCCGGGCGCATCAGGGCTATTCGCTCTCATGGAAAGTCCATTTTCGCTGATATAGAAGATGAATCCGGCAAAATCCAAATTTACGCTAAAAAAGATATTCTTGGGCAAGAGAAATTCAGTCTTTTTCAACTTTTAGACGTAGGTGATTTTATTGGGTTGACGGGCAAGTTATTTAAAACCCACATGGGAGAGATAACGGCAGAGGTAAGTAGTTTTATTCCGCTTTCTAAGGCTCTCATGCCGCTTCCGGAGAAGTGGCATGGTTTAAAAGATATTGAAGCCAGATACCGCCAGAGATATCTTGATTTAATTGTCAATACAAAAGTTCGGGAAGTTTTTTATAAAAGAAGCACTATTATCAACAAGATTAGAGAATTTCTGAATGCGCGAGGTTTTCTGGAAGTAGAAACTCCTATTTTGCAGCCTGTGGCGGGAGGGGCAACAGGACGGCCTTTTAAAACGCATCATAATGAATTTGATTGCGACCTGTCTTTAAGAATTGCGCCTGAACTTTATTTGAAAAAGTTGCTGGTGGGCGGATTTGAAAAGGTATATGAACTTGGCAGAAACTTCAGGAACGAAGGTGTCTCTACAAGGCATAATCCCGAATTTACTATGTTAGAAGTATATGAGGCCTATGCAGATTATAATGACATGATGCGCTTAACCGAAGAATTATTTATTTATTTAGCCAAGCAGCTATTTGGTGGGGAAACAAAATTTGAATATAAGGGCAAGGAGATAAGCCTTAAACCCCCCTTTAAAAGGATTTCTTTTGCACAGGCGATTGGCCTTGATCCGAAAGAAAAAGATTTAAAAACCTGGAAAAAAATCCTTAAAGACCGTTTTGATGTTGATATAAAAGCGGGAGTAAGCCGTTCACAGATAGCGAGGGTAGCTGAAGAATTGCTGAGTCCAGAGGGCGAAGGAGGCGAGCAGCCGACGTTTATTATAGATTATTTTAGCGAATTAAGCCCGCTGGCTAAAACTAAAAAAGACAATCCTGCTTTAGTTGAACGTTTTGAGCTGTTTGTTGGCGGTATGGAAATAGCCAACGCTTATTCAGAGCTCAACGACCCCGCTGAGCAACGACAAAGATTTATAGAACAAACCCGGAAAGAAGCTGAGCAGATAAAAGATGAAGATTTTGTCAAGGCTTTAGAGTATGGCATGCCCCCTGCGGCAGGTCTTGGTATTGGTATTGATCGTTTAGTCATGCTTTTTACCAACCAGGATTCGATAAGAGATGTGCTTTTATTCCCGCAATTAAGACCGGAAAAACCTAAAGAGAAATATTGTTAAATTGTTACATTGTTACATTGTTTTCAATTTATCAATTTAACATTTTAGCAATTTAGCAATATTAAATAAAAATGTACGAACTAAAAATCGCCTTAAGGTATTTAAAGTCCCGGCGAAAACAGAAATTTATTTCTTTCATAGGCTTTACTTCTATAGCCGGCGTAGCTGTGGGAGTGATGGCTTTAATAGTTGTTATAGCTGTCATGACCGGTTTTGATGAAGATTTAAAAGATAAGATAATCGGAGTCAATTCCCATCTCTTTATTGAAAGTTCTCAGGGAATACAAAATCCTAGCCTGCTCATTGAAAAAATTTTACCCAGCCAACATGTGGAGGCTGCTTCCCCCTATATTAACGGTCAGGCCATGGTTAGAAAGGGGAAGGTTGTCTGGGGGGTAATTTTGCGGGGTATCAACTCTCAGACTGAAGTTGAGGTAACCAAGTTAGAAGAATATCTTAAATGCGGATCTTTGCCCCAGGCCCAAGAAGCCATTATGGCCGAAAATAAAAAAGCCATAGGTGGTATAGTCCTGGGCAAGGAACTGGCGCTTCGCTTGCGTGTATGGGTGGGGGATAAATTAAATGTTATTTCACCTGTAACCGGCAAAAAATATGAAAGTTATGTAAGCGGAATTTTTGAGTCGGGCATGTATGACTATGATTCCAATCTTACTTTTACTTCTTTAGAAAGCGCCCGGCGGCTCTTTGGAATACCGGCTGCCACAGTTAGCGGTATAGGCGTGCGATTGGATGATTTTTATCAGGCGCAGGTCGTTAAAAAGGATATTCAGAAGCAGCTGCATTATAAGTACTGGGTAATGAGCTGGATGGATGTTAACCGAAATCTTTTCTCAGCTCTGAAACTAGAAAAAACGACTATGTTTGTGATTTTGGCCTTGATTGTTGTAGTGGCCTCCTTTAATATCGCCAGCACTTTAATTATGATGGTAATGGAAAAAACCAGAGACATTGGCATCTTAAAAGCTATCGGCGCTACTACCAAGTCCATTTATTTTATTTTTACTTTAGAAGGCCTTCTAATAGGAACCGTCGGCACATTTTTAGGGGCAGGGCTTGGTTTTTTTCTTACTTTCCTGCTTAAGACCTGCAAGTTTATTAAGCTGCCGAAAGAAATTTATTATCTGGATGCCTTACCGGTTAAGGTGCAATATAGTGATTCAGTTATTATAATTATCTGCGCTATTATTATAAGTTTACTTTCTGCCATTTATCCGGCTTTGCGCGCCGGAAAGCTCAATCCAGTAGAGACATTGCGCTATGAATAATTTTTTACAGTGTATAAATTTGCACAAAAGTTACCCGCAAGGCAGCGGTGAACCATTGCATGTTTTGAAGGGCATTGATTTAACAATTGAGCGGGGGGAATTTTTGAGTATCGCCGGGCCATCGGGTGCGGGGAAATCCACCCTCTTGCATCTCTTGGGAGGATTAGACGAGCCAAGCCGGGGAACCGTTAAATTGGAAGGCCGGGATATATTTAAGATAAGCGGAAATAAAAGGGCACAACTGCGCCTTAAAAGAATAGGTTTTGTATTTCAGTTTTATTATTTGCTACCTGATTTTGATGTTCTCGAGAACGTAACCATGCCTATCTATATTGCTCGCAGTTTAAGCAAGAAAGAGGCGGAGGCCAAAGCCGTTACTCTTCTTAAAGAAGTTGGGCTGGGAAAAAGATTAACGCACAAGCCCGGAGAGCTTTCGGGAGGCGAGGCGCAGCGTGTGGCCATTGCCCGAGCGCTTATCTTAGAACCGGAAATTATTCTCTGTGATGAACCCACGGGCAATCTGGATTCTGAGACAGGAGAAAAAATACTCGAATTGCTCATAAAGATAAACAGAGACAAAAAAAAGACTTTTGTGATTGTTACGCACGACGAAAATATTGCCGCAAGTGCTAAGAGGGTACTTCATATAAAAGATGGAATTATGCAGAAAACAGAATACAGATAGCAAGAAACAGAAGCGCGGAAGATAGTTTTTCTGACTTCTATCCGCCACAGGCGGACACGGTCTGTCTTCTGTCTTCTGACTTCTGTCTTCTGAATAGAGAGGAGAAAGAAATGCAATTAAAAATTTATATCGACGGCAAATGGTATAGTAAAGATAAAGCCAAGGTTTCAGTTTTTGACCATGGGCTTCTCTATGGCGATGGAGTTTTTGAAGGTATTCGTTCATACAATTGCCTGATTTTTAAACTTAATGAGCACATAGAACGTCTTTATGAATCTGCCCATTCCATTATGTTGAAAATTTCCCTTAGCAAGAAAGATTTGCAAAAAGCGATTATTGAAACCCTGAAACGTAACAAACTTAAGGATGGCTATGTTCGTATACTTGTTACCAGGGGAGTGGGGAATTTGGGGCTTGACCCCAGAGAGTGTAAACGTTCTTCCGTCATTATTATTGCCGACAAGATAGCTCTTTATCCACACTCAGAAGAGCTGTTAAAAAAAGGACTGAAACTAATTACGGTACCTACTGCCAGGAATTTACCGGAGGCCCTTAATCCCTCTATCAAGTCTTTGAATTATTTAAATAATATTATGGCTAAAATTGAGGCCAGTAATTCCGGAGTTGAAGAAGCCGTTATGCTCAATAATTATGGATATGTAGCCGAATGCAGCGGTGATAATATTTTTATTGTAAGAAAGGGCATTTTAAAGACACCGCCTATTTATCACGGGGCCTTGCGCGGTATCACCCGGGGTGTAGTAATTGAACTGGGACGGAAGCTGGGCATTGAAGTCCAAAGGACAACCTTGACAAGACACGAGTTATTTAACTCAGATGAATGTTTTTTGACAGGCACAGCTGCAGAGATTATACCGGTTGTTAAAATTGACGGGCGGACTATCGGCGATGGCAAACCAGGGAAAATTACAAAAAAATTGATTTTGGCCTTTAGAAAAATCACTAAAA
>DAOVKU010000027.1 GCA_030631665.1 Candidatus Omnitrophota bacterium
AATTCACTTATAGAAATTACACCTTCTGATTTATACCCAATGTCAACAATAACATCTTTTTTACCAATGCTTATGATTTTACCTTTTGCAATATTGCCTTCACTGATTTTCTTAATACTTTGCTCATACAAAAATGACAGATCTTCTAAATTCACCTCCTTGCTGATTTCTTTTTTATTGGTTGCGTGCATTTATATTACCCCCTATTATCTTACTCGAAGAGTAGTCTTCGACTTAATAGATTTTACTACTTTTTCAACTACCCATCCGGGCGTCGATGTACCACTGGTTATACCTATTTTACTTTTTCCGGATAGCCATTGTTTTTTTACCTGAGAGGCATCCTCTATTTTTTTAGTTGCCGTGCCGGTAGCAAAACAAATCTGCGCTAACCTCTGTGTATTGGCGCTTTGCGCACCACCAATTACAAACATTATATCAACTTTTCCAGCTATTTCAACTGCTAACTTTTGCCGGATAACGGTTGTCTCACATATTGTATTAAATATATGTAATTGCTTATAGCCTAATCCGGCTATGGAAGAAGCTATCTTTTTATAATCAGATAGAGATTGTGTTGTTTGAGCAATTAATCCAATTTTCTTTTTTTTAAGCTTTAATTTTTTTGCCTCGCTCAAACTTGATATAACTTTTGTATTCTTGCCGGCAAAGCTTCTAAGTGCGACTACTTCCGGATGTTTTTTGTCTCCGACAATAACTACTGCAAAACCCTCATTTTTTAATCCCACAGCGATCTGTTGAACATTTTTAACTAACGGACATGTGGCATCAATAATTTTTAGCTTCTTCTTTTTGGCCTCTTCTATTTTTTCTATCTTTTCTCCGTGGGAACGTATAATAAGAATATCGCCCGGGTTTATTACATTCAAACTTTTAGTTACACTCAAGCCCCTTTTTTTTAATTTCTTTATGACTTGAGGATTGTGAATTATTTCTCCTAAAGACCAAACATTTCTCTTACTTGCTTCTCTCTTATTTCCTAGTGCCTTTGAAGTTAACTCAACAGCTCTTTGGACTCCAAAACAAAAACCGCAAATTTTAGAAATTTTTATTTCTCTTTTTGGCATATTCAAGCTTACTAATATTTTCAACCCTGCTTTCCAAATCTCTAATGCTATCTTCAACTCTATGACTAAATTCCTCAAAACTTTTATGTTCTTTTGAGCCTAAGGGAGGAAAAAGTACTTTGCCGACATAAACTGTAACTTTTCTTGGTCTTATACACTTAGCCCTCAAGGGCAATGCTTTTTCTGTGCCCACAATTAAAACCGGCACAACCGGACACCGGCTCTTAATTGCCAAAAAGCCGACGCCAGCGCGCATGTCCTGAATCTTTCCATTAAGACTGCGAGCGCCCTCTGGAAAAATCACAAAACCGTTGCCTTTGCTCAGTAAAGACAGGGCACTTCTAAACGCACTTATATTTTGATTAGTACCCATTTTGACGGGAACGGCGCCTACATTACTTATTAAAAAACCAAATCCTTTTATTTTAAATAAATCGTCTTTGGCTAAAAAATTTAATTTCCTGGGCGAAGATACCCCAAGCACCATCGGGTCCAGATAGCTTAAATGGTTGGCAGCAACTATAAAACCACCTTTTTGGGGAAAATTGCCCCTGCCAAAAACCTGAAATCTAAATAAGATTTTAAAAATTATAGTAAGAAAAAAGCGTATTATGCTATAGAGCATTTTCTACTTTTTCTCTAACCTTTTGAAAAACTTCTTTAATTGAAAGATTCGTAGTATCTATGTATATAGCATCAACGGCCATCTTTAGCGGTGCCACTTTTCTGCTTTCATCTTTCTTGTCTCTCTGTGATATATCTTGTTCAATCTGCTTAAAAGAAACTTTTGTTTTACTTTCTCTTTCTTTTAATTCTTTAAACCTTCTTCCGGCCCGTTCTTCAAGTTGGGCATCAAGAAAAAATTTAATATCCGCATCCGGAAAAACTACTGTGCCTATGTCTCTACCTTCCAGTACAGCTTTTTTGTGCCTTTTTGCTAAGCTGCGCTGTAAATTAACCATCTTTTTCCTTATGGCAGCGTCTTTTGCAATATAAAAAACATTATTTGTCACTTCCGGTGAACGTATGGCAAGTGTTACATCTCTGCTATCCAGAAAAACCTTTAATGCATTTCCCGACAAGTATTTCATGTCTATTTTAGTCTTGTCCGCTAAAAGTTGTAGTTTATTAGTGTCTTGCAAATCTACGCCCTCTTCCATTGCCTTCAAAGTCAAAGCCCGATACATAGCTCCTGTATCTATATAAAGAAAATTAAAATGTTGTGCAATGCCTTTAGCGATAGTACTTTTTCCGGAACCAGCCGGCCCATCAATGGCTACAATAAATTTGCCCTTCACCTTTAAATTAAGCTATCACGAACTGATTTGGCTTTCTCCAATATTTTGCGCAGTTCAGCTTTCCTTTTGTCTTTTATTCTGCCTCTAATGCGTCTTAAGTTTTTAATGAATTTATCAATAGATTTTATAATATTAGTTTTATTTGAAAAAAAGATATCTATCCAGATATTACTATCAGAAGAAGCTACTCTGGTTGTATCTTTAAAACCATTACCTGTAAATTTTATATTTGAGCGCACACAATTAAGAAGAGAAACTGCTACCACATGAGGCAGGTGGCTTATTTCGGCTACTACTTTATCGTGTTTTTCGGGAGAAATAACAATAGGCCTTGCTCCCAGTTGTTTCCAAAAAAGTTTTATTTTTTTTAAGGCTTGGGGATTTGTTTTTTTGGTCTTGGTCAAAAAACATACGAAATTATCAAAAAGGTCGGTTCTTGAAAATTCAAAACCTTTCCTTTCTGACCCAGCCATTGGATGTGTACCAACAAAAAATTTGTCCTGACTAAAAATTTTTTCGGCCCGTTGAACAATCTCTCCTTTTGTGCTCCCGACATCTATAATAAGACAACCGCTCTTGCAATGTGCCTGGCATCTCTTCAAAAAAATGGGGATTAAACTAACCGGCGTAGCTATTACTATTACATCTGCATTGCTAACAGCCTTACCAAAAGAAACCGTTGCTTTATCTATAGCTTTTTCTCTTAAAGCCTTACTTAAGGTAGATTTCCTTCTGCTAAAGCCGATTATTTCCCTGGCCAGTTTTTCCTTTTTGGCCTTTCTGGCTATAGAGCCACCAATTAAACCAAGGCCAATTATAGCTAGTGTATTGATTTTTTTCATTAGCAAAGTGTAAGTTTAAATCTTTCGTCCTATGGCAGTGGTTAAAGTTTTTAATTCTTGCATTAAAATAGCAAAATTATCGGGTTTAAGAGACTGGGAACCATCAGAAAGTGCTTCTTCGGGATTAGAATGCACTTCGATTAAAAGTGCATCGCAACCAGCAACTATAGAAGCTTTTGTCATACTGCCAACTAAATCCCATTTACCCGTGGCATGACTGGGGTCTGCCATTACCGGCAAATGACTCAGTTGTTTTATAATCGGAATAGCACTTATATCCATAGTATTTCTGGTAGCTTCTTCAAATGTCCTTATGCCGCGTTCGCAAAGGGCAACCTGAAAATTGCCGTTTGACAAAATATATTCGGCACTCATCAAAAGCTCCTTTATGGTTGCGCTCATACCACGTTTCAAGACTACCGGTTTCTTTGATTTACCAACTTCCTTTAATAAATTGAAATTCTGCATGTTTCTTGCACCAATTTGAATCATATCAGCATATTTCTCAACCAATTCAATGTCCCTAGTATCCATAACTTCGGTTACTACGGGCATGTTTACCTCGCGGCCAACCCTAGCCAAAATCTTAAGTCCTTCTTCTCCTAATCCCTGAAAAGAATAAGGAGATGTTCTGGGCTTAAAAGCCCCTCCTCTTAACATAGTAGCACCTGCACTTTTAACTTCTTTAGCGATGGACAAAAGGGTTTTTTCATTCTCTACAGCGCAGGGTCCAGCTATAACCACAATTTTCGGGCCTCCAATTTTTACTCCTTTTACATCAATAATCGTGTCTTCTTTTTTAAAATCACGAGAGGCGAGTTTATAAGGTTTTAAAATTGTAAGAACCTTTTCTACTCCAGGAAAAGCTTCCAGGGGCTGAATGCGAAGCACATCTTCTTCGCCAATAATACCTATGATGGTACGCTCTATACCTTTAGAGGCCCATGGTTTTAAACCTAGTTTTTTAATACGTTCTTCTATGTGTTTAATTTGTTTTTCAGTTGCATCCGGTTTTAAAACAATAATCATTTTTTATCCTTTCTTTTCAAAACTTTCCTCAAAGCTTTAATAAACTTTTGATTTTCAGTTGGCTTTCCCACCGTTACCCTTACCCACATATCTAAATTATAATTTTTCATACTTCTAACTATAATACCTTTTTTTAATAGCTGATTAAAAATATAGTCGCTGTCGTGTCCACAATTAAAGAGGATAAAATTAGTGGCACTTTTTATAAATTCGAGTTTCATTCCTCTTAATTCTGAATAGAGATATAATTTTTGTTTATCTACGGTATCCAGGGTTCTCTTAAGAAAACTATTGTCCGATAAAGCAGCCTCAGCACCTACTTGAGCAAGATAATTTACATTAAATGGCTGCCTGGCTTTATTAAGGCAATTGATGAAAAACGGCCTTGCGATTGCATACCCAATGCGAAGCCCCGCTAAACCGTAGGCCTTGGAAAAGGTGCGAAGCACTATTACATTCTTCGAATTTACGTAATTAATGCCCCTGGGGTAATCTCTGGCTTTTGCAAATTCATAATAGGCCTCATCCAAAACAACGATCACGCTTTTGGGTAAATTTTTGAGAAAACTTTCCAGAGACTTTTTCTTCACGTATGTTCCCACAGGATTATTTGGATTAGCAATAAAGATTATTTTTGTCTTTTTAGTAATTTTCCCTTTTATAGTTTCAAGATCACAATTAAAATTTCGCAGGGGAATTTCAACCGGTACGCCACCCTCCTGCAAGGTAGCCAGTTTAAATATTAAAAAGTCAGGCTTACTCATTAAAACTTGCTCACCTTCATTCAAAAATGCTTTTAATATTAACTCAATTAGTTCATTAGAACCATTGCCAAAAACAAAATAGTCCAAACTCATTCCTAGCTTAGCTGCTAATTTATTTTTTAAATAAAAACAATTACCATCCGGATAGAAACCAAGGTATTTCAAATTTTTTCTGATAGCAGAAACAGCCCTAACAGATGCACCAAATGGATTTTCATTAGAAGCCAATTTAATTATCTCCTTTAAATTATACTGGCGTCTAACTTCAGCAATTGGCCTACCCTGATCATAGGGCTTTATATTTAATATATTTTTTCTGGCCAGACTTTTCATTCTTTACTAACTGGATAAGATCCCAAGGTTTTTATAAAACGACAATTTTTTCTCAATTCATCTAAAGCTTTCTTGACCTTGCTATCCTTGTGGTGTCCATAAAAATCAACAAAGAAGTAATAATCCCAGGCCTTTTTCTTAGAAGGCCTTGATTCAATTTTGGTCAAATTTATTTTATATTTTCTGAAAGGAATAAGTATATCATGCAAAGCTCCTATTCTATCTTTTATGGAAAACATAATAGACGTTTTATCGTTGGATGTTGATTCAACCTCTTCTTTTGCAATTATAAGAAAACGGGTCATATTCTGAGCACTATCTTCTATAGAAGTGGTTATTACTTTAAGTCCATAAACTTTAGCCGCCAGACTGCCCGCAATAGCAGCGGCGTTTTTGCCTGCGCTGGCTAATTCAGCTGCCCTGGTAGTGCTTGAAACCTCAATATGTTCGACTCCTGGCAGATTCTCCTCAAGCCAGTGCCTGCATTGTCCAAAAACTTGAGGATTTGAATATATCTTCTTTATTTTCACTCTTTTGGCTTTAGCAAGTAAATTATGAGAAATTTCAAGGCTGACTTCAGAACAAATTTTCAATTCTGAATCAATGAACATATCCAGCGTATGTGTAATTACACCTTCTGTTGAATTTTCAATAGGAACCACCCCGTAATCAGCGCGTTCTTTTTCAACTTCAAGAAAAACATCAGTAATATTATCACATGGTATATACGTAACCGAGGAACCAAATTTTTTCAAACTGGCTAAATGTGTAAACGTAGCCATAGGTCCCAGATAAGCAACTTTAATCGGTTGCTCAATATTTATGGTCGCAGACATTATTTCTCTATAAATAGCTTTCAAAGAGGGTTTTGGCATCGGGCCTTTATTTTTCTTTGTTATCAACTCATAAATTTCTTTCTCTCTATCAGGCGCATAAACTTGTTTGCCTTTTTGCTTTTTTAATTTTCCAATAACCAGGGCCAACTTTGCCCTTTCGTTTAAAAGCCCGATTATCTTTCCGTCAATTTCATCAATTTGCTTTCTTAAATTCTTAAGCCTTTTTTTCATCTCTATCTCCGCTCCCTATTTCCTGCGATTCTTTCTGCATTAAGAGCTTATCTACGCCTAAGTGAACATCTCCTAAGCCAAATTCTTCTATGGGCGGTAATTCTTTTAAAAAACCCAGGCCAAAATGTTTCAAAAATTCTTTTGTAGTTGAATAAATGAATGGGCGACCTGGCGTATCCTGACGCCCACTTATCTTAATCATGCTTCTTTCTAAAAGTGTCTTTAATACACCATCTACATTTACACCCCTGATAGCTTCCATAGCAGGCTTGGTAATGGGTTGCTTATAAGCAATAATGGCTAAGGTCTCCAGACCCGGAGCAGAAAGTTTTTCGGTAACTTGAGTTTTATAAAGTTTTTTCAACCAGCAAGCAAGTTCCTCAATAGTGGCAACTACAAAACCACCGGCTATTTCTTTTATCCTATAAGGCCTGTTATCTTTTTTATACTCAGAATTTAACTCATCAATTCTTTCTTGAATAACTTTTGGGCCTATGCTGTCCAGAACTTCATCAATCTGATTTAAAGGCAATGGTTTATCTGTAGCAAAAATAAGCGCTTCTATTACTTGTTTAATTTTAGCATCTTCCATTTAAGTAGTTACCGATCTCAATTTTGGAATCAGTTTAGCTTCATTGCGCCTTATTTCAATTTCGCCAAATAACTTATTTTGAACAACAACTATTTCTTTTAGTCTTATTAATTCCAAAATGGCCAAAAAAATAGCGATAATTTCGAGTTTATTTTTCGAAGAAGCAAACAGACTGTTTACGCTAATAGACTCTCTCTCCATTAAAAGATGGAGTAATTGGTGTATCTTCTCATCAACAGTAAATTCATCTTTAATAATCTCTTGAATTGTTTTTTTAGGTATCTCTTTTAAAACTTTAGAAAAAGCGGTTAATAAGTCAAAAAGGCTGGCTTCAAAATACACCCCTTCGCCATCATGCGACTTGTATTGCTCTAAACTTGAACTTCTGATAAAAATATTCTTTTGACGTAATTCCATCTCTTCCAATTTTTTGGCTGCTTCTTTAAACTTTTTATATTCAATTAATCTCTGAACCAATTCTGCTCTTGGATCCATCTCCTCTTCTTCTTCCGGCTCAACTTCTTGTTGCGGTAACAGCATTTTTGATTTTATGTGTATTAAAGTAGCCGCCATGACGATAAATTCACCCGCGATATTTAAATCAAGCATTTTCATCACTTCCATATATTCCAAATACTGGTCTGCAATCTTTGAAACGGGAATATCATATATATCGATCTCTTCCCTTTTAATAAGATAAAGAAGTAAATCCAATGGACCTTCAAAAATCTCTAATTTTATTTTGTAAGTCATTTTTAACTCGCTGCTCGCAACTCCTGTCCGCCCAGCCCAAGGCTAAGCATGCGGCAGGCACGGCGTATCTCATTTGAAATAATTTATCTTCATTGCCTCTCTGACTTCTTCAATTGTCTGCTTAGTTATAGTTCTGGCTTTTTTCGTGCCCGAAATTAAAATATCGTCTACTAAAGATAGTTTTTTCTCAAACTTTCTTCTTTTTTCCCGAAGAGGATTTAAGAATTTATTTAAAACCGCGCCTAAATCCTTTTTGCATTCCACGCAACCTCTTTTTCCAGACAAACAATCTTTTTTTATTTGATGAGCCTCGGCTTTATCAGCATAAAAAGCCAAATAATATAAATAGACCGGGCAACGGTCTGGGTGTCCTTTATCGCTGAGGCGGATTTTTTGGGGATCTGTAAACATCTGACTAACCTTTTGCTCTACCGCTTTTTCAGAATCCGAGAGATAAATAACATTCCCCAAGCTCTTGGACATTTTTGCCTGACCATCGGTGCCAACCAATCTGCCAATCTTGCCAACCAAGCCTTCCGGTTCAATTAATACTTTTTTGTATAACCTGTTGAATCTTCTAACAATTTCTCTGGTGGCCTCAATTATGGGCATCTGGTCTTCCCCTACCGGAACAAGATGTGCTTTAAAAATAGTAATATCGGCTGCCTGGGAAATAGGATATCCCAAAAAACCATACATGATATTATCTTTCATGCCCAGTTGCTCAATTTCACTTTTAATAGTCGGATTACGTCTTAAGCTCGAAACGGTGGTAAACATTGAAAAATAAGTTGTCAATTCAGAAATTTCCGGCATTTTAGATTGCACGCATATGGTTGCAACCTGCGGATCCAAGCCACAGGCCAAATTATCCATGGCTATTTCTCTAAGATCGCCAGCTAACTTCTCAGGATGATCAAAATTGGTGGTTAAGGCCTGGACATCAGCTATTAATACATATTCTTCATAGGTATTTTGCAACTTTACTCTATTGGCAATTGAACCTACAAAATGGCCCAGGTGCAATTTTCCGGTAGGCCTATCTCCTGTTAGTATCCTCTTTTTCATAACTTCTGTGCTATTTTCTCTATTTTGTAACACTCAATAATATCTCCGGCTTTTATATCCTTGAAGTTAGAAAACGAAATACCGCATTCTTTGCCTTCAGAAGCTTCTTTAAGGTCATTCTTAAAATGTTTCAGCGAATCGATGCGCCCTTCAAAAATGGGTTCTTTGCCTCTGTATACAGTTGCATTTTCTCCTCTAATAATTTTACCCTTGCTGACAATGCAACCCGCCACCACGCCTATCTTTGAAACTTTGAAAACTTGCTTTACGTCAACACGCCCGATGAAAACTTTATTTATTTTTGGTTCTAATAAACCTTCCATGGCTGCTTTGATATCCGATATTGCCTCATAGATTATATGATAAATTCTAACATCAACGCCATCGCTTGAAGCTGTGCTTTTTGCCGTTGGTTCCATTTTTACATGAAAACCTAACACTATAGCATTTGATGCCGATGCCAGGAGAATATCCGATTCATTGATAGAACCAACGCCCGCATGAATAACTTTTAATTGAACTGTCTGCGTACTTAATTTTTCCAGATTTTGAACAAGTGCTTCCAGGGAACCTTGAACATCTGCCTTTACAATAATTCCGAGTTTTTTAATATGTCCGCTCTGAATCTCTTTATACAAATCATCCAAAGAAATTTTCTGTTTCGTAGCGGTGCTGATTAATTTTTTCTCCTTTTCCCGACGATGCTTTAACATAGCAATTTCTCTGGCTTTCTTTTCGTCTTTAACTACATAAAACAGCTCACCTGCATTTACCACGCCGCTCAAACCTAAAACCTCTACCGGCATCGACGGACCGGCTTCCTTCACCCTCTGACCTTTATCATTTATAAGTGCCTTAACCTTTCCAAAATTTTTACCGCATATAATTATATCGAAGGTCTTAAGAGTGCCGTTCTGAACTAAAACCGTAGATATCGGGCCACTACCTCGCGTCAATTTACTTTCAATAACAACGCCTTTAGCCGGACGTGTGGGATCAGCTTTCAGCTCAAGCAGTTCGGATTCAAGCAAAAGCATCTCAAGCAACTTATCTATTCCTTCGCCAGTTTTAGCAGAAACGCCTATTGTAACAGTTTTTCCCCCCCAATCTTCAGGAGTTAATTCTAATTCAGAAAGCTGTTTTTTTGTTCTCTCTATATCAGCTTGCGGTTTATCAATCTTATTTATAGCTACAACTATAGGCACATCAGCCGCACGCGCATGATCTATAGCTTCGATAGTCTGAGGCTTAATTCCATCATCAGCTGCGACAACCAAAACAACTACATCGGTAACATGTGCACCCCTGGCGCGCATGGCAGTAAATGCTTCATGTCCAGGGGTATCAAGAAAAGCAACTTTTCCGTGTTTTAAATCAACTTCATATGCTCCGATATGCTGAGTTATTCCACCTGATTCCCTATCAACCACTTTTGTCTTCCTGATTATATCCAACAAAGATGTCTTTCCATGATCTACATGACCCATAAAGGTAACTACCGGCGCCCTGGGAAGAAGTTTAGATTTATCTATTCTTTCGTGTTCTGCCAAAATAAGTTCTTCGTCTGAAGGCAATTCAACTATTGTGTATCCATAATCTTTCGAAATACTTCTAGCAATTTCTTCGCTAAGATTGTGATTTAAACTAACGAAAATTTTCTTCTTCATTAAAGCCGAAATTAAGTGACTTGATTTAATTTGCAATTTTAAAGCCAACTCTCTAACGGTCAAAGGAAATCGCATCTGTATCTCTTTAAGGGCAACTTCGGCCTGTGATGTTTTTGTCTCTTTTGCCTTCTTCTTCTCTTTTTGAATTCCGGGCTTTAATTCGTGCATTAATATTTCGGCTATTTCTTCGTTTACCGAACTCATATGACCCTTAGCTTTCACCTTGAGTTCTTTTAATTTGTCCAGCAACTCTTTGCTTGATATGCCTAATTTTTTTGCTAACTTATAAATCCTAATACTCAACTATTTACTCCTTTAATGAGCTCACAACTTACGTGACTGAAAAGAGCGTAAGTTGTATGAGCGAATTAACTTCCTCGAGATTCCAGAAATTGTCGAAGAGAATTTCGGGAAATTCTTCGAGAGGAAGTGTGTTTTCTTTTTAAATGAGCGCTTCATTTACGTAAGCGAAGCTGGCGTAAATGATATGCGCGAATTTATCCCGAAGCTTAAGCAAGAGACCCTCAATAAGCACATAACTTATGTCCTCACTTGACCTTCTTCGCTTCGGCTAAAATTTTCTGTGCTGTTTTTTTGCCTATCCCTTTAATCTCGATTAACTCATCTATTTTAAGTGACTTTATCTTCTCCAAACTATCAAAACCAGCTTCTTTTAAAGCCTCAATGGTTTTTTTGCCGATACCCGATAACTTCTTCAAAGCTACTTCTTTTTTTTCTTTTTCTCTAACTAATTCATTATAGCTTCTTATATCCATATTATAATTGACTAATCTAGAAGCCAGCCTTACATTCTGACCATGTTTTCCTATGGCTAAAGATAACTGATCATCTTCGACTACAACCTCTATTCTTTTATTCTTCTCATCAATTTTCAATTCAGATACTTTAGCCGGACTTAATGCACCCCTGACGTATTTATCAATATCCGGTTCCCATCTTACAATATCGATTTTTTCTCCTTGAAGTTCTCTAACAATATTTTTTACTCTGGAACCCCGCATACCTACACAAGCCCCCACGCTATCTACTTTTTCATCCTTAGAATAAACAGCAATCTTAGTGCGTTCTCCGGCATCTCTGGCAATAGCTTTAATTTCAACAATGCCTTCGTAAATCTCAGGAACTTCCAGTTCAAAAAGTCTTTTTACCAGCATTGCATCTGTCCTGGAAAGTATTATCTGCGGTCCTCGACTTGTCTTTTTCACCTCAAGCACAAGCGCCCTAATCCTATCACCCTGCCGACAATCCTCTCCCGCTAGTTGCTCTTTTTTAGGTAAAATCCCTTCGGCCTTGCCCAGGTCCAAAACAATGGCATTTCTTTCAAATCGATGAACAGAACCAGTAACAATATCCCCTTTTTTGTCCTGGAATTCTTCAAAAGCGATATCTTTTTCTGCTTCTCTAATTTTTTGAATAATAACCTGCTTGGCGGTCTGGGCTGCTATTCTGCCAAACCTGGTATCCTTAATTTCCTTTTCGTCAGCAAAGACTTTAAAGTTGCCGGATTCAGGATCAAGTTTAACTGTGATGTCAGCGGTCTTCTCACCAAAGGTCTTCTTGGCCGCAGAAACAAGAGCAGACTCTACCGCAGCAATTAAAATTTCTTTTTTAATCCCTTTTTCTTTTTCTAAATACTCCAAAGCTGATAATAGTTCATTATTCATTTATATTTTCACCTACCACTTCAATTTAATTTTTGCTGTTTTAATTAATTTAAAAGGAATTTTTTTGATTTCTCGGTCTTTAATTTTAAAGAGCACCCCGTTTTCTTCCACATCTGCAATTACGCCTATAAATTCCCTTTTTCCCTCATAGAGAGCTTCCTTGGTTTCAATTCTAACTGTTTTCCCTTTTTTCCTTTCAAAGTCTTCTTTTGTAATTAATGGACGATCGACACCTGGAGAAGAAACTTCAAGCAGATATCTCTCCTGCAACAAATCTGATTTATCCAGCAATAGGCCGATTTCCTCGTTAAGTTTTGCGCACTCAGCTATGCTAATACCTCCACTTTTCCTGTCAATCAATATTCTGAGAATATTTCCCCGGCCGCTTTGCTTAAGCTGCAATTCCACTATTTGAAATTCATAATTATCCAAATATCTTTTAATCAATTCTCTAATTTTATCTACTTTCTGCTCATTCATTTCTCTTTTGCTTTGTTTTATTAATAATAAAAAAAGTGGGTTCTACGCCCACTCTAAGTAATGAATCAAGTCTTTATTTAAGAATACTATGGAGACTAATTTTTGTCAAGCAGTTTTTTAATTTCCATCTCTATTTTATCAATTTTGATATTTTTAGCCTTACCATCTCCCCTAAGAGACATCTCTACTATACCATTAGATAAAGTGCGCGGACTTATAACAAGTCTCATGTAAAAACCTATTAAGTCTGCATCTTTAAATTTAACCCCGGCTCCCCTATCTCTTATATCCAGAAGCACGTCTATACCAGTCCGAGTTAATTTTCTATAAATACTTTCTGCAAAATGAGTTACATCTTTATTTGAAGAGTTTAAAACAACTATAATTATCGTGAATGGACTTAAAGATAATGGCCAAGAAATGCCTTTATCATCGTGATTTTGCTCAATAGAAGCAGCTACTATGCGGTTTATACCCAAGCCATAGCAACCCATAATAATCGGTTTTTCTTTTTGGTCTACATCTAGATAAGTTGCGCCGCAAACTTGTGAATAACGCGTGCCAAGTTTAAATATATGTCCTACTTCAATGGCCCGCTTTAGTTCCATCTTTGATTTTTGGCACTTAGGGCATATATCCCCATTTTCAATAAATCGCAAATCAGCATATTCATCTATTTTAAAATCTCTCGATTCATTAACACCCGTCAGGTGCATATCGTTCTTATTGGCTCCGCAGACAAAATTTGACATTCCCTTCACGGTATAATCAGCAATTATTTTAATTCCCCTCAAATTTACCGGGCCAGAAAAACCGACTTTACTGCCAGTTAGGCCTAAAATAGTCTCTCCATCTGCCAAATTAAATCTGTTGGCACCAAACAACTTTTTCAATTTTGTCTCATTAATACGGTGGTCACCGCGCACAAGAACAGCTACCGGTCCCTGTTTTTCTATGATATATATAATTGTCTTCACTAGATTTTCCGGAGAGACTTTTAAAAATTGACTAACTTCTTCAACAGTCATCTTTGAAGGCGTCGAAACTTCCCTTAAAAGAAGTTGCTTTCCTCTTCTTTTGCCGATATCCTTAAAAAAACATGGAGCTGTATCCAAGCTAAAGGCAGCACCACAATTACAACTAACTATAAAATCTTCTCCGCTTTCTGAAAGAACCATAAATTCAGCAGATTGGCCACCGCCCATAATTCCTGGATCCGCTTCTACCATAATAAAATCGAGCCCGCATGAACTAAAAATATTACAGTAGGTTTTCATCATTAATGCATAATTTTTATTTAAACCATCTTCATCTGCATCAAAACTATAAGCATCTTTCATTATAAACTCTTTGGAGCGTATAACCCCGAAACGCGGCCTGGGTTCATCTCTGAATTTAGTCTGAATCTGATATAATATCTGGGGCAGCTGCTTATAAGATTTAATTTCCCTGCTTACCAGGTCAGTAATAACTTCTTCATGCGTAGGCCCAAGAATCATCAAATTTTTATGTCTATCTTTAAAACTAAATATATCTTCTCCCAGAAGCTTAAGACGACCTGAATTCTCCCAGAGGGCGGCCGGTTGCAAAGCAGGCAAAAGGACTTCCTGCGCACCGGCTAAATTCATATGCTTCCTGACAATATCAATGGTTTTGGATAAAACCTTTTCTCCGAGGGGCAAATAGCAATAAATGCCGGAACTCAGCTTCCTTATAAGTCCTGCCCGAATCATCAATTTATGGCTCAAAGATTCCGCCTCGCTAGGGGATTCTTTTAAGGTTGGTATTAGGATATTATCTAACCATTTCATTTTTTATATACTTTATCAGTTCCTCGCTAACGCTATTTAATTTAATCTTCTTTATTTTTTTTCCTTTAGCAAAAAGAATGGCGCTCATCCTTGAACAGGCCACACCAATATCTGCCTCTCTGGCTTCACCCGGTCCATTTACTTCGCAACCCATTACCGCTACCTTCAGATGACAAATATCCGGGAAACGCTCTTTTAAACTCAGAAGTTTTCTCTCAACTTCTCCTGCAATTAAAGGCAGATTAACTTTACACCTGCCGCATGTCGGACAACTTATAATCTCCGGAGCAAAACTCCTCAGGCCCAAACTGGCCAGTAAATACCTAGCGGCCTGCACCTCTTTTTCCGGTTTACCTGTCAAGGAAACCCTAATAGTATCGCCAATGCCCCTGATTAACAAAAACCCGATACCAATAGATGATTTTATCACTCCTGCTTGCGGCAAACCGGCTGCGGTAATCCCAAGATGCATCGGATAACGCACGAGCTTTGCCATTTTTTCATAAGCGGCTATGGTCTGGAAAATATCCGAAGATTTAAGTGAAATAATTATATCATAAAATTTTTCCTTCTCAAAAATTTTTATCACACTCAAAACGCTCCTGACCATTAAACTTTCTGCAGAATTCTTTAAACCATTCGCATATCGCAAGGAACCGGAATTAGCACCAATCCTGATCGGGATTCTAGTCTGTTTTGCCTGGCGTGCAATTTGAATAAGGTGTTCTCTTTTGTAAATATTTCCTGGATTTATACGCACGGCATCACAACCGGCAGCCATTGCCGCCAGTGCTAAATGATAATCAAAATGAATATCAGCCACCAAAGGTAAGCTGATCTGTTTTTTTATATCTTTTAAACAAAGGACTTCTTTTTGATTAAGCACGGCAACCCTGACTATCTCGCAACCACTTTCTTCTAACCTGTGAATTTGTTTTACGGTCTGCTGTACGTGTGCGGTGGAGGTAGTTGTCATACTTTGAATAGAAATCGGGTGAGGAAAACCTATTTTTACACTTCCTATATTAATAACCTTTGTCTTTCTTCTGTTTATCGCCTTCATTTTTTAAGCGGGTACTCTTGCGACTGAAGCACTTCTTTTTGGGAAAAATGCGATTTAATCAGCCAGTCGACATCGTTATATGTAATATAAAGCATGAGTGCTATAACCAATGCAAAACCAACTATATTTATAATCTCTTTGGCCTTTGGTTTAATCTCAACCCTTAAGGCCTTCTCAACGGATAAAATTAAAACATGACCTCCGTCTAAAGCAGGAAAAGGCATTAAGTTTATAATAGCCAGGTTTATATTAATCATGGCAAAAAATAAAAGCACTTGAACAAAACCTGTTTTTACCACTTCCTTGGTAAAAGCCACTATCCTAATCGGGCCCATGGCCGAAGCTTTCAAGGAAAGCTGGCCTGTTATTAATTTCCATATACCTTCAACTATCTGAACACTCATTTTGGACGTAAAGACCACACCTCCAAATACATAGTCATCCCATCTCATATTTTCTTTCTCAAAATACAAAGTAGGTGCAATGTTTATACCCATTAAAACTCTTTTTTGTTCCCGGGAATAGCGCGGTATAATGTTAAGACTTTCAATTTGTTTTTCCCGCTCTATGGTTAAAATAACATTTTTATCTGCTTTGCCGGATGTAAAATCTATCAATTGTTCTACAGAATTTATTTTTTCTTTATCGGCTTTTAAAATTATATCTCCTGAAACTAATCCTGCAATCTCCGCCGCCGAACCGGGTGACACTCCAGCTACAAAAACTCTGTTAACAGGCTTACCCATAACAGCAATTACCAAAGTAAGAATAAAAATGCAGGCAACGGCTTGCAGGAAAACTCCACCCACAAACACACAAAATTTCTGCCAGGTTCTGAGTTCTTCAAAAGTTTTTAAATTATACTTTTTAATGTCTTTTTGTTCTTCTTCTGTGAGCTGGGCATTTTCCGCTTCCATGCCTGCCATTCTTACATAGCCACCGATCAACGGTATGCAGGAAATTTTATACTCTGTTTCTCTGCGCTTAAAAGATAACAGCTTTGGCCCCCAACCGATAGAAAACTGCGACACACAACAACCGGACAACTTGGCTACTATATAATGGCCAAATTCATGAATGAATATAATAATTCCGATTATAAGAATAGCAACTAAAAAACCAATTATGCCCATAATTTTATTCCTTTTCTTTTCTGATTAATTTTTTTGTTAATTCTCTGGTTATTTTATCTGTATTTAATATGTCAGTAAGTTTTGGATTTTTAATTGATTTATGTCTGGATAAAACTTTTTTTATAATCTTCGGTATATCTGTCAATTTTATTTTTTTCTCTAAATAAGCTCGCACCAATTCTTCGTCAGCCGCGTTTAACGCGCAAGGATAAGTTCCGCCGCGTTTAGCAACTTCATAGGCAATACTTAAGCAGGGAAATTTGTTGATATCGGGCAAAGCAAACTCAAGTTTTGAAACTTGAGAAAAATCTAAACTTGACACTGACGAAGGAAATCTTTCAGGAAAACTTAAGGCATATTGAATAGGAAGACGCATATCCGCAACACCCAATTGAGCCAAAATAGAACCATCGATAAATTCCACCATAGAATGTATTATAGCTTGTGGATGAATGAGAACTTCTATTTTGTTAAGCGGAACACCAAATAAATGCATGGCTTCTATTACTTCAAAACCCTTATTCATCAAAGTTGCCGAATCAATACTTATTTTCTTGCCCATACGCCACCTTGGATGAGCAAGTGCTTGGGAGGGAGTTATGTTCTCTAACTGCTGCATCTTAACATTACGCAAAGGCCCGCCAGAAGCAGTTAAAATAATTCTTTTTATTTTGGCAGAATCCCCTCGTTTTAAACATTGAAAAATGGCATTATGTTCGCTGTCAACAGGAATAAGCTGGGAGTTATATTTTTTTAATAAATCCATAACTATCTTACCAGCACACACTAAAGATTCTTTGTTGGCCAGAATTATTTTTTTATTGTTTTTTATTGCTTCAATTAGCGGAATAAGGGCTGGGTAACCCACTATTGCTATAACAACGGCCCTAAAGCTTTTAAGTCGACATAAATTCTTAAGACCCTCTTCTCCGAAAAAGACATTTTTGGGTTTATATTTGAGTCCTCCAATTAAGACGCGGTAATCTTCTTCTTTAGCTATACCAAGAAAAGATGGCCTATATCGATTGGCTTGCTTAACCAAGAGTTTAAGGTTGGCATAAGCCGTCAAACAATCTAGTTTATATCCTTTTAATTTATCCAGAACTTTTAAAGTGCTTATACCAACGGAACCCGTTGAGCCCAATATAGCTATTTTTTCCATTATATTATATTAACATTGGTTAAATAAAAATAGAATGCCGGGGCTGTAAACAAAATGCTATCAACTAAATCAAGCACCCCTCCAAAGCCGGGAATTAAAACTCCTGAGTCTTTAATCTTGTAATCTCTTTTTATTAAAGATTCCGATAGATCACCTATTTGAGCCAGCGCGCCCAGAAGTAAACCCAATAAAAAAAGATGTTTTAAGGAAATCTGCGGTAGATAAATAATAGATAAACAAGAAAATAAAAGAGTAGTCAAAAAAGCAAAAACGGTTCCCTCAATGGTTTTGCGGGGGCTAATGCGGCTTATTAAAGCATGTTTTCCAAAATAAGTGCCCCCAATATAAGCACCCGCGTCCCCCATCTTTGTTACCAGCACAAGAAAAAAAACTAACCTGGCTCCATGGCTAAGTAAAAATATTCTCATTACAAAACTTAAAAGCCAGCTTACATAAAAAATGCCAAAGAGGGTAAGAGAAATAGTAACTATGGCCTGAGCATTATTTTTTCGCGTAAATTGAATAACAAACAGAATGAAAATAGCCAGAACTATAAAAAAAAGTTCCCAGCCCTTTGTTAATTGAAATTCTGTAAAAATAGTAAGGGGAATAGCGGTTGCAATAAGAATACCTGGTAGCTTAAGGGCAGAAATGCCTTTTCTTTCGATTAATAAAAAAAATTCATACGTGCCCAAAGCGCAGAAAATAATCAACAGAGCCGCAAATGTCCATTTGGGCAAAATAAATAAGCTCAAAATAAAAACCAAAGCCAGCACTAAAGAACTAATGAGACGCCTATAAAACATTTCTATTAAACCCCACACATTTAAAACTAAATTCAATCACAGAATTTACATCCTCTTCTGTTATAAATTCTCATCTTATTTTATTTAACTTTACCAAAACGCCTCTCTCTGGTTTGATAAGATTCTAATGCCTTGCGAAAATCTTGTTTGCCAAAAGAAGGC
>DAOVKU010000044.1 GCA_030631665.1 Candidatus Omnitrophota bacterium
TAATCCTCGAGGCCACTATGCCAATTACTCCCGGATGCCAACTTTCGTCTTCTAAAACTATTACTCTGTGTTCTTTGAAATTAACTTCCCTGCCAATTTTATCAAGGGCCTCATTTAATATTGTCTTCTGCAACCTTTGTCTCTGCCGATTATTCCTGTGGAGTTCACGGGCAATATTCCTTGCCTCTTCATCGTCATCTGTCATAAACAATCTAACAGCTAAATCGGCCGAACCGAGCCTTCCCGCAACATTAATCCTGGGGCCTAAAACATAACCAATATCTCTGGCACTAATATTTTTATGTTTTAAGCCACTTACATCCATGAGGGCTTTTAAACCTTTTTTATTGGTCGTCGCAATTTTTTTAAGGCCCTCTTTAACCAGAATTCTATTTTCACCCACTAACGGCATAACATCGGCCACCGTCCCCAAGGCAACCAAGTCCAGATATTCGAATAAATCCCGGCCTTCTCCATAAACTGCCTGAGCCAGTTTAAAAGCTACCCCCACACCAGAAAGTTCCTTAAATGGATATTGACAATCTGTCCTTTGCGGGCAGACTACAGCTACAGCTGGGGGCAAAATATTTGTCTTGGGTTTGTGATGGTCAGTAATAACAACATCTATGCCGTTCTTACTGAAAAACTTAACTTCTTCAAAAGCAGATATACCGCAATCTACAGTTACAATAAGAGAAACATTTTTATTTTTGACAACAGGAAAAACACTTTTATTTAAACCATATCCTTCGTTTATTCTATTGGGAATATAATAACTAATTTTACCGCCTATTTTCGAAAGGGCGTCGTGCAGCAAAACACAGGCGCTAATTCCATCGACATCGTAATCACCATAAACTAATATTTTTTCTCCTGCAGAGATAGCCTTTCTGATGCGCAGGGCGGCTTTCTGAATATCAGCTAAGAGTTTCCAATGGTGAAGATCAGCCAGGGTGCCGTAAAGAAAAGTATGGGATGCCTGGGGAGTAGTTATGTTGCGGTTAACTAAAATATGAGAAAGTGTATCTGATATACCTAAACTTTTCGAAAGGTTTTTCTTTAATTCGACATCTGCTTCTTGCACTTTCCAACGTTTCATTATTAGCAATTGATTGATTAATTATTTAGTATTTAGCGATTACTCAGATTATTATCTGGTTTTATAATGCCAGTCTACGAGAATAGGCGAGGCGACATAGATAGAAGAATAAGTTCCTATAACAACACCAATCAGTAAAGTAAAAGCAAAATCTCTTATGGCTGCACCTCCAAATATAAAAAGAATAGCGACCACCATAAGAGTCGTAGATGAGGTCAAAATAGTTCTGGATAATGTTTCATTTATTGCGCCATTTACAATTTTTTTAAAATCTTTCTTGCTTGCCTGCCACAATTTTGTATCTTCCCGAATGCGGTCAAAAACAACTATGGTATCATTGATGGAATAACCAACTATAGTCAAAATGGCGGCAATGACGGGCAAAGAAATTTGTATGCCGCAAAGCGATAAAATGCCGATGGTAATTAAGGCGTCGTGAAAAAGCGCCACAATAGCACCTACTGCAAAAATAAACTCAAATCGTAAAGATACATAAATCAACATCCCTATTAAAGCAAGAGCCATCGCCAACAGCGCTTTTTTTCTTAATTCCCGGCCAACGGCAGGTCCAACATGTTCCACTCTTAAAATCTCAAATTTATTGTCTTTTAAATTTTTCTCAAGGGCCTCTTTTATAGTTTTCGATGCAGTGGAATCAGTCTTAATAAGAATTTCGTTCTCTTCTCCAAAGCGCTGCAACTGCGCTGACTCAATGCCGGCTTTTTTTGCTATTGAACGTATTTCATCGAGTTTAATTGGCTTCTCAAAACGAATCTGCTCCAATGTTCCGCCTGTAAAATCTATCCCGAAATTGGATGAACCTTTTACAGCAAAAGAAATCATTCCGGCTATAATAATGGTAACTGACAAAAAATAAGCTACATGACGTCTCTTTAAAAAATTGATATTGGTTTGTGCGAAAAATTGCAAAAAGCGAAGTTTATTAAATCGCTTATTCAGCAAAAGACTATCAAAAACAAGCCTGGTGACTACCAGGGATGTAAACATACTGGCTAATATACCTATGCTAAGCGTTATTGCAAATCCCTTTATGGGGCCTGTGCCAACTTTAAAAAGTATCAAAGCCGTAATTAGAGTTGTTAGGTTTGCATCCACAATGGTAGAAAAAGCTTTGTTATAACCTGCCGCCACAGCTAATCTTAAGGGTTTTCCATGACGAAATTCCTCACGCATTCTTTCAAAAATCAAAACATTAGCATCTACGGCCATGCCAATAGTCAAAATGAGGCCGGCGATACCCGGCAAAGTCAGAGTGGCTTTAAAATATGCCAGGGCTCCGAGTATAATAACTATATTGCTACATAACGCAAAATCGGCAATTAGGCCGGCAGTTAAATAATAAATCGCCATAAAAGCAATAACTAAAATGCCTCCGTAAAGAACTGCCCTGACTCCCCTTTCTATAGAATCCCTTCCAAGCGTCGGTCCCACTGTTCGTTCTTCTTCTATCTGTATAGGAACCGGCAGTGCGCCTGTGCGCAAAACTAAAGCAAGATCTGTAGCTTCCTCCCAGCTAAATTGACCTTCGATTTGACCTCTGCCTGAAGGTATTTCACTCTTAATGACCGGCGCGGATTTAATATTTCCGTCCAAAACAATAGCCAATCTTTTGCCTATGTTATTCTTTGTCAAGCGGGCGAAACGACGCCCACCCTTGGTGTTTAAACTAAAAACAACCTCCGGATAAAATCCCATTGAGCCCTGCTGTGCCCGGGCATCCACCAAGCTATCTCCGGTAAGAGAAGCTTCCTTGTGAATCAAAAGCGGCTTATCGTCTAAATATTTCAGTTCATAGCCGGGGGGTATTCTCCCCCTTGAAGCTGCCTCAATTTTTTTCTCATCGTCTTCTACTAATTTAAGCTCTAAATGGGCTGTTTGTTTAATAATTTGCAAAGCCCTGTCTCTGTCCGTTACCCCAGGTAACTGAATTACAATTCTGTCTCTTCCCTGTTTTTGAATTAGAGGCTCGCTTACTCCAAATTGGTCAATGCGATTACGAAGGGTTTCAATCACACGATTGGTAGCATCTGCTTTCGCGTTATCAGGCAGCTTATCGACATCTGCTCTTATGACAAGATGCATACCACCTTGTAAATCCAAACCTAAATTAATTTTCTCGGATGGCGGATAAAGCAACCAAAGGCAGGTGGCAAGGATAACAACTACCAGAATAAATTTCCATTTTAATTTTTTACGCATCTTCTTCTACCTTGATACAATATACTATTTTTTGCAAATTCAGATTTTATTCTCTACTTGCTGCTCAGGCAGAGCTCTTGATTTTTTAATTGTAGATATAGAACTTTTCTCAACCTCTACTTTCACATTCTCATCTATTCTTAAGATAAAAGTTTTATCTTTTACAGAAACAATGGTGCCATGCATGCCCCCTGCAGTTATAACCTCATCATTTTTTTTCAAACTCAGGATTAGTTTTTGATGGTCTTTTTGCTTTTTCTGCTGCGGCCTGATAAGCAAAAAATAGAAAACCAAAAAAATAATTAATATAGGTAATAAACTAACCATTGGGTTTGGGCTGCCTTGAGCCTGAGATGAACCTGGTGGAGCTGCCATAGCAAAAACAAAATTTAACATTTTTTAATCCTCCTTAATGAGGGCATAATTTATGGAATAAAATGAACATAAATTATATGCCCGAATTAATCCCGAAGCTTAAGCTAAAATTATTGCAAAGAATTTTAGCTTGCTTAAGCAAGGGATCCTTAATTATATGCCCGAATTAATCCCGAAGCTTAAGAGGGAAATTATCGCACCCTCTGGAATTTTCCCAAAGGGACAATTCCGAGGACTTAGTCCCGGGAATCCTTCGGATTCCACGGGGAAAAATTTCCCCTTGTTCAAGCAAGGGATACCTTCATCGATACTTAGTTAAAAAGTCTTTCTTAAACTGCATGAATTCATTTTTCTGGATTGCAGCCCTTATATTTTTCATTAGATTAGCATAAAAATGTATATTATGCAAGGAAACTAATTTCGAGGCCAGCATTTCCTTCACAGAAAAAAGGTGCCTGAGATATGCACAGCTAAAATTTCTACAAGTATAGCAATTGCAACCTGTTTCAATGGGATTATAATCAGAGAGAAATTTTGCATTTCGGAGATTAATCTTACCATAATTTGTAAAAGCTCCTCCATTGCGTCCATTTCGCGTTGGTAGGACACAATCAAATAAATCTATTCCCCTTTCAACTGACTCAAGTAAATCTTCTGGCATGCCAACGCCCATTAGATAACGCGGTTTCTTCTTGTCCAGGTATTCCACTGTAGCCTCGATAATATCATAAGCCACAGATAAAGGTTCACCCACACTCAACCCTCCCAGGCAATAACCATCAAAATTAATCTCAAGAAGCCTCAAAGCTCCTTCTCTTCTTAGATCCGGATAAGTTGAACCCTGAACAATGCCAAATAACAATTGGCGGTTATTAATTTTTGATTTTTGATAAAGGGATTCGAAATGTTTTTTGGAGCGTTTGGCCCAGTCTGTAGTACGCTCGAGAGATCTGGCAGCATAGGGTTTTTCAACAGGATACGGCAGGCATTCATCCAGAGGCATCACAATATCACTTGCTAAATCAAATTGAATCTCCATCACTTTTTCCGGCGTCAAAAAATGCCTCGAACCATCTATATGTGACTGAAATTCAACGCCCCTATTTTCAACCTGTCTCAAGGTGGCCAGGCTAAAGACTTGATATCCTCCTGAATCCGTAAGAATGGGCTTTTTCCAAGATATAAACTTATGTAACCCTCCTGCTTTTTTTATAATTTTCTCTCCCGGGCGCAGATAAAGATGATAAGTATTAGAAAGGATAATTTGCGTCCCACAATCCTCAAGCTCTTCCGGACATAATGCCTTAACTGCACCATGGGTGCCAACAGGCATAAAAACCGGTGTCCTGACTTCACCATGCGCAGTCTTCAATACACCGCACCTGGCACCTGAATTTTTATCTTTGGTTATTATTTTAAACATAAAGTTTTTAATATTCCTAAATATTAACTACTAACTCCTAGCTACTAAATTATCAGCATCGCATCTCCGTAAGAATAAAATCTATATTTTCTTTCTATGGCTTCTTTATAAGCTCGCATCAGAAAATCCAGCCCTGATCGAGGGCCTGATGCACCTTCCTGGCAAAAAGCAGATGTGAGCATCAACAGCGTGGTCTTGGGTAAATGAAAATTGGTTATTAAGGCATCTACTATCTCAAAATTATATGGCGGATAAATAAATAAATTAGTTCGGCCGTTAATATTTCTAATCTCACCTCGAAAAGCAGCCGATTCCAGTGCCCTGCAAGTTGTAGTGCCAACTACAAAAACTCTTTTCTTGTTTTTTTTAGTTCGATTAATTACGCCGGAACATTCCCTGGAAATTACAAAAGATTCTTCATGTATCTCATGTTTTTTAAAATCATCATTTCTAACCGGCGCAAAAGTTCCATAGCCAGTATGTAACGTTAGATATGTTATATTGACATTTTTGCTTTTGAGTTTTTTTAAAAGTTGGTGGGTGAAATGCAGGCCGGCCGTCGGGGCAGCCACAGCTCCTTCGCGCCTGGCATAAACTGTCTGGTAATCCTCTTTATCTTCACCAATCGGCTGTCTTTTGATGTATGGCGGCAATGGCACCTGGCCAATTTCCTGGATTTTTTTCTTTAAATCATCTCTATTTTTGCATAGTATTTTGACTTTTATAAATTTATTTTTGGCCAGAACTTTTACTTCTAATTTACCATTACCAAAAAAAATCCGATCTTTTTCCTGAATGTATTTAGCAGGCTTGGCCAAACACTCAAAAACAGATGTTTCAGTTTCTTTCAATAATAATAATTCTACCCGCTTATTATTTTTGGCAATTCTACCAAGAAGCCTGGCAGGAAAAACTTTAGTGTCATTCAAAGCAACTGTATCTCCAAAGTTAATATAATCCGGTAAATTATAAAAATGCTTATGCTCTAAAGTTTTTTGTTTGCGATTTAATACCAGAAGCCGTGAAGATAACCTGGGCCTGGCAGGAAATTGCGCAATGAGATTCTTGGGTAAATGATAATTAAAATCATTTAGTTTCAACATGATTTATTTCAAAAAAGTTTTTTATTTCTGCGTGAGGGTAATAATATTTTAAAATCTCTCCGGCTTTATAACCTTTCTTCGACATAAAATAAGCTCCCCACTGACATAGCCCCACACCATGCCCCCAGCCATAACCTTTAAAAAAAGCTTTTTCTCCTTTTACTTTAACTGCAAAGTTAGTGCTGCGTATATATCTTGAGCCCAGCAGAAGCCTGAATTTATTGGCTCCTATTTTTATAGACCCGCCTTTATATAAAATTTTCAGGTCGCGTATCCTTTTCGAGCGATCGCGTTTGAGCGGCACTATATCTAATATTTGTGAAACTTTATATCCTCCCACCGTCAATTTTTCTTCTATCTCTTTAATGGCCATCTGGCTTTTCCAGTCATAATGCGGAGATTTCTTACAAAAACTACACTCTACACCTTTAAGCGGCGGTAAATCTATGTTCCATAACTCGCAAGCATCCTCAGTATGGCCACCGCAAGTAGCATGATAATAGGTAGGAAAAATCTTTCCGTTGTAAGTTAAAACTATAGATTGAGTTTTAATTACGGCTTTCCGCGCGCGATATCTCTCCTTGCCGGCTCCTCCGTAAACCTGCGAAAAGGTATCATTGGTTACATCATAATCTTTTTTCCTATTGACCTGGGATTGATAAAGAGCATAAGTTCTGGCTGCTATAGCCTGGACCTTAAGAACCGGATAAGGCCACCGGAAGGGAACTTCACACTGCAAAACTCCAAAAAGATAATCTTCAATATCTATGTGATTAACAACCAGAAGCGTTAAATCCGTTTCCCGTATAATGTCAACATGTCCCCGAAAACTCCTCCCGTTTACAAAAATAGCACCGTCCTTATCTATTAAAATTTTGATACCATAAATTTTGAAATCTTCATCATTAATTTTTAACCCCTCAGCAGTGGAATTAATAACGGTTTTTTTTAAGCGAGACCCGGATAAAATTTTCATATCGGTTCCAAGGGCATATATCTCATAACAGCCCTCTAAAGTCAATGTTATCTGTGGCTTGCTTCTAACTACAGCCACTCTTATGATTTTCCGCTGACGGGGAGGCCGACTGCCAAAACCATAAGCATCTACCCCGGTCGCTAATATTACAAAAATTACAATTAAAATTTTAATGGGAAATTTATTCAGCATTCATTTTAACCTATTAAATATCCAAAAAATAAAAGAAAGAAAAATGCTTATAAGAATAGCGGTGGTAATGGGAAAATAAAAACTAAAACCCTTACGCTGAATATAAATATCGCCTGGCAGCCGTCCCAGGTGTGGAATTTTAGCGCCTAAAACGAAAATTATACCTGTAACAATTAACACGAGGCCCATAATAATCAATATCTTGTCTAATGAATTAAAGGGATTCATCGATTTTTTTGTTTTTTTCTTTAAAACGCTCTATTTCGGAATAAAGGCAACCGCAGTATTTTTGTCTATACATACTTTTATTTTTTGATTCAGTCACGCTCTTCCTGAAACCTGGCCTAAAATCTTCATAGTAAAATTTAATACCTGCTTCTCCTGCACATTTTTCTCCTATTTTCTTAAGAGATTCCTGATTTTGATACGGACTAACCAGGAGAGTAGTGGTAAACAAATCAAAATTGTTCTCTTTTGCAAATTGAGCTGTTTTTTCTAATCGCAATTGCCAGCATAGGTTACATCTTAAAGGCTTCTCTTCGTTTTGATCAATGTGCCTGAAAAATTCTTTTATATTATAATAAGGCTTATGCATTTTTATATTCAGCTCTTTAGTGTAAACTTCAACCTGTTGTCTTCGCTTCAGATATTCTTCTAAGGGATGAATATTGGGATTATAAAAAAAAGATTCTATCTCGAAATCTTTGAGTTTCAATCTCTTATAGGGATAAATAAGGCAGGGTGCGCAACAGGTATGAATCAAAATTTTCATGGTTTAAAAAAGTTCTTTTGGGGCTCCTTTTAAATTAAAATGAGCATAAGCTTTATCTGCGGCAACTCTACCGCGGGGAGTTCTTTTTATCATTCCAATTTTCAAAAGAAAAGGTTCTACAATATCGGAAATTATATCTTTCTCTTCATTTAAAGTTGCCGATAAGGCCTCAATGCCCACCGGCCCTCCTTTATATGTTTCAATAATAACTTTTAGAATTTTGCGGTCGATATTATCCAGGCCTTCTTTGTCCACGCCTTGCAGAGAAAGTGCTTCATCGGCTATTTCTTTTGTGATTTTGCCATCTTTTTTAACTTCTGCATAATCTCTTACCCGCCGCAACAATCTATTGGCTACCCGGGGAGTTCCCCTGGAACGCCTTGCAATTTCCAGAGCACCTTCTTCGTCAACGAAAATATTTAGAATTTTACTGGATCTTTTTATAATTTCCACTAAATCTTCGGCTTCATAAAAATCGAGGTGGTGAAACATTCCAAAGCGCTCACGCATAGGCGCAGTCAGCAAACCAGCTCTAGTGGTAGCGCCAATAAGCGTAAATGGTTTTAAACTAAACTTAATCGTCTTTGCGTAAGGACCCTTGTCAATAACAAAATCTATTTGAAAACTTTCCATGGCTGGATACAGAAATTCTTCTATTACTTTAGATAACCTATGAATCTCATCTATAAAGAGGATATCTCCCTTCCCCAGATTAGTCAAAATCCCAATTAAGTCCCCTGCGCGCTCTATAGCAGGCCCTGAAGTAGCCGTAACCTTCGCATCTAGTTCATGAGCAATTATGTGAGCCAGCGTAGTCTTGCCTAAGCCTGGTGGCCCTGAAAAGAAAATGTGCTCTAAGACTTCTTTTCTTTTTTGTGCAGCGGTAAGAGAAATTTTTAGATTTTCAATTATCTTTTTCTGGCCGACAAAATCGCTGAATTTCTGCGGGCGCAAAGAAATATTTAAAATTAAATCCTCTTCTGTATCTTGCTCCAGAAGTATTTTTTCTCTCTTGTCGTAGCCAGACTCATTTTTCTTATTTTTTGTCATTTTGGCTTCTCTGTTTATAAATTTCATTTAATAACTCTTCTACGCTGTTAATTTTAGAATTGCCAGCAAAAACCCTGTTTATCATTTGAGCTGCCTCTGCCTTTCTATATTGAAGCTGGATAAGTACAGCCATGGCCTCTTTTTTAAGGTTTTCGTTGTCTCCTAATGAGCTCTGCTTGAAAACACCTTCTTTAATTAGGCCAAATCTCCCAACTTTTCCCTGCAATTTAGCTACAATTTCCCTGGCACGCTGCTTCCCTATGCCCGGTAGCGACTGCAGGAGACTATAATTAGCACCATCAATTGCTTCTACAATAGAAGGAATAGGCAAAGCTAATGCCCTTACAGCTGCCTTGGGACCAATGCCGGAAACAGTGATAAATAACTCAAAAAAATCCTTTTCCAGATTATTGGCAAAACCTATTAAAACCGGTATAGAGCGTGAAGGCTCAGTCTGAAAATAATGGTAAGTTACCAATTTGATACAACCATCTTCGTCTTCTAATTCCTTTATAGCTTCTATGATGGCAGTTGGAATTAACACCTCATAACACATGCTGCCAACATTTATAAATAAACTATTATTTTTTTTACTGACTATCTTACCTGAAATTTGCGAAATCATTATCGCTTCCCAATCCTTAATTTCATTTTCTGCCTGTTGCCGCGATGAATCTGAATTGCCTTAATAAGTGAATCTGCCTTCGTTTTTCTCTGTCGCTTACGTGGAATAGAACTTTGCAATCTACTATGAGCAATGGCCAGGGCTAAAGCGTCTGTGGCATCAACATAAGAAAAAGAAGTTTTTAAATCCAAAAGATTAAAAACCATTTTTTGTACCTGTTCTTTGGAAGCATGCCCTTTGCCTGTCAGGGCCTTTTTTATGCGGGTAGCTGAATATTCATAAAGCGTGATATTTTTTTGCCCACACAACAAGCAAGCCAGCCCCCTGACATAAGAAATAGGAATGACTACTGCCGGGTATTTATAATGAGAGAAAGTTTTTTCTAAAGCTAAAACTTGAGGTTTATATTTGTTTATTAAACTCAAGATTTCACTATATATATGATAAAGGCGGCGAGGCAATAAATCTCTACGAGAGGTCTTAATAATACCTGCTTCGATTAAAGCAAATTCATTATTACTGCGGGTATTTATAATGCCATAACCGGTTATGTTTAAGCCCGGGTCGATGCCCAGAATACGCATTTAGTTTATTTCACCTTTTCAATGACGACATAATTTACAAAATTTTAATGAGTGCAAATTATGTGTCGGAATTGAATCCCGAAGCTTCGGGATAAATTCAGCCATTAGACTTGCCTTCATTTCGTTCCGGAAGTCTGGGCTTCATTTAAAATTTCATCGGGGATGTCAAAATTGGAATAGACATTTTGAACATCATCGCAATCTTCTAAACTCTCTACCAAGGCGAGTGTGACACGCGCATTTGTTCCCGCTATTTTTACTAAACGCACCGGAAGCATGGTAATCTCAGCTACCTGCCATTCTATCGATTTGTCTTTCAGTAATTTCTTAACTGATTCAAAATCCTTGATATGGCAAGTTATCTGATAAACACCATTTTCTGTTTTTAAATCTTCAGTGCCTGCTTCCAAGGCCATTGCCATTAAGGCATCTTCATCTATTTTATCTTTCCCAATTAATATAAAACCTTTTTTATGAAATAACCAGGCTACTGAGCCGCTTCCTACCAGTGAACCGCCTTTTTTAGCAAAAATATTTCTAACTTCCGCTGTGGTCCTGTTTTTATTATCTGTAAGCGCTTCAACTAAAATGGCTGCACCACCGGGCCCATAACCTTCGTAAATAACGGATTCATAAGTTACTCCCGGTAATTCTCCGGTGCCTTTTTTGATAGCCCGCTCTATGTTGTCCTGGGGCATATTGGCTTCTTTGGCCTTAGCTATGGCAGTGCGCAAACGCGGATTAGAATTAGAATCACCACCACCTTCTCTGGCAGCAACTGTAAGTTCTTTTATAAGCTTAGTAAAAAGCTTACCTCTTTTGGCATCAACAAGCGCCTTTTTATGCTTAATACCAGCCCACTTAGAGTGTCCGGACAAAAAAATAACCCCCTTTCTCGTTGTGATTTTACTTAATTATATCACAGCTATAGAGGGCTGTCAAAGCTTTCCATAACAGCAGAAAATAGATATTTCGTATAATATGAATTGTGGCAATTTGGTAAGAACTATCTTCAACTACTAAGCTAATTATTCTTCTTCGACCTTCTTTTGGAAGCGGGCAATAATCTCCTGAGCTATTTTTTGAGGCACTTCCTCATAGTTGCAAAATTTCATTGTATAAAATCCTCTGCCGCCTGTCATTGAGCGAAGCTCGGTAGCATATTTAAACATCTCAGCTAAAGGTACATGTGCTTTTACAACCTGAAGGCCTCCTTTTGTTTCCATTCCCATTATTCGCCCGCGCCTTCCGTTTAAATCACCGCTAATCTGGCCCATATATTCCTCGGGCACAACCACCTCAGCCTCCACAATGGGTTCAAGCAACACAGGGTTAGCCCCGAGAACTCCCTTGCGAAATGCCATAGACCCTGCAATTTGAAAGGCCATATCAGAAGAATCGACATTGTGGTAGGAACCATCGTAAATAGTTACTTTAACATTCGTCATCGGGTATCCAGCCAGCACTCCTTTAACCATTGTATTTTTTACACCTTTTTCAACAGAAGATATGTATTGCCTTGGAACCGCTCCCCCTACAACTTTATTCACAAATTCAAATTCGATATCTCTATGTAACGGCTCGAGCTCAAGCCAGACATCACCATATTGCCCCCTACCACCTGATTGTTTTTTATATTTTCCCTGAGCCTGAGTTTTCTTTTTTATGGTTTCCTTGTAAGCCACTTTGGGCGTTCCAAGATCCACATCAATCCCAAATCTACTCTTTAAATTTTTAACCGCTACCTCTATATGTAAATCTCCCATGCCCGAAATAATAAGTTCTTTAGTTTGCGCATCTCTGCTGATTTTAATAGTCGGGTCTTCTATGGAGAGCTTAGCTAAGCCATGGGATATTTTTTCTTCATCTTCGTGGGATTTAGGTGAAATCGAAAATGAAATAACAGGTATAAGGAAAGGTATTTCGTCAAATATAACCTTTTGCTTTTCATCGCAAAGGCTGTCGCCAGTATTCGTATTTTTAAGCTTGGCTACACTGCCAATATCACCAGCGCATATAGACTGTGTGGGTTTTTGCTCTTTGCCGTGCAAAAAGAATAATTGTCCAAATCTTTCTTTTGTCTGTGCATTAACATTAAAAGAAGAGGAATCGGACTTTAGTTGCCCTGAAAATACCCTAAATATAGTCAACTGTCCGACATAAGGATCTGAGATAGTTTTAAAAACCTGTGCCGAGAAAGGTAATTCATCATCTGCTTTTATTTCCACCAACTCCTCGGAATCAAATTTCCTGGCCATCCTCGGAGAA
>DAOVKU010000088.1 GCA_030631665.1 Candidatus Omnitrophota bacterium
TATTTGGTAAACATTACTTTGCGGCAAAAAAAGTATTTAAAACTCACTAATTTGGTAATGTGAGGATTTGCTTTTTGCTCGGAAGGTAATTCAATGTTTAAACCGATAGAATTGCCTCCGGCTTCCTTGGCACCTTTATTGGCAGCTTCCATGATGCCGGGGCCCGCACCTGTAATTATAGAATAGCCTTCTTTAACTAAAGTTCCGGCCAGGTTTCGGGCAAGCTGATAATATTTATCTGTTGACTTTGTCTTAGTTGAACCAAAAATTGAAACTGCCGGCCCCTGTTTTGATAGGCATTCAAAGCCATCTACAAACTCAGACATTATTCTAAATACTCGCCATGGTTCCCGCTCAAGTGAGATTTTATCGAATTTTTTTTCCATTTTTATTTCCTATTGCCTAAAACTCTTTAAAGACTATGTCTCCTTCGCGTGTTCTTCGCGTTACTCTAAGGCCGATTAAATTGCCTTTTTTGGCTAATTTTATAAGTTGACGCTCAATTTGCATAGAGGTAACTTTTTGTTTAAAATCTGTGCTGTGTCCTTTTATATAAACAGTGTCGCCTAATTTTAAAGGGCCTTTAGTAATTTTTATAACGGCTGCTTTTACTTTTGGGAAGTAATGAGTAACAGTCCCGATTTTTTGAATATTTTTTTCCTTTTTTAAAATAGCTTTTTTTGTAGTTTTCTTTTTAAATAAAAATCCTAATATCATTTCTCCTCCTCTTCTGATTATAAACTACAGATTTTAAGAAAGATAAAAAAAACCACCAGAGAAAAACTAAGTAAAAAACTGGCGGTTTTTTTTAAAAAAAATTGCATTAAAGTTTAAATTTTTCGGCTATGTCAAAAACAACAGGCATTTTCCAATATTTACCCATTAAAACCTGAACTATGCCTACCAGCGAGAGTATACCGAAAACAATTACACCTATAAACCATAAAATTTGACCTAAAACCGGAATTACATTTAGAATGGCTATAGCTACCTCGCCTATAAACAAGACTAATCCCTGCTTGCCGTGAAAAAGGGCAAATTTATTTTCTTTCTTTAAAAGAAGCGGCAAGAGGCAAAGAATTCCAAGATAAGCCATAATAGCCCATACTTTACCCTCTGCTACTGTTTTATCTTCTGTTTCGTGATGAGATTCTTTCATTTCCATTTGTTAAGTCACCTCCTTATCTTTTACAATATAACATAAAGATAGTTGTTTGTCAAATATCGATGTTTCTAATAAAAAAACCCCGAGGGAAATTTCCCTCGGGGTTTTTAACTAACCTCGGCTTCTTCTTAGAAGGTCAACTTGACTGCAGCTTCAAGTAACATTGCATCTGTAGCATTTGCATTGAGAGGAATCTCGCTGAACTTGTAATAATCTCCGCGCCAGAAATAACCGAACAGAAGATGAAATTGAACATCTTCAGTATAGTCATAACTAAGCAACGCATTGACTTCTGATCCAGCAGTTTTCTTTCTGCCGCCTACAGGTGTTTGCTCGAATAGATAATAGGCATATTTTATGCCAAAATTGACATCATCTATATCCATAGCAGCTAATGGCTTAAGGCTTAAGGCAGCAATTGGTGCATGCATGTTGGTGTCCCAGCCGGTGTCGCCACTATCCACGGTGTTAGCAAAATCACCATTTTTGTAATAGAGGCCAGCAGGATTCTGAGCATTTGCAACTGCAGGAGCAGTTACATTGCGGATGCCGTAACGGCCGTTGTGGCCGTAAATAGCCATATCAGACCTTCTCATGAAAGGTGTATAAAAAGCATTGTAAGTACCTACTGCTTCTCCGCGCGCATTAAAGTTTTCACCTTGACGGAAGGAATACTGAACACCAAACTTAGGCTGGCAGATTATATCAGCCCACAGGTATTCAATGCCGGCTTCGGCAGCACCAGCGCTGACATCTCTGTCTTTTTTACCGATAATTTGGCCAAGGGCATTATAATCAGCATCGCCAATTTTACCAAACTGATAAGCACCTTCAGCGAAAATCAGCATGTTATCAATTGGTTGCATACTACCTCTTAAACCAATGGTGTTAGTCTGGTATGGATCGAGTCGTTCGGTACATTTACGAGCAAGGTTTGTGGGATCTGCATTGTAAATGCTGGTGACACTAACTGAATTTCTATTTCTGTCTAAGAGACAAACATAGTAAAGTTCCATTTCGGCGTTATACTGATCAAAGATATAGCCTATGTCGGCTAACCATGTAGTGATAGCTGTGGTTGCATTGAAAGGAGCATTGTTTTCATCAATAACTGAACAAGCTACATCGATGCTCCACGGGTCAAGGTCTAATTGTGCTTTTACCGAATCAAAGGCATCATACATGCAATACTGATCATAGATATTAACTGCATTCTGCGGATCGATGACATTGGAACCAATCACAAATCCTCTTCCGTAGAAGAGCGGCTGGCGACCAATGGTCAATGTTAAAGGTTCATAAAGCATTTCTCTTAAACTGATATAAGCTTCGCCAATTCCTATCATTGTTCTGCCAGCATCACCCATATCAAGACCCCAGGGAAGCTCACTAACAAGTCTGATGTGAGCGCCTACATTCTCAGTAAGGTCAGCATCAATATTAACGCCTATATTACTTATGAAAAACTGGTCTGTATTGGCACGGGCTGCAATAGTGGCTGTTTCTTGAAAAAGCCCACTGTACCAAGATGCTGTTGAGTAAATAGCGACGTCTCCGCTAACCTTTACATTCTGGACTTCAGCGCAAGCAGCGCCGGCAAAGGCAACTACTATGGCTAAGGCCAAAACTAAAGTTAATTTCCTCATTTACTTCCTCCTTAAACTTAAAACTTCAAAAACTAAATTGTTAAAATTTAATTTAACTATTGTTTTTCTTGGTTGTTTTCACAACTTCTAAAAGACAATAGGTTTTACTCTATATAAGCTCATCACCATAAGGCTGATAGTTTCGCGGCACCTCTATTTTCCTCCCTCCTTTCTTTGCCATAATTAAAACTATCTACGGTGGTAAAGCCAAACTCAAATACCTAATTTGTCAAAAGTATACCATATAGCCATAGCTTTGTCAAGATTATATAAAATTTTTTTAAGTTCTTGTTTTATATATAATTAAGTAAAGTTATAGATTTGATATTTGGCTTATTTTACTTAAAAAATGAGTTTCTGTCAAGTTTTTTTCACTGAAGTTTACTTATAAGTTTTTGTGAATTTAAAAAGATTTTCTCTCTTTCTTGTCTGTTAAGCCCCATACATGAGAGAAATTTCTGCGCTTTTTCTTTAGTAATTAAGTCTCGCGGGCTATGAGTATCTGTATTTAAAATTAATTTAGCCGGTGTGCCGGTTGCAATTTTAATTAAATGTTCATTGGTTTTTTTATGACTAGCTCGAGTGGTAATTTCAAGATAGACATTATTTTTAATAGCCAGTTTTAATTCATCCCGGGTAAGCTGGCCCGGATGGGCTAAAATATCAATATTAGATATTAAGGCCTGCTTGTTTGTTCCTTTTAATACCGGTTCGGCTTTTGTCTCGCCATGCACCAGGATTAATTTTGCACCAAAATGCCTGGCTTTTTTTGTCAAAGTTTTTATATGCTCAAGTGGGATATGCGTTAGTTCAGCTGCGGGTATGACTAAAATATTCCATACCGCATTAAGTTGCCTGGCTACTTTCGCAAGACGCGGAACCACAAAATCTATATTTGAGGCATCAACATGGTCTGCCAGGGCAATGGCCCTATAGCCCTTGTCTATTGCCCTTCTTACCAATTCTGAAGGCAGAAGAGCTCCGTCGCTTAGGAGTGTGTGAGTGTGTAAATCAATCATAATTTAGTCCATCGTCGACAGTCCACGGTCCACAGTTTCTGTTTTTCTATGGACTATTGACTATGGACTGTTGACTATTTTGGTGCCCCAAGAAGGATTCGAACCTTCGACACCAGGTTTAGGAAACCTGTGCTCTATCCTACTGAGCTATTGGGGCCTTTATTTTGTTTTCATCTTTTTCCGCTTTTTTCTTTTTTTGATATATTTCTTAACCTTTGTAGTAATTTTTTTCTTGTTTGGCCGGCGTTTTTTAATTTTCTTTTTGGTCCTGGCGGAAATTCTTCTTTTTTTCTTTTTAAGCGAATTAAGCGAACGTTTTTCTTTTTTTCTTTTTATAGCGGAATCGGATATTATTATACCTTCCTGTGCAGCTAAAATCAGCCTTAGTTTGCGCATGGTTGCATTTTCAATCTGACGGACGCGTTCCCTTGTTATGCCAAACTGCTTAGCTGTTTCCCCTAATGTATAGCTCGTTCCGTCTTTTAATCCAAATCTCAAAGCCAGGATCTGTTTTTCCCTTTCGCTCATATTTTCTAAAAGATTTTGAATTCTCTCCTGTCGAAAAAGTTTACTCAATTCACCCGAAGGCGAAGCGCTACTCTCGTCTTCAATTAAGTCCATAAATTCAGCTCCACCATTTTCGCCAATAGGAGCATCTAGAGATGAAGCCTTGGTGGCAATCTCTGAAATTTCCCTTATTTTGTCTATGCTCAATTTCATGGTCTTGGCTATTTCGTTTAAATGGGGAGCTCGATGTAATTTATGTGATAATTTTTCTGAAACCTTGCGCCACCTGGCGATTATTTCTGCCAGATAAACCGGTATGCGTATGGTCTTGCCCTGGTTGGCTATAGCCCTGGTTATGTATTGTTTTATCCACCAAGAGGCATAAGTGCTGAAGCGATAACCTCTCTCAGGATTAAATTTAGTCACCGCTTTCATTAAACCCAAATTACCTTCTTCTATTAAGTCTAGCATGGGTACGCCGAAATAACTATAGCGTTTGGCTATATTTATTACCAGCCTCAGATTTGATTGAATCATTTTCTTCCTGGCTTCTTTATTTCCTCTTTTAATTTTTCTGGCTAATTTCTTTTCTTCATCAGGAGATAGTAGCTGTATATTTTTTATATCCTTTAAATATAGCTTTATAGCATCCATAATTAGTCCCTAGTTAGTTTACAGCCAATAGCCCATAGTTTTTTCTGTGGACTATGGACTGTGGACTATTAACTTTCTAATGCTGCCTGGGCAGCAGCCAATTTTGCAATTGGCACTCTAAACGGAGAACAACTCACATAGTCTAAGCCAACTCTATGGCAAAATTTAACACTGGCCGGTTCTCCTCCGTGCTCGCCGCAAATACCAATCTTAAGTGTTTTTTTGGTGCTCCTACCTTTTTTTACCGCCATTTCCACTAACTGACCGACGCCATGTGTATCCAAAACCATAAATGGGTCTGTTGGCAGTATGCCGTGCTCTATGTAGAATGGTAGAAATTTAGCAATATCATCACGCGAAAAACCAAAAGTCATCTGCGTAAGGTCATTTGTTCCAAAAGAAAAAAACTCAGCCTCAGTAGCTATTTCATCTGCTGTAATTGCGGCGCGCGGAACTTCAATCATTGTGCCTATCGAATATTTTATTTTTTCTCCTTCCTTTTTTTTGACTTCCTCGGCAACTTCTCTGATGTATTCTTTGATATATTTTACTTCACTTAAAAGGCCGACCAGCGGTATCATTATCTCCGGTGCGACTTTTTTTCCTTTTTTAGCCAGTTCGCAGGCAGCTTCTATAATAGCACGTACCTGCATTTTATAAATTTCAGGATAGGTTATGCCTAAGCGGCAGCCACGATGACCAAGCATGGGATTTGATTCCCTTAGACTATCTACTGTGTGTTTCAATTCATTGGCGTCTACTGATAATTTTTTCGCGACCTGCTCTATCTCCTCTTTTGTATGAGGTAAAAATTCATGGAGCGGTGGGTCAAGCA
>DAOVKU010000028.1 GCA_030631665.1 Candidatus Omnitrophota bacterium
GGGGACGGTGGCCGATGTCATGCCGTTAGTGGGTGAAAATAGAATTTTGGTCAAAGAAGGCCTTAAAAAAATTGCGACGACCAATAAAAAAGGTTTAAAAGCCCTCATGGACGTAAGTGGCTTAAAACATAAAAATATTAGTGCCAGAGATATTGGTTATGTTTTAGGCCCCAGGATTAATGTTGCGGGAAGACTCGGTTCGGCCGATTTAGCTGTTAGATTGTTTATGACAGATGACGATGAAGAGGCAGGGAATATTGCCCGTGAACTCCACGGGAATAATCGGCAGAGGCAAAAGTTGCAGAAGACAATATTAAATGAGGCCCTTGCTAAAATTGGCAGGGAAGTTAATTTTAAAGAACACAGAGTAATAGTTTTAGAAGACGAAAGTTGGCATCCGGGAGTAATTGGCATAGTGGCCTCGAGGATTAGCCGGGAGTTTTATAGGCCAACTATTATTATTTCGACGAAAGATTCTCCCGGCAAGGGCTCAGGGCGTTCTATAGAAAATTTTCATTTATTTGAGGCCATAAGCGCGTGTCGGCATTTGCTCTTAGATTACGGAGGGCATAAAGGAGCTTGCGGAATATCAATTTTAAAAGATAAAATTAAAATCTTTGGCAATTTTATTAATAAAGTTGCGCATAAGGTCTTAAAACCGGAAGACTTATTGCCTATTCTTGAAATTGATGCGGAGATTCCTTTTGCGTTGGTAGAAGCCGATTTTATTAGAGAGATTAATCAATTAGCTCCTTTTGGCTGCAAGAATACTCAACCGGTTTTTTTATCCAGAGAGCTTTTTTTTAAAAATAAACCAGTTCGTTTTGGCAAAAATAATTTTAAAAGCTGGGTTACCGATGGAAGAATCGTGTGTGAAGCTATGGGTTTTGGCATGGCTCCTGCTTTAGATATAATTGGGGATAAAAAATTTGATATGGTTTATTGCCCTTATTTAAACCAGTGGGAAGGAATTGAAACTATCAGGCTTTCCTTGAAAGATATAAGGCCCAGCCAATAAAACAACTTACCTGCTTTATCCGAGGTTAAGCATTCTACAAACAAAACTTGAAATTTCCTTAAATCTTTTTCTATCCACTAACTACTATTTGATGTTTTGCGTGATGCCTTCTTGACCTTACCCGCCTTGAGGCATTTTGTGCAGATGGTCATTTTTTTTGTTATTTTTCCGACTTCTACTTTAACGGTTTTTAGATTTACTCTAAAAAACCTCTTGGTAACACCGGTGATTTTCTTTCCCGCGCCACCTTTCTTTCTAGCAAGACCTCTTCTTTTTATACTTCTTCCGGCTGTAATGCCTTTGCCGCAAATTTCACAAACTTTAGCCATTATAAATATCCTCCTTTAATGAGCACGTGGCTTATGGAATGTTGATGAACATAAGTCACTGTGCGAATTAAACCCTTGACATCAAACATGTCAAGGGTCAAACTCAGACACTTAACTTAGCTTCACTATCATTCGCTAAGTTAAATCTTCGTTTGATATTACCATAACGTTACTATTTATGCAAGATTAAAAAATAAGGATTAATGGTTTAATTAAAATCAATTGACCGGCATAGTTTATTTGTGTTATGCTTAATTTAAAATATTAAAATCAGATAAATGAATCATGATTACGCAAAACGTATTAGAAAATTCGGTTCAGTTTGTTAAAGGGGTGGGCCCTAAAAGGGCAAAAATTTTTAAGAAAGTTGGAATCGAGAACATCAGAGATTTACTTTATCATTTCCCCAGCCGTTACGAAGACCGCCGTCATATCTTACCTATAAGCAAATTAAAAATCAACCAGCTTCAAACTCTCAAAGGCAAAGTTATTACAAATGGGCTGCGTTTTATCAGAAAAGGGCCGGCTATTTTTGAAGCGGTCATAGGGGATGAAAGTGGCAATATCTTAGCCCTGTGGTTTAATCAGGCTTATCTTAAGGATAAATTAAAAGTCGGAAGCGAGGTTATGCTTTATGGCAAGGTTGAAATCAAAAAGGCAAAATTGGTTATTATCAACCCGGAATATGAACTGCTTGAAAATGGTTCTTTTGAAGATTCAATTCATACTGCCAATATAGTTCCCATTTATCCTTTAACAGCCCATCTTAACCAGAGGTACCTAAGAACCATAATTAAAGGCGTAGTGGACTTGTATGCCCCTATGGCTGCAGAAATTTTACCTTCAAATTTGCGCTATAGACTTAAATTTATTCATATTTCAGCCGCCTTAAAGAATATTCACTTCCCAAAAAATGAAGTTTTTTATCAACAGGCCAGAAAACGACTTATTTTTGACGAATTTTTCTTAATCGAGACCATTAACGCGTATCTTAAAAAAAAGATAAAGACTAAATTGCGGGGCATAAGGCATAAAAATAAACGGCAGCTGAATAATCTTTTTTCATCTGTGATTGCTTTTGAGCTAACTCCGAGTCAGAAAAAAGTTATTAAAGAAATTAAACAAGATATGATGAGCCCAGGGCCCATGTATCGGCTCCTGCAAGGGGATGTGGGCTCAGGTAAGACCGTGGTAGCTTTTTATGCTATTCTTTTAAGCATTTTAAATGGCTACCAGGCTGCCTTTATGGTCCCCACGGAAATTTTAGCCGAGCAACACTTTTCTCTTTTTAAGAAGATGCTAAAAGACTTTTCTTATAAAGTTGTTTTAGTAGCAGGAAAATTATCAACCGGAGAGAAAACTAAAATTTATAAGAAAATTAAGGAGAAAAAGGTAGATATAATTATCGGAACCCATGCTTTAATTCAGGAAGGTATTAAATTTAAAAAATTAGGCCTGATTATAATCGATGAACAGCATAAATTTGGGGTTTTGCAGAGAAAAACTCTCAAGGAAAAAGGCATTAATCCGGATTTGCTGGTTATGACGGCCACTCCTATCCCCAGAACTTTATCAATGGTTCTTTATTCAGATATGGATATTTCTGTTATTAAAGAACTTCCTCCCGGCAGAAAACCTATAATTACCTGGTGGGTGAGCGAGAAGAAGAGAGTGGATGCTTATGGTTTTATAAGAAAGGAAATCCAAAAGGCAAAAAAGCAGGCTTATATAGTTTACCCCATTATTGAGGAGTCTGAAAAATTAGATTTGCGTGATGCTACCAGGATGTATGAACATTTAAAAAATAATATTTTTAAAGATTTTAATGTAGGCCTCATCCATGGTCGTTTGTCCAGCAAACAGAAAGACTCTATAATGCAGGATTTTAAGGCTGGAAAAATAGATATACTGGTTTCCACTATTGTTATAGAGGTAGGAATTGATATGCCCGCTGCTTCTGTTATGATGATAGAACATGCAGAGCGTTTTGGCCTTGCCCAGCTTCATCAATTAAGAGGCAGGGTGGGGCGAGGGAGCTTTAAATCTTATTGTGTTTTAGTTTCAAACGCAAGAACAGCAAACGCAAAATCACGGCTGAATGCTATGATAAAATGCCAGGATGGATTTGAAATTGCCGAGAAAGACCTGGACATACGAGGGCCGGGAGAGATTTTTGGCATAAGACAACATGGATTTCTAGAATTTAAAATTGCAGACCCCCAGAGAGACCTAAAGATTTTAGAATCGGCCCAAAAAGAGGCCTTTGCTTTGATTGAAAAAGACAATTTTCTGAATTGGCCACAGCACAAGCAGCTTTTGAATTATTTAAAAAGTAAGCTTGATTTAATTTAGAATCATCGATTTTTGTCTATCCTAATAAATAGAGAAGATTTTAAGGAATTTTTATTCTAATGCAAAAATCAGTTGCCCCGACGCTTCGGGGTCAGGCGCATTGTCTTGTTAGGCAAATAATTATTCATTTATTGCCTCTGCTTTAGCATATATTTCTTTTGGAGCCTTTTTGTAATACTTAAATAGAGCTGGACATAACCAACCTTCCATTTCCAAATCCTCTAAATAATACCAATTTCCACCACTCTCTTCTCTTAACCAGATTAGTTTCATTTGATAGCTTGGAAATGAATTAGCTGAAAACAATAATCTAAATCCATTTTTAGCATTGGGAATATCCGTTGTAATATGATTAATCATTTCAGGTATTCCCACCACAAAAGGTTCTTGATATAAATTTACTCTTTTATCATCAAAGACCCATGTTCCATTATGCCAATATGGTTTTATTATTAATATTGCGTTATCTGGTGCATTTAAATTTCTTTGTACACATGTAAATATTATAAATACGATTGCGATAATTATTAATAAAACAATCAAATATCTCAAGTGATTCTCCTTTTATTTTTTTTCTGAACGCAATTTTTCTAACGCTTCACCAACCTGTGGAGCAAGTTTAATGAAGTTTGAAAGAGCTTCACATATGTATTCATCGCAAATAGCACAGTTTTCTATATTTTTTTTCATGCAACATTTTCTAATTTCACATAGCTTCTCGCAGTAAAAAAACTTACGGCCACCATTTTTACAGCCATCGCAATTTATCTGTTCAGGTCTAATATGAGTTCTGTATTGTGCTGACCATTTGATAGCTACTGCTGTTCTTTTACTATCATCATTTTCTTGGGTTGCAATATATGCTTCGCATTTTGAACAATTCAAACCACAATAAGTCATCATTTTTATGCCTCCTTTTTTATTTTGTTCTAAGAATTAATAAACGATTGTCGTTTTTCTAGTTTTTTATTTTTGGTTTTATTATATGGTATTAGTATTTATGTGTCAAGGTAGTATGAATGGATGCTTTTGGCAATTATCTGCTTGACCAACTCCATTTTTGGCCTATAATAGCAGAAAAGCGAGTATTTAATTAAACTATGAAAAAATGTGGTTTTGTAACTTTAATAGGTAGAGCAAATGCAGGCAAGTCCACCCTTCTTAACGCTATGGTAGGGGAGAAGGTAAGTATAGTTTCCAGGGTTCCCCAGACTACACGTTTACAGATTCGCGCTATTTTAACTGAAGAGAGGGGGCAAATTATTTTTGTTGATAATCCTGGTTTTTATTTATCAAAAGAAAGAATGGCCAAGATGTTAAGTGCCATGGCGTGTGATATAAAAGAAGATGTGGATATAGTTATTTATGTGGTTGATTTGCAAAGGGCACCGGGCAGAGAAGAAGAGGCCATAGCGCAGATTATAAAAGCTACGAAGAAACCAGTGATTTTAGTTCTTAATAAGAGAGATAAAGGGCAGCAATATGCAAGTGATTATATAGAATTCTGGAGAAAGGTTCCACCACAAGGAGAAGGTAATATCAAATATTATCTTCCGCTTTCGGCATTAGAAGGAAAGGGTGTTGGAGAATTAGTTGATATATTGTTTGAAAATTTAAAAGAACAACCTTTGCTGTATCCCCCAGATGTAGTAAGTGAACTGCCGCAGAAGTTGGCTGTTAGTGAAATTATCAGAGAGAAAATATTTATGTCGGCTTGCGAAGAAGTTCCGCACTGTATAGCGGTTTTAGTGGATGAAATCACCCCGCGCTCCGAGCGCCTTGTATATATCAGAGCTACCATTCTGGTGCAGCGAAAGGGGCAAAAAGCTATTGTTATCGGCAAGAAAGCAGTCAATCTCAAAGAAATTGGACAACTTTCCAGGGTTGACTTACAAAATTTATTTAAGAAAAAGGTTTATCTCGATATATGGGTAAAGGTTGAAGAAAACTGGCCCCATGATCACTCTATACTTAAACAATTAGGTATTATCGGTTGAATTTTGATGGTTTCACTTGTCCTGAAATCATTTTTGTGTTATATTAGAGATAGCAAGCCAGATATTTTTCCTTTCTTAGGGGTGATGTGATTGCCAAAACCTATTATTTTATCTATAATTATGTTAATGGGTGTTATTTTTTCTGGTTGTCTTACCACCGAATACAACCTGGCTACTCAGAAACACGAGACATATCTTTATTCCACAAAAAAAGAGGTTAGTTTAGGGCGCAAAGTAGCCAGCAAAATGGATGAGCAATTTGAGCCGGCTGATCAAGATATGCAATGTCGCGTGGCTGAAATCGGGAGGCGGCTGGCAGAAGTCAGTGATAGGCAAGATATTGTTTATCATTTTAAAGTTATAAAAGATAAAGAAGTTAATGCGCTTGCTCTTCCAGGTGGTTTTATTTATATAACTGATAGTCTGGTAAATATAGCGGATTCAGATGATGAAATTGCCGGTGTTTTAGCGCATGAAATAGGTCACATGGCCGCTATGCATGCTGTTAAAAGAATACAATGTCAATATTTTTATAATCTTCTGAGAATTTTAGCTGCTCGTGCTTGTTCTAATCCCCGGGTGAACCAGGGAGCTGATTTTGCATTTGCAAGCCTGATAGTTGCTTATTCACAAGAAGATGAAATTCAAGCTGATAAATTATCAGTTAAATATACTAAAAAAGCTGGTTTCAATCCTTATGCTCTCTTGATAATGCTGGACAAAATACAAGAAATTGATAGGCGAAGAGGGCGAAGGAACTTTACTTATTTTAAAACTCACCCTCCTGTAGCAACCCGCAAAGGAGCTATAAGAGAGGCCATTGAAGGCGAAATCGATTTCGAAGGGTATATAAATAGACCGGAAACCATCATTTATTAAGAAGCAAAAAAGGGGTTAATTTATTATTTTCTGTTTACCTGCTTTAAAAATAAGCGGAAAAACCTTCAGTCAGCAACAGTGCGTATTTTTAGAATTTCTTGCCATGGATATCACGTGGCATTTTTTATTCCCGGAGACCAAAAACAATAATTTGTCTTTTTAAAAGACGGTTGTTTTTTACTTTTAAGGATAATTTTTGTATAATGAAAAAGAGATTGCAAATAAGCAGCAAATATAATAATATTAAAATTGTCAGTTCAGAGATCTCTCAGATTTTAGAAAAGTTAAATGTCAGCGAACAAAAAAGATTTAAAATTCGACTTTGCATAGAAGAGATATTAATCAATGCCATTAAGCATGGAAATAAATTCAAACCCGATTCTGTAATCAAAATAGATTTCGAAATAGATAAAAAACAATTTAAAATTTCAATTGAAGATGAAGGAGAAGGGTTTGATTATAAAAATGTTCCAAATCCGCTTTTAGATAAAAATATCAGGAAGGCCGGCGGTCGTGGAATTTTTTTAATTAGAAATTTTATGGATGAAATTTGTTTTAATAAAAAAGGTAATAAAATTACCATGAGTAAAACTTTAAAATGAGGTGAAGTAAAGATGAAAATAACTACGGATAAACAGGGCGATATTTTTATATGCAAATTGGAGGGAGAGATAGATTTTAATAATTCTCCTGAGTTGAGAAAATCTTTTATTAAATTAATCGAAAATCAGGCCCGAAAAATAATTTTGGATTTGGAAAAAGTAAGTTATATAGATAGCTCGGGGCTGGCTACTTTAGTGGAAGTAGTACAAAAATTAAAAGGTTCTAATGGTCAGCTTAAGTTAGTAAATCTTCAGGAAAAAGTCAGGGGTGTTTTTGAAATAACAAAGCTGGAAAAGCTATTTGAAATTTATCCACAAGTCCAGCAGGCCATCGAAAGTTTCTAGAAGGAAATAATTTATGAATAACCCTGTTACTTGTCTTGGCCGGTATACGCAGGAAATTTGTTTATCTATCTGGAATATTTCTGCCTTATTTTTTCAAACATTATACTGGATGTTAATCGGGCCTTTCAGGGGTAAAGTTAGCCGCCGAGGAAGTATTTTTGAACAAATGGTCTTTGTGGGAGTTAAGTCTTTAGTCATTATCTTCTTTGTCAATTTTTTTATAGGTATTGTTCTAGCCATGCAGAGTGCTTATCAACTATCGCAGTTAGGTGCTGAAGTTTATGCGGCTGCCCTGGTGAGCGTCTCAATGTGCAGGGAACTTGGACCGGTTATGACTGGCCTGGTTATTGCTGGTCGGGTTGGGGCCGCTATTACTGCTGAAATAGGCACAATGAAAGTAGGCGAGCAACTCGAAGCTCTTCAGGCCATGGCTTTAAATCCGGTAAGGTTTCTTGTGGTTCCTCGTTTTTTAGCCCTTTTGATAATGCTGCCTTTGCTTACTGTAGTTGCTGATGCCAGTGGAATTTTTGGCGGATATTTAGTTGGCACTATGAGCTTAAAAATCAATTCTGCTTTATATTTAGACATTTCATTCATGTTCCTCGAATTTAAAGATATTTTTGTCGGTTTATTTAAAAGTACAATTTTTGGCATGATAATAGCTTTGATTGCCTGCCATCAGGGGCTTACAACCTCCGGAGGCGCTGCAGGTGTTGGAAAATCTACGACTAAAAGTGTTGTGATTTCTTTTATTTTAGTTATTTTAGCCGATGTTATTATCACAGGCATATTCTACTTTGCAAAAGTTTAACTTTTTAAGTAAAGCTCAAAGTTGCAGATTTTTAAAAATACACAATAACTATAAGTTTGCACTCAGCATTTAGTTTTGCTTTGTTTCTTAAAATGGAGTGATTATCACAAGGAGACTATTTTGAACGAGCAACCAATAATAGCAGTAGAAAATTTAGTGAAAACTTTGGGTGGCCGGCGCGTTCTGGATGGTATCAATTTAAAGATTTATAAAGGCAAAACCACTGTCATTATGGGCGGTTCTGGCTGCGGTAAAAGCACACTTTTGCGCCACCTTATTGGGGCACTAAAGCCTGATTCAGGGAAGGTCTACTTTCAGGGCAAAGATATAACAGGACTTGGCGATGAAGAAATGGATAAAATCAGGTTGAAATTTGGCATGGTTTTTCAGAATGCCGCGCTCCTGGATTCTTTAGATGTTGAAAATAATATAAGTTTACCTTTACGGGAACACACCAAATTAAATAAAGATATAATTAAAATTATAGTTAAATTAAAATTGGGATTGGTTAATTTGCGTGGTTTTGGAAACTTGATGCCAAGCGAGCTTTCTGGTGGCATGCGAAAGAGAGTGGGTTTGGCGCGGGCAATTGCCATGGATCCCGAAATAATTTTCTATGATGAACCAACAGCCGGACTGGATCCTGTAGTTTGCGGAGTTATAGATAAACTTATTTTAGATTTAAGTAATAAGCTTTCTATAACCTCGGTGGTGGTTACTCATGACATGAATAGTGTTTTTAGAATCGCCGATCAGATAGCCATGCTGCATAAAGGCAAAATAGTAGCAATTGGCAGTCCCCAGGAGATTAAAAATACGGATAGTCCTATTGTAAAACAATTTATAACAGGCAGCCCTGAGGGACCAATACAGTTTATGGACAAAGGAGACGATTATTTAAAAGAATTGACTATGTAAGTTGGAGTCACATGTTTTTCTTTTGGATTTGACAAGAAATCTAAATATAGGATTTAGATCCACAAAAATTTTACAAATCGCGGTATTACCAAAGGGGTTGATTATGGCAAAAATATCTAATGAATTCAAAACAGGTATAATGGTAATTGCATGTCTTGCTATTCTGCTTTTACTGGTGGTTAAATCGGGGAATTTTGAGTTCAACAAAGAAGGCTATGAAATCAAAGCCGTGTTCAATCACATAGGCGGTCTTCGCGAAAATTCCCCTGTTCGCCTTTGTGGAATGGATATCGGCGAAGTTAAAGACATTCAGATTTATTATGATGGAGGCGAGACTCGGATAAATATTACTTTATGGCTGGATTCAGATGCAAGAATAAGAAAAGATTCAAAAATTTATATTACCACCCTCGGCCTGATGGGAGAAAAGTATATCGAAATAACCGGCGGCTCCAAAGGTGTGGAATTTGTCAAGCCAGGTGAAACAGTAAAAGGAAAAGACCCAATGCAGATGGAACGGTTAGTTGCAAGGGGCGAAGAGGTTGCCGAAAATATTAATATGACCCTGAAAGATTTAAGGCAAACTTTAAAACATGCCAATGATGTTGTAACCAAAGAAGAAATCAACAATATAATATCCAACCTGGAAGAGACATCCGAAAACTTTAAGGAATTTAGCGCAACTTTAAAACGGCAACCCTGGAGGTTAATCTGGAAAACTAGAGAAAAAAAGCCAGAGATAGAGAAAGAAAAAGAAGAGATTGATATTAATCAGAGAAAAGAAGAAAGTAATATTAATAGGGATATTAAAAAGAGGAAAAAAGAAAGTATTTTCTTTTAAAAAGACAAGCAAGAGATTGTGAGACTTCCGGAGAACATGCCAAGGCCATTTCTATAACTGCTTTCCGTTATCTGTTTAGCCTAATTGCTCAAAAAATTTCTAAAAAGTGAAAAAGAAAACAAAAATTTTAAAAATCTTATTTTTATCAATCAGTTTTATTGCCATAGGTTTAATTTCTTATTTTAGGGTATTTGATGTTTTTGAGTTCCAGACACTGGATTTACGATTTAAGGCACGCTTTCTACAAAAACAAAATGAAAATATAGCTCTTATAGAAATTAGTGAAGACTCTATCAATAAAATAGGTCGTTGGCCATTTGATAGAGAGTGGCACGCTGAGCTAATAAATATTTTAGACGAATATCAAGTAAGGTCGATTTTTTTTGATTTATTATTTTCTGAAACCAGTCACAGCGATAAAGCTCTAATTGATTCAACCAAGAATGCCGACTGTGTGTATTATCCATATGTTTTTAAATTAGATAAACATCAAGAAATTTTGGGCGTTGAAGCCAGACCCTTGGAAGAGCTTGATGTGGCCAGTCATGGAATCGGATATATTAATATTATCTCAGATCCGGATGGCAAAAATAGAAAAGTTCCCCTCTATTTTGAATATGAAAATAAATATTTTCCTCACCTTGCCCTTTTAATTGCCTGCGATTATCTTGGAATATCCCAAGAAGAAATTTTAATTAAAAAGGGTAAATTTATCCAGATAACGCCTCAAATTAAAATTCCCATCGACAACAAATACCGGATGTTAATTAATTACGCTGGTCCATGGGAAAAAACCTTCAAACACTATTCTTACATAGATATAATCAAATCTTATTCGCAACTAAAGAATAATAAAAAGCCTATTATAAATTTAAATGAGCTGAAAGATAAAGTTTGCTTTGTTGGTTTAACCGCTTCGGGATTGCACGATTTAAATCCAATGCCTCTTGAGTCCAGATATCCCAATCTTGGCGTACATGCTAATATTTTTAACTCCATTGTCGAAAATATCTTTTTAAGGAGGATAAGTAAATTTTTAAATTTGCTTATATTGGGTTTTGTTCTGGCTATTATTAGCTTCGTAACCTTAAGGAGAGAAACTTTTTTTTCAGCGTATCTATTAACAGCTATTCTTTTAGGTTATATTCTTGTAAGTTTTATTCTTTTTATCTTTTTTGGAATATGGATAGATTTGTTTTGCCCTCTTTTAATTGGTGTTTTGTTGTATTTGTCGCTTATCTTTTTTAAATATCTCTTAGAGTTGCAAAAACGCCAGATGATAGAAAAAGAATTGGATTTGGCCAAAGAAATACAGAGGAGTTTTTTGCCGCTCGTATTGCCTCAGAGAAAGACTCTTTCTATAGCCGCCACTATGAGCCCGGCCAAACATGTTGCAGGTGATTTATATCAATTTATTGATTTTAGCCAAGATAGATTAGGAATTGTTGTCGGCGATGTTTCCGGAAAGGGTGTACCGGCCGCTCTTTTTATGGCTAAAGTAATAAGTGAATTAAAATTTCAAACCAGAGACAACATTAGTCCTTCTTCGACTTTGTTTAATTTGAATTCCTCGCTTTGCCTTGATTCAAAAACAGGTCTTTTTGTAACTTTGTCTTATGCTATAATAGATGAAAGGGAAAGGAAAATACTGCTTAGCGATGGGGGGCACTTACCGGTTCTTCTAAAAAAGGGAGGATCTGGAGAGATAATTCTTTTGAAAGTAAGCGGCGGCATGCCGTTGGGCGTGATGGAAGAAGTAGAATTTTCCCAGAGAGAATTTCAACTTTCATCCGGCGATGTGCTTGTTTTTTATAGCGATGGCATAACTGAAGCCAAGAATATCAAAAGGGAAGAATTTGGAGAAAAGCGCTTAATTGAAACTCTGAAAAAATGTGGCGCGGAAGAAAAAAGTTCGGAAATTTTGGAGAATATCGAAAAAGAGATTAAAAAATTTACCGGAAAAGCATCTCAACATGATGATATAACTATAGTGGTAATAAAAATTAAATAAATCACAAATCCTAAAAAATTACAATATTAAAGCAGGTAAGATAGAAACAGAATGCGATGCGCAGGCTAAAAAAGCTATATTTTCTTTTAATTTTTGTTATAATTGGACTTAGTTTTATTTTAGTCTGTCGCTTTTTCTGTTGTGATAGTTGCTTTTTTTTAAAACCTTTACCTCAAAGTATACCTTTGAAAATTAGAATGGATGTCTATGGAGATGGACATTTTGGCTCACCCCGCAATGGTGGCCGCAAGCATCGAGGTATTGATTTACAGGCATCTTTAGATACACCGGTTCTTGCTGCTAAATCAGGTTTTGTTGTAAAGACAGATTATGATAAATATTCCGGCTATTATGTAGTTATCTGGCACTGGCCGAATTTAAAATCTTATTATTTGCATTTGCCGGAAATAGAAGTCAAGAAATGGCAGCCGGTTAAACAGGGACAGGTTATAGGAAGAGTGGGCAAAACCGGCAATGCGAAACTTAAAGGTATAAAACCTCATCTACATTTTGAAATTAGAGAAAAGGGTATTCCGCAGGACGTTTTAAAAAGATGGGATCTTAGCTTTTTAATTAGAGAAAATGTAGAAATGGGAATGGTATTTTATGGAATATCGTAAATTGGGAAGTTCATCATTAGAGGTATCTGTTATTTCTCTTGGCACATGGGCTTTCGGTTCAGACAAATGGTGGGGCCAACAGAGCGATAAGAATTCTGCGGCAACGGTGGAGCGTGCTTTAGAATTAGGTATTAATTTTATAGATACAGCCAGGGTTTATGGATTTGGTCATTCAGAGGAAGTTGTAGGAAAAGCCATAAAAGGAAAGCGGGAGAAGTTGATTCTGGCAACTAAAACAGGACTTTCCTGGGATAGTAAAGGTTATATTTATAATGACCTTAGCCCTCAGAAGATATTGCAGGAATTTCAACAGAGCACAAAGGCCCTTAAGACTGATTATATTGATTTATATCAAATTCACTGGCCGGATGAGAAGGTGTCTATAAAAAAGAGCGCTCTCATTCTGAAAAAACTTTTTGAAAAAGGACAAATTAAAGCGGTGGGTGTTAGCAATTATTCAGTAAAACAGATGCAAGAATTTATGCAGTATTGCCCATTGCATAGTTTGCAGCCGCCTTTTAATTTATTTCGCCGGGAGATAAAAAAAGATATTTTACCATTCTGTTGCAAGCATAACATAGGTATAGTCATTTATTCTCCGTTACATTCCGGCATATTGACGGGAAAGTTTTTTAAGGGAAAGCCCATACCTGATGATCTTGTTCGCGGAGGACATTTAGATTTGAGAGGTAAAAATTTTGGAATTAATAAAGAAATAATGTTAGAAAAAATCGAACCTCTGGCTCTCAAATATGGACTTAGCTTGGGGCAACTGGCGATTAGCTGGCTCATTTCTCAAAAAGGAATTACCAGCGCCATCTGCGGCGCAAGGCATCCTGAGCAGATAACAGAAAATGCAGTGGCCTGCGATATAACATTAGATGAAGAGGATATAAAGGGCATTAATGAAATTTTAGACGAAAGAGAAAGACTTGTTAAATATGCAAATAGAGTTAAATAAAATAAGGAGAATATCTAATTGAGAAAAATTTTGGCATTCTTGTTTATTATAAGCATGTTGAGTGGATGCGCCTATAATCCTCATATGGATGATGCATTTTCTGATATTCCGAATTTTCAGCAAGTTGATGATCAAATTTATCGAGGAGGGCGCCCATCGGCACGTGGAGTAAGGCAATTAAAAGAAAGAGAAATAAAGACTGTTTTAAGTTTGCGCTCAGATGACAGTCTCACATTTGCCGAAAAGCACCTTGCCAGGCAATGCGGATTGGAATTTATAAATATCCCTTTATCAGTTTACAAGAAACCAACAGATAATCAAGTTTTAAAGTTTTTGGATATAGTAACAGACAAAAGCAAACAGCCAATTTATGTACATTGTGAATCCGGCTCAGACCAGACAGGGGCTATGATTGCCGCCTATCGCGTAGTTGTTCAAGGTTGGACTATAAAAGAAGCATATAAAGAAGCCAGAGAACTTGGATTTGGTTATTGGCCCTATCATGGCAATGCGGAGCTGAAGAGATTTATCTATCAGTTAAAAAATAAAGATATTTATTTTAAAAGAGTTGGAAGGCAGCCACTGTTGCCCTAAAAACGGCAGGAGATGCCACAAGCAATGCTCATAAGGTCGTAATTGTATTGATAATATTCTTCATATTTCATATTAGATTTTGCTTGTGTGTAATTGAACAAACATAGCGCTTTTATTTTGCTGGTCAATGGATAAGAAAATCCTGCGCCAAAGGTGTGATACTTATCTTTTTCTCTATTATTAGTATATACACCGTTGGATTTCTGAGCCTTGCGGTCGCAATATCTTCTATCCAAATAAGAATAATTTATATGAACTGTTAAATTTTTCTCCTTTTTTAAAGGAATATCATAAGCAATTTTAGGTGTTATTTCAAAAGATTTGTAACTGTAATAATGCTTGGTAAAAACATCATCTGATAATATGATAGTATTTTGCGAATCGTAAAAATTTTGATTGCTATTGTTAAAAATCATCTGATAGTCCAGGCCAAACCTCAGTTTTTTGGAAAAAGGATAGTTGATCTTGAAATTACCGGTATGCTGGTTATCTTTTCTTTTTCTTCCCGAAGTCAAAACCCCGTCTGAACCAACAACTAATTTATCAATAAAGTATTTTAATAAAGGTTGATATCCTACATCAAATGAGAGGCTATCTGGATCCTGTTCCAAGAGGTTCAATGTAAATTTAATTCCGTCATAGTCTTTTTCGTGCACTTCGGGAGCGGTGGGGGTAGCCAGGGATATCAAGGATTCGAAATTAGGATACTTTCGTCTATAGCCTTCAACCTCAAATCCTAACCCTCTATGGATTTTTGCTTTTGGTTCGCTCAAAGTATATTCAATATCCAGCATTCCGCCTGCGTCAGTATAGTCATACAAACCTTTTCCCCATTTTTCATCACTGGTTTCTTTGCAAAAGGCCCAGGTGCCCAAACCGCTGACTTTGGCTGTTAATTTTTTGGTTAATACATTTTTATATGTCAAATAGACATTATGACTTAAAGTTTCCATAGTTAACCAGCCGCCTTCTTCTTCAAAAATAACCTGAAGCTCCCGTTTATAATTTATGTTGTAAAGGGGTATTATGTAATTTCTATTATTTAATTTAACAACCGGCGAGATAAGGCCATTAACTAACGCTCCTCCGATTCCATTGTGTCCTTGAATTTTGGAATACACACCCAAAACATCCAGGTTAATAATGGGAATGATTTTGGGAGTGATTTTCTTGCTTGTTGTTCCGGGAGTTTTACTTTTTGTTGCGGAAGTTTTATTTTGTTTCTGAGAGTTTTTTTCAGCATAAACTAACGCCGAACAGTTGAAAACTAAAAGCACAACAAATATTATTGGTAGAATTTTTTTAAAAGGATTTTTTGGCATGTCTATCCCATTTTTTATTTGATAAATATTATACTACATTTCCAGCTTTTTACAAAACATTAATTTTAAAATTTTTTCTCACTTGACAACAATTTTTTTAAGATTTAAAATGTTTCATAGAGAAATGTTACTGATTTTTTAATAGGTTTTTTTTGGATTGCCAATTAGAGGAGGAAGTATTTATGAAGAATTTTTTAATAATAATTTTAATCGCATCTATTTTTGTTGCAGCTGGTTGTGCGAAAAAAGAAGAACGAAAGGAAATTGTTGCCCAGATTAATGATTATTATATGAGCATAGAAGATTTTAATCAGGATTTAAGGGCACTTACAATTTACAGGCCGCAATCTATAAAGACAATGGAAGATAAAATGGAAATTTTGAATGATTTAGTTGAGAAGGAAATTCTCCTGCAAGTTGCTCAAACACTTAATCTTGACAAAGACAAAAAATTTATAAGAGCCATAGAAAATTACTGGAAACAAAGTCTTTTAGTGTTGTTGATTCAGAAGAAGGCTAAAGAGATTTCCGACAGCATTCATATATATGATGATGAGGTAATGGATTATTACAAGCAGTTAAAATTGAGAAATCCAGAAATGAAACTACTCCCTGATATTAAGCGGGACATAAAACGCAGCCTGCGTCGCGAAAGGGAAACCGAAATGATGCAAAAATGGCTGGATGATTTAAAAGAAAAAAGTTACATTAAAATAAATGAAGAAGTTTTAAAAAACATGGAATTAAAATAGTTTTTTAAGAAGAGGAGGAGATGATGGAAACCCAAAAAGACAATTACACAAAAAGAAGGAAATTTTTTATTGATAGGAAATTTCAGAGTAAATTTATAATTAAATTTTGTCTTTTAATTATTTTAGCTTGTATTTTATTTGGTGGTTTGATTTATTTGCTTTCTTCCGAGACGACGACCACTACTTTTGAAAATTCACGGCTTGTTATTAAAAGCACAGCCGATTACCTATTGCCGCTTTTAGCACTTACGTCTTTGGTAACAATTATCATTGTGGGGTTAGCGATGATAATTACAACTTTATTCATTTCACATAAAATAGCCGGCCCGGCCTATCGGTTTGAAAAGGTTGCCAATACTATAGCCAGCGGTGATTTGACGTTAGATGTCAGTTTGCGTCCAAAAGATCAGTTGCAGCCCATAGCTAAAGGCTTGACCGAAATGATTAAAAAATTAAGATCCCAAGTTTTAAAAATCAAAGAAAGAATTTCTGAATTGACTGCTTACGTTGAAAAAATAAAGAGTTCGCAAGATGAAAAACTAAAACCTCACATGATTGATTTAGAAAAGATAATAAATGAGCTCAATAAAGAAATTAAATATTTTAAATTATAAATTTAAAGCTTTCATTTTTTTTAATATTATACTTTTTTTCCTTAAGCTTAGCCTTCCGTCTATAGCTTTAGGTCAGCAGGGGGAGGTAAACTCCGATTATTGCACTATATATTTTCATGGTGAAATTGACTTGAGAAAAGTTGATAAGAGATTAAACACGAGATTTATAGAGTTAAGTTCCAGGGATAGGAAAATATTAAAAAATACCAGCAATTTAGCAGAACGCATTGCTTTAAAGTGTGATATTATTTTGCTTAAATCAGAGCAGATTCTGGATATGTACCCGGCCGGATTTCATGTTAATATCATAATTTTTGAAAATAAGAAAATGTTAATTGATGCCTACCAAAAGATGTTTTGGAAGAGGGAAGATTTATATTCCTTTTATGTTTATGAAAATAATACTATATATACAACTCAGCTTCGCATAAATCAAAATCTTTTAGCTCACGAATTTGGTCATGCTATTGTAAACCATTATTTTCTCATAAGACCGCCGGAGACAGTCAGGGAATTAATATCTCAATATATAGATATTCATCTTGAAGATTGAAGATTAAATAACCTAAGCAAAATATTCCTTTTTGGAAGCAAAAAAATTCCTTTGACAGAAGTATTTTATTATGATATACTTTTTTTAAAATTAATTGTTAACTAGGGGAAAGTATATTCATGGGTGGAAGTATCTGTTTTTCTCATTTTACCATTTTTGATTAGTAGTTTAGGCCGATAGATACAATTATCTATCGGTTTTTTGTTTTCAGGAAACGGAGCATTTTAAAGTAGTATAAAAAAATAAAAGAAGTAAATTATGAATATAAATTTCATAAAAAAAATTAATCTTCCGGCGATAATATTTTTTGGCATAATCCTTTTATTATGCATTAATTATGCATTGCCAATCTCAGCAGAAGAGAATTCAAAAACACTATTTTTGTCAGGTAAGGAGGCGGTTATTGTCCGCTTAAAAGGAGATGTCAAAGTTCTTAAAAAAGGACAGGATTCCTGGCAAAATGCCACTCAAAATATGCAATTATTAGAAGGTGATAGTTTAAAAACCGGCAGAGGAAGTTCTTTTGCCGAATTATGTTTTAATTATAATATTCAGAAAAAGAAAAAGAGCGTCATTAAAGTTTGCAGTAGAACCACTATCACACTCAATGCAGTAGAGCCTACCCGAACCCAGATTGGATTGAAGAAAGGAGAACTCTATTGTTTAGTAGAAAAGATGGAAGAAGGTTCCAGTTTTGAAGTCCGAACATCTACCGCTATTTGTGGCGCAAGGGGAACCGGCTGGCGTATAAAATATAATCCTAAAACTGTTATTTTGTGTTATGAAAGTGCTGTTTATATTCAGCCTCTGGATGAAAACGGCAATCCTATAGGTGAGGGATATGTTTTAAGAGAGGGCTACGAATATATTCTCGAATTATTTAAAAAAGGCATAGTCGGAGAATTAAATGAGCGGGAAAGAAGAAGATGGAATTCCTGGAGAAAGGATTTAGGGCAATTTTTAGATGCCTATGTTATTGAGGCAGGCCCTACGGCTGATGCCTACACACCCCCGCCCGGTTCAGATGCAGATGATTTAGGTGATGATACAGATGATTTGGGTGATGATGCAGATGATTCTCAAGGCGACGCAGAACAGGATAAGGATAGCGACCAGGATAGCAATAGACGGGGGGCTGGTGGGCCCGATGACGATCCCGATACAGATGGAGATGGAATTCCGGATAGCGAAGACCTTTATCCCAACGACCCCAACCGCGCCTCAGGCAA
>DAOVKU010000097.1 GCA_030631665.1 Candidatus Omnitrophota bacterium
AAAGCCGCCTGCCATATCTCCGTAGAGAGTACAATAACCAACAGAGGTTTCACTTTTGTTGCCTGTAGCCAGAACGAGATAGCCAAATTTGTTAGACATGCCCATTAAAATATGGCCGCGGATACGTGCCTGGATATTTTCTTCAGCAACATCTGACTTCTTGCCTTCAAAAATACCCTTTAAGCTATCAAGATATGACTGATAAGTTGAGCTTATGGGAATAATAAAAAATTTTATATTTAGTTTCTTGGCCAGAGCGATAGCGTCGTTTAGAGTAGCAAAAGAAGTAAAACGCGATGGCATAATAACTGCCACAACGTTATCTTTTCCAAGAGCATCTACGGCAACAGTGGCACACAGGGCTGAATCAATGCCTCCGCTTAAGCCAAATACTACTTTTTCAAAGTGATTTTTAAAAACATAATCTTTTAATCCAAGCTTAAGGGCTTCGTAGACTTCTTCTTCTCCTTTTAACAATTTCGTCTTTTTTTCTTTAAGAACTGGTTTGCGGGAAAATTTAGGTGCAGGAATATTAATAACAGGTAAAGTTTTATTATAAGAAAGTTTCTGTTTTTTTATTATAGTATTTACTGATTTTAAATTCAGGTCAATTAAAAGAAGGTTTTCTTTAAATTGCGGCGCTTGCACAAGCACATTTCCCCTCGGCCCCAAAACTAAACTACCGCCATCAAAAACAAGCTCATCCTGACCTCCTACCAGATTACAATACGCCACATAGGCATGTGTTTCTCTGGCACGACGGGCAAGCATATCACGCCGAATATTTATCTTGCCCTTATAATACGGACAAGCAGAAATATTAATGATAATTTGAGAGCCGGCTTCTGCCTGCAATTTATAAGGTCCGTATTTTCGCCAGATATCTTCATAAATATTTACACCAATAAGAATATCTTTGTAATTTAAAAGAAAATTCTTACTGCCGGCTTCAAAATATCTTTTTTCGTCAAAGACGCCGTAGTTTGACAGAACCTCCTTTTGGTAATAGCCATAAATTTTCCTGTTAAAAACCGCAGCGCAACTGTTATAAAGTGAGCCTTTAATCCGACAGGCTAATCCAACTAAAGCGAGTATGCCGGGAGTTTTCAAGGCAATCTTTTTAATAAAGACTTCGTTTTCTTTTATAAAATGCGGCTTTAAAAGTAAATCTTCGGGAGGGTAGCCGGAAATGGCAAGTTCGGGAAAGGCAACTATGTCGGCCTTTTTCTCATAAGCAAGGTTTATATTTTGTATTATTTTTTTGGCGTTACCTTCAAAATCTCCCACGCTTAAGTTGCTTTGAGCCAAAGCCAATCTTATTATGTCCGACATCGGTTATTAACAACCTCCGGAAACAACTTCATTTTCTTTTTTAGGTTTACGGGAGACAAAGACACGCCAAACAGTTCTTTGGACCGAAGAAAGGAATACAAAAATTTCCTGCAATACATCTGCGACTTAAATTCTCCTATGGCGCGTTTTTTATTTTCTAATTGACGAGCGCTAAGATTAACATACATGCTTTTATGAAGACACTCATCATCATAAACATTTTTAAGTCTCTGGCACCACTCAACATCAAACCTATCCAGAAATGACCTTTTATGCTTATGTGCTAAATAAAAAAATTTAACGGGTTCAACCTTCCCAATTAATTCCCCCAGAGCCAAAATACAAAAAAGATAAGTTCCGATGTGGTCTTCATGGTGATCAAATGAAGTGGGAATAAACATTTTTGTAGGTTTTGTTTTAAGTATCACTCTTTTAATATCATTTAATATATTTTCGCCTTTATAAGAAGCTAGGGGATTTAACTGCCCGTTTATTTCAACGCAACTCTTTTTGCTTAAGCTATCCACATAGGCCGGCACTTCACCCCAATGCCTTGAAAATATCTTGAGAATACCCGCATCAGGATAATCTAAAAAGGTAAGGCTTTCCTTCCCAATGCCCAAATGCTCACAGGCCTTAATAGATTCTCTTCTCCTGATTATTCCCAATTCTACAAATTCTTTTCTGGTTCTTATTAAAATCTCTTTCTTGTAATAAATTTTGTAATAGAGCAGGCTTATGAAATTATGGCTGCCATTTGTAATATACAAAATATGAACCTTGGCCCCATTCTCTATTGCCTGCTGAATAAGACCTCCGCAACTCAATATTTCATCATCCGGGTGAGGTGCTATTATAAGAAAACTATCGGTTGAATTCATCTAATAAGCCCCCCTTAAACACTTCGGCTTTAGTCTCTCAATGCCGCGCATAAATAAAAACTTATCATAAATCATAATTAACGCCTCTGGCTCGCAATCACCGATCTATCAAAATTTTGCGAAATAATAGTATTTATTCTTTTCTCTTTAAATATTTTATTAATTCTTCTTAGATCACCCTCATCCAGCACACACAAAACTAAATCTTTATCTGTAAAAAATTCTATAATTTCCGTATCACTACTTATTATTTTCAAAGGATGCTCGCTCCAGAAAGGTTTCGGGCTTGAATCTATTACCAGAACAGGATTACGCGTATAAAAATATACGCCTCTCACATACATTTTACTGCATACCACAGGTCTATTAGAATAATTATATTCTGATATTATTTTTACCATATCTTTATCACAAAAGGCGGTCTCTAATTTTTGAGGAACGCCAAAACTAAGCACCATCATAAATAATACAAATCCTGCAAAGGTTGTAAATAAGGCGCCTCTTAATCTATTACTCACCAGAAAAACTCCCGAAATTATTAAAGTGAGTGCTAATACACAAGCACTGCTCATGACAGACAAATATAAATCGGGATATTCTCCGGCAAAAAAATGAGCTGGAAAAAGCAGCCCAATTCCTGAGAGTATATATAAAATACCAATTACCATTAATCTTTTATATTTTCTTTTCAAAGAACTTAAAGAAATACCCAGGCTTATGGCAACAGCGGGGAATAAGGGAAGAATATAACTTGCTAATTTAGAGTGAGCACATTGAAACATAAAAAACACAGTGCCTATCCAGCAAAAAAGGAATAAATAGTCTGTTTTATATTTTTTAAAATGCCTGCCCACCATCAATAAATAAAGCGTCCAGGGAAAAATGCCCCACAACATAACGCAAGGATAAAAATGCCAGCGATCTATGCCTCTATGTTCTGCATATAAAATCCTGTGCCAGTTATTATGGATAAAAAATTCGCACATAAAATTCTTGCCGTATTTTAAAGAAACATAGATATACCAGGGGAGGGCCAAGAATAAAAATAGCCACCACCACCTATTAAATATAAAGGACTTTAATGTTCGGCGGTCTTTAGACAGAAGCAAAAATAAAAGAATAACAAAAAGAGGAATTATAATACCCGCGGGGCCTTTAGCTAATACCGCCAGGGCGGAAAATATAGCAAATAGAACTAAAAAAATATTCTTTCTGAATTTATACCAGGTATAAAAAGCATAGAGAGTAAAAATAACCATTACAGAAAAGGCTATATCGGTAATGGCAGACCTTGACATTCCGAAATAAAGAGCGCTGGCTGCCAGAATCAAAGTTGACAGGAGTGAAATTTCCTTATTCAAAACCTTCTTCACAAAGAGATATGTTCCCAAAAGGCCTATGACGCCGCAAAAAGCTGTAACGAAGCGGGCGGCAAAGGTACCTATCCCAAAAGCTTTAAAAGATAACAAAATTAGCCAGTAAAACAGGGGGGGTTTCTCAAATTGAGGTTTTTCAAAAATGAGAGGAACAAGGAAACTTTTATGGGCAAGCATCTCCCTGGCAGTTTCTGCATAAAAAACTTCATCAGGATCCGTAAGAGCCATAGAATTCATCCCCACAAAATACAGGAGAAGAATACCTAAAATTATAAAACCGGGAAATAAATAATATTTTTTAAACATATTCGTGTCTAATTTTGCAATAAATACAACTTCTTTTTAACGCTCCATCCGGCACTGCGCGATGGCAAGGCCATAGCACAGTAACTGCCTTCTATGTTTCCACTTATAAGGTTTTTCAATTATAACACATTTTCTTGATTTTGTATAAAAAAATATGAGGTGTGAAAAGGTCAATATAGTTCTAAAGGATACCCCTAGGGAGCACAGGTAGACCTTACTATTCCTTTAAGGGAAGAGTCTAACACTGCTTTCTTCTATTAAGGGAATTAAGAAAAGAGTTGGTAGTAAATATGTGAAGGCATATGAGAATTAAAACAAAACTTAGATTTTTTGTTCCCTCTTGATCTTAGCGACTATATATAAACTAACTAAGCCGGCAATAAATATGGCCACATACATTTGTCCTATTACAGCTTCCAGATTGGCTAAAATCCTTGCCCATTTATTTAAGGGAGTTATATCGCCATAACCTAACGTGGTTAAGGTATTAAAACTGAAGTAAAAAAAGTCTGCCTGCGATTTTGTTGCCTGGTAATAAAAAGCATCTTTATCGAAATAAGTTATAGTATAATAAAAAAGAGCCCACAAAAAACCCAAAAGACAATATATGCATATCCCTCCGCTTATAGTGTCGGTGGTAACTTCTTTCGTATCAAGTAATTTCTTAACCAATAACACAATGGCCATAATTAAAAATATTGTATACACTAAAGCAGTTATCAATAAAGAGGGATCTTGAAAACGAGCAATTACACCTAAACCAAAAGCCAAATCCAACAAAAAAGCTAGCCCTGCTATTATTACACAACTGATAAATATCTTTTTACTTAAAGCCAATACCCCCAAGGCCCATATAATGGAGGCCAAAAACAACAAGGATGTAAAAGGAAATTTTGCTTTCAGGTCTCCAATAAGAGGAGAAACCAAAACAAGAATTACAAGCACAAACAAAAGATGAGTAAATTTACTCTGAAATACGGCTTTCTGTTTAATAAATACCATTTTAGAAATCCCTCCAGGTAAAAGGGGACAATGCTTTTTTTAATCGCATTGTGCGAGGTTAAACCTCGCACAAATTGTATTTCCTCAAAAAAACCTGTCCCACCTCGGAGGTGGGACAATGGTAAGTTGCGAAGCAAAGTTTGGCTGCCCCGCCTGGATTCGAACC
>DAOVKU010000068.1 GCA_030631665.1 Candidatus Omnitrophota bacterium
ATTTTTCCTTTTCTTTTTATTCCCACAGTCCTTTTCGGCCCTTTTCGTGTCCTGGCGTTGGTGCTGGTCCTCTGACCCCTGACAGGTAAACTTCTCCTATGTCTTATGCCTTTATAACAACCAATATCCATCAATCTCTTAATATTGGAAGTTACTTCTCTTTTTAATTCCCCCTCAACTTTAACATCTTTCTGAATTATGCTTGTTATGCGCGAAATTTCTTCTTCTTTTAAATCTTTTGCCTTTGTGCTGGGGTCGACACCGGCAGACTTAAGAATTTTATTAGAGACAGCACGGCCTATGCCATAGATGTAAGTTAAAGCAATTTCTGCTCTTTTTTCCTTGGGTATATCTACGCCAACTATTCTAGGCACTCTTTAGCCTCCTTTTGGTCAGTTAGTCCACAGCTTATAGTCCACAGTTTTTCTATGGACTATCGACTATGGACTGTTGACTTTTTTTATCCCTGTCTTTGCTTATGTTTGGGATTCGAACAAATTACTCTTACAACCCCTTTTCTCTTAACTATCTTGCAGCGGGGACATATCTTTTTAATCGATGGTCTGACTTTCATTGCTTTTATTCCTTAAATAAGTTTATTATTCTGCCCTTTTTTTTGCCCGCCAGCAAGCAAATGCTTTTTATTCTCTCCTGTGAACTATTTATTTCTATAAACTATTCTACCTAGTGATAAATCATAAGGAGAAAGCTCAACCTTGACTTTGTCTCCTGGTAAAATCCGGATATAATGCATTCTCATCTTGCCAGAGACGTGGGCGAGAATTATATGTCCTTGTTCAAGTTCCACTCTGAACATGGCGTTGGGCAGTGCCTTAACTACTGTACCTTCTACTGTAATAGGTTCTTCTTTTTCCATAAAGTTAATATCCTCGGGCCGTCATCGGTAACAGCAACCGTATGCTCAAAATGAACCGAGAGTTTTTTATCTTTAGTAGTCACAGTCCATCCATCTTTAAGTACTTCTGTCTTCCAGGAACCCATGCAAAGCATTGGCTCTATAGCTAACACCATGCCTTTTTTAATACGCGGACCCTTGTTGGGCTCACCATAATTTGGTATAGGTGGCTCCTCGTGAAGATTGGTACCTATGCCGTGTCCTACATATTCCCTGATAACGCTAAAATTTCCTTTATGCGCAGTTTGCTCTATAGAATGAGAAATATCTGAAATTCTTTCTCCTGGCCGCGCTTTCGCAATACCGTTTAAAAGAGAAAGCCATGCAATTTTAATTAAATTTTGAGCGGCCTTTCCTATTTTCCCAACCCCTAATGTTAGCGCAGCATCAGCAAAAAAACCGTCTTTCTCTACACCCAAATCTATGCTTATTAAATCACCATTTTTAAGTCTGCGCTCAGAAGGTATGCCGTGGACTATCTCTTCATTTATAGACGTACAGACGCTTGCCGGAAATCCTCTATAACCTTTAAAAGCAGGTTTTGCGCCTTTCTTCCTGATAAATTCTTCGGCTTCCGCATCTAATTCTTTAGTGCTTATGCCTTCTTTCGCCAAGGGTATTAATCTTTCAAGTGTCTGAGCAAGAATTCTGCCGGCATATTCAATAGCCGTAATTTCTTTTTGAGACCTTAGATGAATCATTCACTTTTTCTCCCGGCAAAAATCTCAAGCAATACTTCAAATAATTTCTCAGCTGCCAGATCGCCATTCACTTTGGTAAGTTTGCTCTGTTTTTGATAATAGTCAATTAAGGGCTTGGTTTGCTGGGTATAAATTTCAAGTCGGTTTTTGATAGTTTCTTTTTTATCGTCCGGTCTTTGATAAAGTGTTCCTGCGCATTTATCACAAACATTCGCATGGCGAGACGGCATATTTTTAATATGATAAACCGCGTGGCAATTCTTGCAAATCCTTCTGCCGCTTAATCGTTCTATTATAATCTCGCTTGAAGTTTCAAAATAAAAAACGAATTCTATTTTCTGGCGTATTTGAGAAAGAGCTTCATCTAATTTCAGGGCCTGTGTTTTTGTTCGTGGATAACCGTCTAATATAAAACCCATATCGCAATCAGATTCTTTTAATCTTAAAGTTACAATCTTATTCATAACCTCATCCGGAACCAACTCGCCCTTTTCCATATAAGTTTTAGCCTTTAGGCCTACCGGCTTTTTATTTTTTATAGCCTCCCGCAAAATATCCCCTGTTGAGATATGAGGCATGCCAAATCTCTTAGAAATTAATTGTGCTTGCGTACCTTTTCCGGCACCTGGAGGTCCGAGTAAAATTATTCTCAAAAATTAAATCCTCTTAATATTCAGAATTAAGTTTTTTTCTTTTCCTAAATCCTAAATTCTGAATCCTAAATCCTGCTTTTTCACCGCCTACTCTTCAAGCGCCCTCTTTTCATAAATCCTTCATAATGACGCATGAGAAGCTGAGATTCTATCTGACGCATGGTATCTAACATTACTCCTACAATAATTAAAATACCGGTACCACCCATAAAACTTGCTACCAGCGGCGGAATTCCTAAACCCGCGCCTATAAAATCAGGAAAGACAGCGATAAAAGCCAAAAATATAGCGCCGGGTAAAGTAATTCTTCCCATAATATAATCAAAATATTCGGCCGTGGGTTTGCCGGGCCTTATACCAGGCACAAAACCACCGTAGCGTTTCATATTCTGTGCCACATCGTGAGGATTAAATACAATAGCTGTATAAAAATAAGTAAAAAATATAATTAATAAACTGTATAAAACAGTATATAACAATTGACCTCTCACCAGCCAGGAGGCAAAAGTTTTAAATATCTGTGATGGAATAACGCCAGCTATGGTGGCCGGGAATAAAATTAACGATTGAGCAAAAATTATAGGAATTACCCCTGCCATATTTACCCTTAAAGGAATGTAGGTTGACTGGCCTCCGTAAATTTTTCTGCCAATAACTCTCTTGGCATATTGAACAGGAATTTTTCTTTGTCCCTGGGTAATTAAAATGACAGAAACTATAACACCCACCAGCAATCCTATCATTAAAATAAGCGTCAAGGGCTCAATCTGGCGCTGCTCAGGGTGAAAAGGAGCTAATAGCGTTACAAGCTGGGAAAAGGCAGCCGGCATTCTGGAAATAATACCAGCCGTTATTATTAATGAAATGCCGTTTCCTATCCCTTTGGCTGTAATCATTTCCCCCAACCACACTATAAACATAGTGCCTGTGGTCAGGGTAATTACTGTTAAAAAACGAAAACCCCAACCAGGGAAATTGACAATTCTTAATCCTTGAAAATGCGCAGGGTTCTCAAGCCACATACTTATAAAGAAAGCCTGAATAATACACAAAACAACTGTTCCGTAACGTGTATACTGAGCTATTTTTTGCCGACCATCGGGTTCTTTGGCCAATTTTTCCAATTGCGGGATAACAGCTGTTAAAAGCTGCAAAATAATCGAGGCAGAAATATAAGGCATAATCCCCAAGGCAAGAATAGTCAACCGTTGCATGGCTCCGCCGGTAAACATATTCATAATTCCAAAGAGCGTCCCCCCTTGAGTCTTGCTAATGTTATCAAAGAAGGTTGATAGTACCTGACCGTCTATGCCGGGGGTAGGTATAAAAGCACCTATTCTAAAAACGGCTATCAAGCCAAAAGTAAATAAAATTTTCTTTCTTAAATCCGGTATCTTGAAAGTACTGCCTAATGCTTTTAACATAATTTTACTTTATGAGAGTTATCTTACCGCCTATTTTTTCGATTTTTTCTTTTGCACTTTTGGAAAAAGCTTGAGCGCTAACTCTCAAAACTTTAGTCAAGTTTCCTTTTCCAAGTATTTTAACCAGTTTACTTTCGCTGGCTATTAAATTTTTCTCTTTTAATATCTTTGGAGTAACTGCTTCGTCTTTTCCAAATTTATCAAGTGCATTTAAATTTACTATTTGATAATTTTTACTTGCGATATTTTTAAAACCTCTCTTAGGGATTCTGCGCATCAAAGGCATCTGACCACCTTCGAAACCAATTCTTATTTTCTCACCACTGCGAGACTTCTGACCTTTATGGCCTCTGCCGGAAGTCTTACCACTTCCGGAGCCTTCACCCCGCCCCAATCTCCTTCTTCTTTTTCTGGGAATCTTTGGTTTTAACTCAGAAAGTTTCATTTAACCGCTTACCTTTCGCATATCCTGCTCAATTGATTTCCTGCGATTATTAAAAGAAATATCTATCTTCTTTAATCTTTTCAAACCTTCCAGTGTAGCCTTGATTACGTTGGTCGGATTGTTCGACTTCAAACATTTAGTCAAGATATCCTTAATACCTGCACAGTCACAAATAGCCCTGACTGATCCGCCGGCGATAACTCCGGTTCCGCGACTGGCGGGCTTTAAAAGAACCTTGGCTGCAGAATAATGTCCAATTATTTGATGTGGAATGGTTGAGCCGAACAAAGGAATTTTAACAATGTCCTTTTTGGCGCGACTGCCCGCTTTTCTTATGGCGCTAGCGACCTCGTTGGCTTTGCCATATCCAAAACCAACTCGACCATCTCCATAACCAACTACAACAACGGACGTAAAAGAAAAATGACGTCCACCTTTTACTACCTTGGATACTCTATTAACAGCCACTACTTTCTCTATCAACTGGGGCCCTTCTTCTAAATTTAATTCTTTTTCCTTAAATTTCTTTTTCAAAAAAAACCTCCCTCAATGACCCCGAAGCGTCGGGGGAATTGAACCCCGCCCTTTTGGCAAAAAACGAGTTTAATTAATCTCTACAAGTGCCATAAAATATAAAGCTGCGGATATATCTATCATTGCGCCCTACCCAAAGGGGCGGGGTTAATTCAACTAACAGACTTATGTTCGCTTCTCTCCATAAGCTCGGGTTTCATTAAAATTTTAATCCATTTTTCCTGGCAGATTCGGCAAGGGCTTTGATTTTACCATGATACATATTACCGCCTCTATCAAACTTAATCCGTTCTATGCCTTTTTCCTTAGCCTTCTTTGCTAAAATTTCCCCCAATTTCTCAGCAGCTTTGATATTGGAGCCATCTTTAAGTTCATGCCTAAATTCCTTGGAAGTCGTTGTTACCATAAGAATAGTTTTTTGTTCAACATCATTTATTAATTGGGCCCGCATATTTTTTAAACCTTTAAAAACAGCTAAGCGTGGTTTTGAGTTATCGCCGAATATCTTTTTTTTAATTCTTATGTGCCTTCTATGACGACCTAACTTTTTCTTATTTTTAACTGCCATTTTGTTCTCCCGAAAAATAGAGAATAGATGACAGAGGACAGATGACAGAAAATATTTTTTTTATCTGATTTTTGACTTTTATCTTATGACTTCTGACTTCTGACTCCTGTTTTTTAAGCAACAGCTTTACCTGCCTTGCGCCTGACATATTCTCCTTTATATCTTATTCCCTTGCCCTTATATGGCTCTGGCTTATAAAATCCTCTAATTCCCGCTGCTACATCTCCTACTTTGGCCTTGTCTATACCCTTAACTATAATAGATGTGGGTTTAGGGGTTTCTATGGTTATGCCTTCCTCAATTTCGTAATTTATTGGATGAGAAAAGCCCAATTGCATATTTAACTGTTTGCCCTGAACCTGAGCCTTAAACCCAACACCGTGTATCTCAAGCTCTTTCTGATATCCATCAGTTACGCCCTTGACCATGTTAGCTACTAAAGTCCTGCTTAAGCCATGAAGAGACCTATCCAGTTTGGAATTAGTCTTACGAGTAATAATTAATTTATCATCTTTTATTTCAGCCGTTAACCTATAATGAATCTTCATAGATAATTTACCTTTTGGGCCTTCGATTGTAATTTTGTTTGAATCGAGTAAGGCCTTAACATTTTTTGGTATCTCAACAGGTTTTTTGCCAATTCTAGACATAAATTTATCCTCTAATATAATATTTTATAAAATTAAAAAATTAATTTTTTGTTCACTTAATCCTGACTACTAACTACTAATTTAATTCTGAATATCACCAGACATGACAAATTACTTCGCCACCTATCTTTTTTTTCCTGGCTTCTTTGTCTGTCATTATGCCCTGAGAGCTAGAAATTATCGCTAAGCCCATACCCCTTAAAACAAAAGGGATTTTATCTTTATCAACATAAATTCTGAGACTGGGTTTGGATATTCTTTTCATTTCATTTATGACTGATTGTCCGTCTTTATCCATCTTTAGATAAACTCTTAAAACACCTTGTTTGTTGTCCTTTATTTCTTTATAATTTTTTATAAAACCTTCTCTTTTTAGAAGCTCAATTATGGCTCTGGCCATATTTGAACCAGGAACATCTACTTTTTCTTTTTTGGCTCTGTTGGCGTTTTTTATCATTACTAACATATTTGCAATTGGATCGGTCACCGACATATCTTTCCCTTCCTTTTGTAATTACCAGCTAGCTTTTTTAACACCGGGGATTTCTCCCCTACTGGCCATTTCTCTAAAACAAATTCTACAAAGTCCGAATTTACGCAAGTATCCTCTGGAACGACCGCACTTAAAACATCTGTGGTACTTGCGTGTTTTAAACTTTGGTTTTTTCTTGCTTTTTTCTACTAAAGCTTTCCTTGCCATCTCTTATCCCCTGAAAGGCATGCCAAATAGCTTAAGCAATTTATAGGCATCCTCTTTAAATTTAGCAGTGGTGCAAATAGTAACATCCATTCCTTGATTTCTTTGAACTTTATCAATATCTATTTCAGGAAAAATTATCTGTTCGTTTAAACCTATAGAATAATTACCATTCTTATCAAAAGACTTGGAAGAAACCCCTCTAAAATCTCTGATTCTTGGCAAAGCTACATTTATAAACCTATCAAAAAATTCATACATTCTGGCACCCCGCAAGGTAACTTTTAAACCCACAGGCATCCCTTTTTTTAACTTAAAATTAGAAATGGCTTTTTTGGCACGGGTTATAATAGGTTTTTGCCCAGCTATCAATGCCAATTCTTGCATGGCCACCTCAATGATTTTTGAATCAGATGCCGCCTGACCTATACCCATATTAATAACTATCTTTTCGAGACGCGGAACTTGCAACTTATTCTTAAAATTGAATTTTTCCATCATTTGAGGAATAATTTCGTTTCTGTATTTCTCTAATAACCTTGGTTTCATCCTCATCCTTTTATTTAATTAGACCATATCCCTTCAAAAAAATTAGGAAGGTCTACCTGTGCCCCCTGGGGGGTACTTGTGCCCTTATAGGGTATCCCTGTGGATTTACAATACAGTTTGACACTTCTTGCAAATTCTTTTTTTCTTTGTCCCTTTGGTTCTGTCAATTTTAATTCGCACACCTTTTTTGCATTTTGGGCAATAAAGAGAAACATTGGACAGAGCAATTGGAAACTCAATCGTCAGTATGCCTGAGGGTTCTTGCTGCTTGCGTTTTTTACGGTGTTTCTTGCCCAGGTTAATACCTTCTGCGATAATTGCATTTTTTGAAGACAAAATCTTAAGCACTTTACCGGTCTTACCCCTATCCTCACCGGTTCTTACAATAATTAAATCATCTTTTCTTATATGACTCATAATCTCCTAATCCTAAAGGATAGACTTTCCTAATTCCACTTAAGGAAATGTCTAATCCACAAGGATAGACCTTCCTAACTCCTCTTGAGGAAGGGTCTAATTACTGTTTACTAGATCACTTCCGGAGCAAGTGAAATAATTTTCATAAAGTTTTTTTCTCTTAATTCCCTGGCTACAGGGCCAAAAATTCTGGTCCCACGAGGATTATTCTGCTCATCTATAATAACTAAGGCATTGTTATCAAACCTTA
>DAOVKU010000045.1 GCA_030631665.1 Candidatus Omnitrophota bacterium
GGAGGTACCACCTCTTTCAATTTCTACTCTTGAAACTTCAAAATACGGATTATCCTTGATAGATAAATCAACCATGTGCAATCTAGTTTCGACATCAAGTAAATCCTGTTGTTTTTTTAAGGGAGGTATGTTGGTAGGCACAAAGATAACTCTATCCAAATTCTTGGCTCCCCTTAAGTTCTGGGCTAAAATTAAATGTCCTATATGAGGAGGATTAAAACTACCGCCGAATATTCCAATTTTCACTTTTTATTCCCTTATCTGACCGTTCCCATAAACAACATACTTATAACTGGTTAGCTCCCTTAACCCCATAGGGCCGCGGGCATGAATTTTATCTGTGCTGATACCTATTTCAGCACCAAGCCCAAACTGATTACCGTCTGTAAAACGAGTTGATGCATTCACATAAACACAAGCGGAATCTATCTCCCTAAGAAATCTAAGTGCATTGATGTAATTTTCCGTAACTATGGCCTCTGAAAGGCCAGACGAGTATTTTCTTATGTGTTCGATGGCCTCATCCAAAGAATTAACTACTTTTACAGATAAAATTAAATCCAGATATTCAGTCGACCAATCTTTTTCTGTAGCCTGTTTTATATTCTTTAAAATTTTTCTTGTCATCTCACATCCCCGAAGTTCTACGCCAGCAGCTTTTAGATTTTTATAAAGATGGGGAAGAAACCGAACAACAATATCTTTATGGACTAACAATGTTTCAACAGCATTACAAACACTGGGCCTTTGGACTTTGGCATTATAAACAATATTTTCAGCTATATTCAAATCCGCCTCCTCATCCACATATATGTGACATAGGCCCCTGGAATGTTTAATAACTGGAATCCGCGATTTGTTAACTATTTTCTTTATTAGGGCGGCTCCCCCCCTGGGAATAATCAAATCAATAAAGTCTGACTGCGATAAAAGGTAATCTACAGCCGCGCGCTCTGTAGTCAAAATCATTTGAAGGCAATCTTTTGGCAAACCGCTCCTGATGATACACTCAGAAAGCGTCTTAAAAATAGCTACATTCGAATTAAAAGATAAGCTTCCTCCCCTCAAGATGCTGCTATTGCCAGATTTAAGACAAAGGCTGGCGCAATCAGCAGTAACATTGGGCCTGGACTCATAAATTATCCCAATAACTCCGATAGGCACCCTCACCTTTTCAATCTTAAGCCCGTTGGGCATTATCCGGGAAGATATAATCTCTCCTACTGGATCATCTAAATTCATAACTTCTCTAATATTTTGAGAAATATTTATAAGCCTATTTTCGGTTAAGAGGAGGCGGTCTATAAAAGCTTCGGACTCACCAGCTCTTCTGGCAACATTTATATCTTTTTTATTTGCTTTTAATAGCTGCTTTTTTTTATCCAAAATAGCATCTGCCATAAATTTGAGGGCCTTATTTTTAATCTTTCCATCGGCCAGTCTCAATAAATGCGAAGATTCCCTAGCTCGCCTGGCAATATTTATAATATCAGTCTTGAGTGCCATTTCCTCATTCATCCTCCCTGTCTAACAAAACCAAGTTATTTCTATGTATAATTTCATCATAATATTTAAATCCGAGTATTTTCTCAATCTCGCGGGTTTTTTTTCTTTTAATTTTTTCAAGCTCCTCGGACGAGTAATTAACTAAACCTTTGGCAAATCCATTGCCTTTTTCATCGGCTAATATTACTGAATCTCCATAAACAAAATTTCCATTTATTTTTTTTATGCCGGCTGCTAAAAAACTCTTGCCTTTATGTATAAGTGCCTCTTTGGCTCCCTCATCTACAATTATTGTTCCTTTTGACTTAATACCAAAGGCAATCCACTTTTTCCTTGCAGCCAATTTGCTCCCGGTAGGTAAAAAAAGTGTGCCTATGTTCTTTTTATCTAATATATCCAAAAGAACATTTTTTCTTCGCCCGTTTGCAATTACAGCGTAAATGCCCGAATTAGTAGCAACCCTGGCCGCGTCCAATTTAGTCAACATTCCACCTGTTCCAAGTCGGCCTGGACCACAAGCTATTTCCCTATGAAAACTGGTTATTTTTTTTATTACCTCTATTCTATCACCTGTTATATTTTTGCCTTCTTTTTTGTAAAAACCCTCCACATCGGATAAAAGAATTAGCATATCGGCTTCAATCAAATTTGCTACCATCGCCGCTAGTTTATCATTGTCTCCAAATTTGATTTCTTCAACGCTAACGGTGTCGTTCTCATTAACAATAGGAACTGCTTTGCGCCCCAGAAGGGTCAAGAGTGTGTTTCTGGCATTTAAATATCTCCCTCTTTGCGAAAGATCATCTGCCGTCAGCAAAACCTGAGCCGTTAAAAAACCTGATTTTGAAAAATATTCATCATAAATTCTCATCAACTGGCCCTGTCCGATAGCAGCACAAGATTGAAGCTCAGGAAGTTCGTGGGGACGCCTGTTTATCTTAAGTTTGGACATGCCGCTACTAATAGCGCCCGAGCTCACCAAAACCACTTTAAATCCTCTTTTGCAAACTTTGGCAATCTGGCTAACTATGGCAGCCACCTGTCTTCGGTTAATACATGAGGTGCCACCGGTTAAAAGGGCTGTGCCAACTTTAACTACTATACTCTTAATTTCTTTCTTTATCAGTCTTTGTCTTTCCATAAGACTTGAGCCATTTCTTTAACTAAGATTCCTATTCCCCTTCCGTTCTTGCAGGAAATGGGAAAAATCTTTTTCTTTAATTTTTTTCTTAATAAACGTAGTCTATCTTCAGCTCCTGATAAATCCATTTTATTAGCCACCACTAGCTGTCTTTTATTGAGTAAAGCCGGGTTATAGGAATATAATTCATTATCTAATGTTCGGTAGGCATCGAAAGGATCTTTTTGTGAAAACTTCGACATATCCAGTAAATGAATTAAAATTTTGGTCCTCTCAGTATGACGTAAAAACTTATCTCCTAAGCCTTTTCCCTTATGCGCGCCTTCAATTAAACCTGGTATATCTGCCACTGTAAAACTTCTATCATCGACTCTCACTATGCCAAGATGGGGAAATTTAGTTGTAAAGGGGTATGAAGCGATTTTTGTTTTCGACTTTGATATTTTTGAAACTAAGGAAGATTTCCCGACATTGGGAAAACCAATTATACCTACGTCGGCAATTAATTTTAATTTTAAGCTGAGATTTTTTGTTTCGCCCGGCTCACCTTCCAGGAATTCTGACCTTTTGCTATTTCCACGCCCTCCTTTTCCACCGCGAGCTATAATTACCTGTTCGGCGTGTTGCTTTAAATCCCTCAGAAGAAAATTTGAACTTATGTCAAAAACCTGGGTACCACAGGGAACATCTATTGTGCAATCTTCGCCTCGGGCTCCTCTTTTTTTCTTACTGGAACCCATTTTCCCGGATTTAGCTTTAAAATGCCTTCTATACTTAAAATCAAGCAGGGTGTGTAAGTTGCGATTGGCCCTGATTATAACATTGCCGCCATCTCCGCCATCTCCACCGTCTGGGAGAGGATGGCGAGTGTATTTATCTCTATAAAAACTCTCGCAACCCCTTCTGCCATCTCCGGCCTTAACAAAAATTTTAGCACTATCGATAAACATTCCTGTTTAATTACTTGCGAAAAAAGGCACAACTAACACCCAGATTCCTTTTTATGCTGCATGATTAACCTGAGACATGGCAAATAAATCTGCCTGTTGAGGCGAATCTATTGCGGAAAAATATTTACCACCCTGACCTTACTAAAAACAACCTTTCCAGCTATTTTAGCAAAAAGAGTATCATCTCTACCCTTTCCAACATTAAGGCCGGGTTTAAATTTTGTCCCTCTTTGCCTGACAATAATGGCTCCGGCATTTACTACCTGACCACCAAATTTTTTTAGACCAAGCCTCTTAGAAACTGAATCTCTTCCATTACGAGTACTGCCCATTCCTTTTTTATGTGCCATTTGAATTATCTCCTTAAATGAAACCATGATTTACAGACCCTGACGTAACGTCGGGGAAGTAAATTATATGGTCTAATTAGACCCTCCCTTAAAGGAAATAGTAAGGTCTAGCTGTGCTCCCTTGGGGGTGCTTCTGCCCTTGGGGCATTCTTTAGAATTAGACTTTAATCTCTTTAATTTTTAATAACGTATACTTTTGTCTGTGCCCTATTTTTTTCTTATATCCCTTTCTGCGTTTAAATTTAAAAGCATATATTTTAGGACTTAATTTGTCTCCCATAACCTCACAGGCAACCGATGCTCCTTTTAAATGCGGCTGGCCTATATCTATCTTATTGCCCTTTGCCGCAAGTAACACTTCTTTAATAACAACGGATTTCTTTTTAGACAAATAAGGCACTTCTATTATATCGTCTTTCTCTACCGGATATTGCTTTCCGCTAACTTGAATAATAACAAACATTTAATCTTTTCTCCTTAAATGAGCACATCGCTTAGCGAACAATAGTGAAGCTAAGTGATGTGTGCGAATTTAACCCTTGACATCTTAGATGTCAAGGGTCTACTTCAGCCATGCAACTTAGTTTCGCTTTCGTCCTTCATTTCACTCAGGACTCCCTGTGGTCGCTCACTAAGTCGTGGCTTTGTTAGACTTTAACATAATTGCGGAAATCTGTCAAGTGTCCTCTATTTCCACATCTTCTATATGAAAATCGTTCTTGCTTACAACACTAATCCGGATTCTATTTCGCCGTTCTAACAGAGAGAGTAGAGCCGCATTTTCATCCTTGAGTTTCTGAGCAACAAATGGATGAACAAGTAAATTGACATTTCTTCTGCCGGCATGCGGAAGATATTGTTGCAATTTTCTAAGCGCTTGAATGGCCATAGTTTTCTCGCTCTTTACCAATCCCCGCCCCATGCAATAGGGACAAACTCCGTAAGAAACGCTTTCAAAGGTTCTTCTCATTCTTTGCCTGGTTATATTTATAAGTCCCAATTCAGAAAAACCGTATATATTTATCTTAGCCTTATCGTTTTTTACACCTTTCTTCAATTCATTCAACACTTTCTTCCTGTTAGATTCTTTTTTCATATCAATAAAATCTATAACTATAATACCACCTAGGTCTCTTAATTTAATCTGTTTCGTTATTTCCCCAGCTGCCTCTAAATTTGTAATAAAAACTGTTCTCTCAAGTGATTTTTGCTTGGTAAATTTACCACTGTTTACATCAATAGTAACTAAGGCCTCTGTTGGCTCTATAACAATATGACCGCCGGATTTTAGATTGATTTTCCTCTGGAAAATTTTATTAATATCTTTTTCTAAATTATACTTTTCAAAGAGAGGTGCCTTTTCTTTATAAAAAACCAATCTATGGCCCAATTTTGGATCAAAAGTTCTCAAGAACCGCCGAACGTTTTTATATTCGTCGCTGGCATCAATTATTACCTGATTTACTTTTTCTGTAAAAGAATCTCTTATAATTCTTAAAACAAGATCCAGCTCTTCGTGTATCAAAGCTGGGGCTTTTTTATTATCTGAAAATTTTTTAATTTTTTGCCACAGGCCTCGCAAGTATTTTAAATCACGGATTAAATCCCTCTTGCAGCAACCGGTGGCGGCAGTTCTGATTATATATCCACCTTCATCCTTTTTTATTAATGGGTTTATAATTTCTCTTAAACGCTTGCGTTCCTCGGCATTTTCAATTTTTTTTGAAATCCCCATACGGTCATCGTAAGGCATAAAAACAAGATACCTGCCCGGCAAACTAATGTGAGTGGTAAGACGGGCACCTTTAGTGCCAAATGGCTCTTTTGTAATCTGAACCAAAATTTCCTGGCCTTTTTTAAGCACATCTTCTATGGTGGATGGCCCAAAATTAACCTTTTTAACCGCAAGACCCTCTACTTCATCCTCAAACATCGTCTCATACTCACTGGCCGGCCCTTTTATATCTGCAATATATAAGAAGCCGTTTTTTCCGATACCTAAATCAATAAAAGCTGCCTGGATAGCGGGAACAATAGTATCAACTTTCCCCTTATAAATATTACCCAAAAGGGGCTTTTCGTCCAGGCGCTTGGCGTGAAACTCATCCAGTTTTGAATCAATAAGAAAAGCTATTCTTTTCTCATGAAGGTCTTTTGAAATTAAAATTTGTTTATACATATTTCTGCCTCAGTTTCACCTCAATTCCAAACCCGCATTGGAACTAGATTCCATTCCAATGCGGGTTTGGATAATGTTTTTAAATATCTTAATAAATTTATTTTTCCTTTTTAATCAAATAACCCTTATTTGATTTTTCTGGTTCTGGTTTTAAATCTTTTTCTTTTTGCTCTTCTTTTACCTGATTTACATTTGGTTTTACCTGACTTGCCGGGGAAACGGCCCGGTTTTGAGGCAAGGCCTGACTTTCGGCTCTAGCGTAAATTGAATCCCTGATTATACGAGGTGTTATAAATATTATTAATTCTCTTTTTTCTATAGTCTTCACTTTTTTTGAAAATATCAAATTCAATATGGGTATGTCTCCTAAAATCGGCAGTTTCTTCCTTTCATCAACCATTTTATCTTTAATTAATCCACCAATTACCAGTGTATAGCCATCTTTTATCCTTACGCTGGCCTCGGCCTCTTTAGTGGCAATAATAGGAACCTTGGCGCCTGTAAAATCAACCGTGCCTTCGAGGTCGCTAATTTCCGGCCTGACATTTAGGGTAATGTAATTATCCTGATTAATAACCGGGGTAACACTAAGTAAAATTCCAAATTGGATGTATTCCCAGCCGGTAATATACCAGTTATTAGTGTCTTCTGAATAGCCATAATGAGCCACGGGCCACTTTGTGCCCACAGTTATCGTAGCTTCTTGATTGCTCAAAGTAGTAATGCGGGGATTGGACAAAATTTCGGTATCGCTTCGGGTAATCAAAAATTCCATAGTGGCCTTCAGGCTATTATAATCTAAAGTCCCAAAATTAAAATATTCATCAACTCCTAAAGTGCCCGGTGCCATTGGAAAAGCGCTAAAAAGCGCATCTTCTTTATGGCCTAACGGCAGGCCTCCGCGGATATCAAAGTCTGATGTAATTCCGGTTACCTCTCCTTGTCCTGTAAAGGTATAACTAGCCTCGGGCCGCGGATACATTTTACTTTGCTCCCATTCCGACCAGGGATAAGTGGTGGGTCTTTTGGCACCTGCGGCCGAAACCTGCATCTGCCAATCAATTCCCAACTTCTCACTTTTTCCCAGAGTTGTTTCTATTATCTTGGCTTCTATCTCCACTTGAGGAGTCTGGCTGTCTAATCTTTTCACAACTTTCTCAATTTTATAAATATTGGTGGGGATATCGGTAACAATAATCAGGTTGGTTCTTTCGTCGAATTTGATTTTGCCGCGTTCGGTTAGCATCTCCGTAACTGCATCAGAAACTCCCTGTGCCTCAGCATAATTAAGCGGCAGAACTTGCGTAACTAATTCTTCCTTAGCCAGATCCTCAACCGTGGTTACGCGAATAATATTACCTTCTCTTTCGTAAGCAAAGCCGTAAGTCCGCAAAATGACATCCAGGGCTTTTTCCCAGGGCACATCCACTAATCGGATGGTAACCGGCCCGCTAACATCCTTACCGGCTACAATATTAATACCGCTCTTAGCCGAAAGCACCCTTAAGACACTGGAAATCTCTGCATCCTTAAAATCTATGGTGATATGCCCGGGTTCTCCAGTTTTAGAAACTTCTAAATCAGAAGTTTTGTTGGCAGCCAATAAAGAAAAGGCAGCTATAATTAGTATACTAAAAAGAACCAATACCTTTATCAGGTTGCGTTTGGAATTGTTCATTTTTTGCTGCCCTCCTCTTCAACTAAATTTAAGATAAATTCTTCATCTTCTATTAAAATTATTATTTTCTTAGAATAAATTTTATTCACCTTAACTCCGTCTACACTTTCTCCCTCTTTGACAATCTCACCATTTATAATAGCGAGGTGTCCACCCACCGGATCCCAGATAATGCCTTCAAGTTTTATATCACCAAGGGATTTAATCCTGCCGGAAGGACCAAGATATTCACCCCCAGCCCCCACCAAAGGCACAAAGGGGTCTCTTTCGCCCTTGGGCTCGTATTTAAATTTCTCCTGGGCATCTAAAAAGGGTAGAAAGTTAAAAATAATAAGTGTAATAATTAAACTTAAAAAAAACTTACTTTTAACTCTCATTCACTTTCTTTCTTTTTGCTTTCAGGTAAATAATAGGCACTGATAATTAATTGAATGTTATGCAACCCGGGTGTAGCCGAATTAGTTTGAATTTTAATATCAGAAATTTTCATAAAACGGTCTGCGGTCTCAAGTTTATTTATGAAAAATCCCAGATTATGATATTTGGCCCTGGCTTTTATGTGAATAGGCACCTCAAAATATGGCTCTTCGCTAACTTTTTCCGTCTTTCCTGGCGGAGTAATAGCTGAAATTTTAACCTTAGTGTCTTTGGCAAATCTCGAAAGCTCACCCAGTAAAACCGGTATTTCCTTCTGGGCGGGTATATTCTTCTCATAAAAAGAAATTTTTCCCTTAAGTTCTTTTATTCTTCTCTTAAATTTTGGGACATTGGCAATATCTTCTTTGGCCTGGTTAAGTTTTTTAAACGTCTGCGTGACCTGCGAAGAAACTAAAACTAAAGATGTAACTCGATGCCTAAGCAAAAATTGAAAATAGACTATTAGAATAATTAAGGCAACCACAGCTAAAACCAAAATTTTTTGCTTTTCATCTTTAAAACTAAACACTCTCTACTCCTCTGTACCTTTTGTATCTTTATTTCTCTGAGCCAGAAAAAGAATTAAGCTAAACTGCTTTACTTCGGTTTCTCCTATGCGCTGGCTTGTAATTGATCCAGGCTCTATTTTTCCTTCAAAATCAGAGAAAAATTCTTTATCTTGCTGAAGTTTTTGTATAAATTCAACTATAAGTGCGCTCTCTTCTTTCTTTCTGGAGACAGCATTGCCTTTTAAAATCAAAACCTGCTTATCTTCTCTTTCGTCCAGGATTAAGCTTTCAAGCCAGATGCCGTCAATCATCAAATCACTTAACTGGTTTAATTTTTTTGACCACAATAAGCGATTAGCTATCAAGCTATCAATTAAATCTGCCTTTTTCTCAAGCTTTTCTTTCTCCCCTTTAAGTTTGGCCGCCTCTTGCTGCTGGACAGATATAGATTGCCATTCAGTATTAAGTTTATTTAAGGTCTTGGATTTGACTGTTGAAATTATAGTCAAAATCAAATACAGGCTAACCAAAAAACCCACAACTCCTATAATAATAGGAACTATTTTCAACTCCCCTAAATCCGGCAATTGAATTTCTCTCTTTTTATATTTATCCGGCAAAAGATTGATTTCTATCATCTATCTTAACCTCTTAGTGCCAGGCCGACTGATATAGCAAATTGGCTCTTAATTTTATTTAATTTCTCAACATCTACGGAAGGTTCATTTTCTATAGCAGCCAGGGGATCCCATGCCTCTACCTCAATTTCAAAATTTTCTTCAAAAAAATCACTTAAACCTGCTAAATAAGCACTGCCCCCGCTTAAACCTATTTTTCTGATTTTCTTCTCCGACTGCGACTCAAAATAATCAATAGAAGAACTAACCTCATTTTTTAAATTGAAAAAGGCAGGCTTTAGGCTTTCTGATACTTCATCTTTTTTATCCTTGGGTTCTTTTTTTAAAACCTCGGCCTCCGCTTCACCAATTCCAAAAGTCTTCATCAACTGCTGTGTAAAAGTATCACCCCCGATAAATACATCGCGGGAAAAATTTAAAAGACCGTCTTCTAAAATATCTATATTGGTAACTTTTGCGCCCATATTCAGCAAAAGCTGAGTTTCTCTAAGTTCTTTGTGATTAACTTCATAGGCATTATACAAGGCAAAAGAATCGACATCGATTATTTTGGGTTTTATGCCGGCGCCGCTAACTAAATTAATCAAGGCCTCGATATTTTTCTTTTTGGCTGCCGCCACCAATACCTGCATCTTATTATCTTTTAAGTTATCTTTTAGAATCTGGGCCTGTACCTGGACTTCTTCTATGTTAAAAGGAATGTATTTTTCGGCCTCAAATTTTAAAGAGGATTTAAGCTCCTCGGGGTTCATTTTAGGCATAGTTATCAGCCTGACAATGACCGGTTCACCGCCCATGCAGATATTGACGCGTCTATTTTTGATTTCTGCCCCCGCAACTACCTCAGCTAAAACCTCTTCCTTTTTTTTATTCATTAAGGGTTGAGAAAGAAAATTTATCAATTTAAACTTCCCCTCTTTCTTGGATAAAGAAAGCAGCTCGATTAACTTTATACTATAAGTACCTATATCAAGACCGATATTTGACTTTGGATTAAACATTTTTTATGGCTATTCTAAATTTCTTCCCGATTAGATGCTCTTTTTAAAAATCCCGCCAGGAAATTGTTTTAGTAATTGTTTCCGTAGGAAATGAGGCACCTATATCTGTAAGAGCAGCTACAATTTGTGCTTTATCATATGTAATACCTGGATTTCCATATACCTCTGTAGATTGCACTGTAGCACCAGATTCAACAAATATAGTTCCATTTATTGTTGCACCACCCGCTATACTTAAAGTTCCCGTAACCCAAATTATGCCATCGAAGGTGCCACCAGTCATCTTTAAATTACCGCCATCTACTACTAAAATTCCGCTTGCACTCCAGGTTGCACCTTCAATTTTAAATTCTGTGTTTTCACTAAAAGTAATCCAGGTAAGGCCACTTTTTTTATCTACATCAGCTGAGCTAGCATCTGTCTTGCTATAATCAGGTGGTCGATCTAACAGTTCAGCTCTAGTTTTACCAAAGATATTATCAAAAGTAGCACTAAAAGAAGTATTGTCAATTTTCTCGCCATCAACTATGGCACTGCCAGTAACATCTATGTTTCCAGATGAAAGGAGATCTCCGCTAATAGCAGTATTACCAGTAATATTTAAATTGCCTTGGGACGAAATAGCAAAACCTGCCAGATTATATTTTTTTATAACAACTATTATTTCTTTTTGTGCTTTGGGGCTTGTCCGAGAGGGGACGTATCCATGGGAATTAAAGGTCAATTTTATATGTGGACCTTCGGTTTCCTGTGTTCTGATTACTATGTATTGCCCAATACCCGGAACAGTGAAAGGACCGATATATGTTACGTAATCACCCGAAGAAAACGCTATGGTAACACCAGTAACACCTGTAAAGGTTGTAGGTGTCTTGCCGGTATAATTGAATGATATTATGTCTCCGTTTGGATCGCTCGCGCTATACACACTGGCAGAGCCAGGACTGGGAAAATCAGCAGTGCTGACAACGGTAACTGTTTCTGCGTTAATAGCAAGGCTGGCATTAAGTGTGGTTGCTATTTCGGGTTCGTTCCGCGCCCTCTCTATCCCGGCCTCTGCCAGCCAGAAGGCCTGTTTCTGCCAATAGTCTTTCCTGGCCAGGCCTTTTTCTGTAGCGGTAATCCAAAGGTAAACAAGACTGCCCATAAAAATTAAAACAGTAATAAGTAAGGATATAATTAAAACTATTCCCCGCCTTTTTTTAAAATCAATCACTTAAATTCCTCACTTTGACCCGGGAGTTTAAGGTCTGAGAATGATGCATATCGCCGGCAGCGCTCAATTTAGTTCGTCCGGTTATGGTTATATGCACAGTCCTGACATCAGCAGCAGTTGTAGTCACTACGCCATCTTTATCACGATATATAAATTGCAAACTCATTACTTCTCCTCCATGCAGAAAATGCAGAGAATGCCAGCTCACACTTTCTGTAACCTCGTCAACGGTGGCATCCTTAGTATATTTCAAAATATTACCATCTAATCTAAAACGGTGTTCTTCTTTGGGTTCAACCGCGGGAGATACAGGATCAACAATCCCATTTTCATTTTCATCTATTGTGTAACGGATTTCACTAAGTAACTTTTCGGTTATTCCAAAATTTCCTAAACCTTTCGGGTCGTAACCAGCCCTTCGAATATCTTTTATCATAATGTTCATAGCGACGCGCATCTGGTGTTGTAATTCGGAAATTTTAGCCTGGTTTATAAAAATACGTTGCATCCCAATATACAAATTACCAACTCCTATAACTACAATGCCAACAATGGCGCAAGCAATTAAGAGTTCAATTATTGTAAATCCAAACTTTTTTGAATAAATTTTAACATTCATTTATTATTGTCTTTTTATGGTATACAAAGTTACCGTATGCGTTGCATCACCAGTTGACGGCCAGCTAACTGTAACGCTAATGGCTTTGGTTCCATTAATAGGAGTGTTTGTCCAAACTATCCAGGACCGATTATAAATAGCGTCGATCTCGTTCTGCCCGGTTTCATTAATAGGGTTATTAAGGTCTGGATGAGTAATGCCAACTGATGAGCCATTTAAGTCGCCATGGGTATAAGCCAAGCGCTTAATTTCTTCCAATTTATCCTGAGCCAAGTTAGAGGCAACAGTTATATGATAGCTAAGGGCCCTGTTTGTCGAAACCACTGTAAGAGCATGTGCCACCCCCAAAACAGCAATTGCCAAAACGACTA
>DAOVKU010000020.1 GCA_030631665.1 Candidatus Omnitrophota bacterium
AAGCGAATATTTTAATTTCCGAAGTTTTGTATGACGCAGAAGGCATAGACACAGGTGAGGAATGGATTGAGTTGTATAATGACGGACTGACAAGTTTTAATTTGAGCGGATATGAACTTAATGCTTCAAGCGGAGGTTACTTTGTTTTTTCTAGTATAGTAGAGGCTAAAAAATGCATTGTTGTTCATTGGAATGGTGAAGGCACAGATAATTCTGTCGATTTATATACCGGCTCAACTGGGTTTTCAAATATGGGCAATACCTCGGGCTGGGTAGCTCTTTTTAATAGCAGCGAACATAAATCCTCTACTATAATGAGCTATTTAGAGTATGGTAATAGCGGGCAGACCTGGGAGAGCGCGGCTGCTTCAGCCGGAATTTGGACTGCAGGTGATTATGTAAACGGTGTGGAAGGAGGGCACTCTTTGGAATATTTAGGTAGTGGTGATTTAAGTTCGGCATGGTGCGACCAGAGCAGTCCTACGCCTGGTGATTATATTCCGGAGTCAACAACTTTGGTTTTGTTGGGCAGTGGCTTATTGCCGCTTTTGATTATAAGAAAAAATAAGAAGTAAGAATTGAGAAGTTGGTTGGAATAAACCGTTTGAGTAAACTGTGCGAGGTTAAGCCTCGCACAGTTGAAGCCTAGTATAATTTTTTTTCTTGAAGACGGGAGCAATTTAGAGTAGCATATTTATTATGAAAGTCTTTAAATTTTCCTTGAGGGTGCGCTATACAGAAACCGACCAGATGCAGGTGGCTTATTACGGAAGTTATTTTGTGTGGTTTGAAGTGGCGCGGACTGAGGCCTTTAGAGAGCTTGGCCTTGAATACTCAAAATTAGAAGAGGAGGGTTTTTGTCTGATGGTGGTGCAAGCTAATTGTCAGTATGAAGCGCCTTGTAAGTACGATGATTTAATTGCCATTCACACTACAATCAGCGAAGTAAAAAATTCAAGCCTTTCTTTTGATTATCAGGTTTATAAAGATGCCAAATTGCTCGCCACAGGCAAGACAACGCATGTTTTTTGCAATAAAAAAGGTAAACCTGTAAGAATGCCCCATAAAATTAGGGGTCTAATTAATAAAATTTAGTTAATAATGTTGACTTGCCTTGAAAAGCACTATATCGTGTGGTATATTTAGAAAAAGAGCTGAATTAAAACGAGAGGGGAGGGAAATATATGTTTTTTGCAATTGTGGATTGGAGGGGAGAAGTGGTGAGGCCAGCCGAGGCTATTTTATATAGAGTAATTGATTTTTTGCCTAAATTGGTTGGCATCATAGTAATTCTTCTGGTTGGTTGGATTATCGCCAAGATAGTGCAGAAGATTGTTATCAGACTTCTTAAGCTGGCGCAGCTTGACAGGGCATCTGAGAAAGCAGGCATCGCCCGTTTTTTGAGAAAGGGCGAGATTAAACATACCCTTAGCGAATTATTCGGCATGGTAATTTATTGGTTGATAATCTTGGCTGCGATTATGGCCACTGCTAATGTGTTGCAATTGGAAGTAGCGGCACAGATGTTAAATCAGTTTATAGGCTTTGTGCCAAAGGTTATTGCCAGTGTTTTTGTGCTTGTTTTGGGTATATTTTTTGCTAATTTACTTGGCGCTGTAGTACGTTCGGCAGCTATCAATGCCGGAATAGGCGAAGGGCGTACCCTTGGCAAAATAACTCAAGTGATTGTTATTATCTTTGCTGTAGTAACGGCTCTTTTTCAATTAGAAATTGCCAAAGGCATTTTGCTTTCCGCCTTCACAGTTGTTTTGGCTGCCATCGGCTTGGGATTGGCGCTGTCTTTTGGCCTGGGTTGCAAGGATATAGCAGGCAAATGGATGAGTGAGCGCTTTGATAAGATAAAAAAAGAGTAATTAGACCCTTCCTTGGGCCGTTTCCTTAAAGAAAAAGAAAGGCCTACCCTTTAGGGTTTAAGGAATTAGGAAGGTCTATCCTGTGGATTAAAAAATAGAACCAAAAGGGTTTTAAAAGATAAGACCCCCCCCTTCAAGGATTAGGAAGGTTTACCTGTGCCCCCTTGGGGTATCCTTGTGGATAAGGGCTTTATTGTTTAAAGCCCTTTCTTTTTTTTACGAAAAGCGTTATAATAAAAATCCATGATTAAAGTAGCTATAATTGGATTTCCTTTAAGCGGCAAGACAACTGTTTTTAAAGCCCTGACCGGCTCAAGAAGGCAAGAGGAAGGGCATGCTTTAGGCAAGGATAGTTTTCATATAGCCAGCGTTAAAGTTCCTGATGAGCGCCTCGCTGAATTAGCCCAAGTTCTAAAACCCAAGAAGGTTACGCCAACCGAAATTAATTTTATAGATGAACACATGGTATCTTCTAAAGAACAGAGAAATTTTAGCTTGAGCCATTCTAAAGAAGCAGATGTCTTGGTTTGCGTGATAAGAGATTTTGAAAATTCAACCATACCTCACCCAAAAAATAATTTAGATGTCAGGAGAGATATAGTAGATGTAGAAACCGAACTTTTTCTTTGCGATCTTGAAATAGTGCAGAAAAGACTTAAGAAAATAGAGGCAGAGATAAAAAAAGGGAAAAAAGAGTTATTAAAAGAACTTAATTTAATGAAAAAGTTACAGAGTGCCCTGGAGAGCAATATCCCCTTACGCAAACTCGAACTTTTCAGAGAAGAACGGCAGTTTATCAGCGGTTTTGAATTTTTGACTACCAAAAAAGAACTGGTTCTCATAAATACAGATGAAAAAAAAATAAATCTTCCCATGCCCGAAGAGATAAAAAATCTGGCTTTGACTAAAGACTTTTGTTTGATGAAATTTTCTGCTAAAATCGAGGCAGAGCTGGAGGAGTTAGAATCTTTTGATAGAGAGGAATTCTTAAAAAGTTATAAAATAGAAACATTAGCCAGAGATGAATTTATCGAAACCGCATATAGATTGTTTGAAATAGTAACTTTTTTTACCATTAAAAGCGGTCTCTTAAAAGCCTGGACCATTAGGAAGGGCACGGGCGCAAAAGAGGCGGCCGGCAAGATTCACTCAGACATAGAGAAGGGATTTATTAAGGCCGAGGTTATAAATTTCAATGATTTTAAAGGAGTTGATTTTGATTTTCATCAGGCCAAAAAAAAGGGCATCTTAAGACTGGAAAGCAAAGATTACGAAGTGCGCGAAGGCGACATTATAGATTTTAAATTCAGCACCTAAAGCCTTGGAATGAGCTAACTATTAACTTAAATTCCAAGCAGGGGGTTTTTAATGAGGAAAGTGAAAAGGGCTTTAATAAGCGTTTGGGATAAGGCGGGGATACTAGAATTTGCCAAAGAACTTACGAATATGGGCATTGAAATTCTATCAACCGGCGGAACCGAAAGAATTTTAAGAAAGAATAACATTCCCGTGAAATCAGTTTCGACTTATACCGGCTTTCCCGAAATGATGGATGGCAGGGTAAAAACACTCCATCCTAAAATTCACGGCGGTTTATTGGCTATGCGTGATGACCCCAAGCATATGGAAGAGGCAAAAAAGAATAAGATAGATTTAATTGATATAGTAGTAGTTAATTTGTATCCTTTTAAGGCAGTAATTCAAAAAGAGGGCGTAAGCAAGGAAGAAGCTATTGAAAATATAGATATCGGCGGCCCGGCCATGCTGCGTTCTGCGGCCAAGAATTTTAAAGATGTAGCGGTGGTTACTTCGCCCAAGCAATATCCCAAAATTATAGAAGAGTTGAAGCAGAATAAAGGCGCTGTAACCGATAAAACCAAAGCTCAATTGGCGGTGGAAGTTTTTGCTTTAACTTCAGACTATGATGCCTCCATTGTAAATTATTTAAGGGAAAATTTGGGAACAGGCAAATTAAAAGAACCGAAATTTTGTTTGACTCAACAGTTGGTATTAAAATTTGATAAAATCCAGGATTTGCGTTACGGTGAAAATCCGCATCAGCAGGCTGCTTTCTACGAGGATAAGACCCCTCCTTTAAAGGAATCAGGAAGGTCTATCCCTGTGGCTAAACAGGTAGAGGATAAGGGCCTGACGCAAATAGAGCAATTGCAGGGCAAGGAGCTTTCTTTTAATAACATTATGGACATGGATGCGGCTTTTTCTATTGTAGCTGAGTTTGAAGAACCAGCGGCGGCTGTTATTAAACACACTAATCCATGTGGTGCGGCCTGTGCTTCTAATTTAAAAGAGGCTTACTTGCATGCCCTGGACTGTGATCCGCTTTCTGCTTTTGGAAGCATTGTCGGCCTTAACCGCAAGGTTGATGCTGAGGTAGCACGGGCAATTTTGGGAGCGGGGTTTGTTGAATGTATTATTGCGCCCGGGTTTGAAAAAGAAACTCTTACCTTATTCAGCAAGAAAAAAAATTTAAGATTGATAATTTGCAAATTGCCCATAAAAGGAAAATCTGTAGAGATGAATTTAAAAAAGGTTCGAGGCGGCTTGCTTATACAAACTGAAGATATAAAAGAACTGGATGAACTTAAGGCCGTGACTAATGTAAAGCCGACTAAAGAACAATTGGCTTCCTTGGTTTTTGCCTGGAAAGTAATGAAATTTGTTAAATCTAATGCTATTGTCCTGGCGAAGGATACCAAGACGGTTGGTATCGGCGCCGGGCAGATGAGCAGGGTGGACGCAGTTATTATCGCCAATCGCAAAGCAGGCAAGAGAGCCAAAGGCAGCTGCCTGGCTTCGGATGCTTTTTTCCCTAAACCCGATGCTATAGAGGAAGCTGCCAGGGTAGGTGTGGTGGCTATTATTCAGCCGGGTGGGTCTAAGGGCGACGAAGAGGTAATTAAAGTTGCCAATAAACATAAAATAGCCATGGTTTTTACAGGCATAAGGCATTTTAGGCATTAAGAATTAATAGTCAGCATTCGGGAAGAAGAAACAAGACTACGCGAGAAACTGTGCGAGGCTTAACCTCGCACACTCGTAGCCTCGCACAGTCGCAGTAATTGCGAAACACGAAACACTAATCATGAAACACCAAATAATGACTTACGAAGAAGCAGTTAAGGCCCTTCCTTCAGGGGAATCAGGAAGCTCTACCTCTGTGGATAAGTATCTCAATTCTTTTATTGATTACGAAAGAAAAGACGATTATTCTTATTCCGAAGAAGTTTTTGATTTAAAGCGCATAGAACTTCTTTTGAAAAAATTAGGTAATCCTCACAAAAACCTCAAGGTTATTCATATAGCCGGCTCAAAAGGCAAGGGTTCGGTAGCATGTTTTTGTGCTTCTATATTAAAAGAAGCCGGTTTTAAAACAGGGCTTTATACCTCCCCCCATCTCGAAACCTTTAGAGAGAGAATTAGAATCAACGATGAATTTATTTCAAATGAAGACCTGGTTGAGCTTATCCAGATAATGAAACCACACACAGAGAAAATCGACGCCCTCTCGTTTTTTGAAGTTTATACCGCCCTGGCGTTTCTTTATTTTCAGAAGAAGAAAGTGGATATGGCGGTGATGGAAGTGGGGCTTGGGGGACGGCTGGATGCAACCAATGTTATAAATCCGCTTGTGTGCGTTATTACGCCTATAAGCTTTGAGCATACTCAGAAACTGGGAAATACCTTAGCTAGTATAGCTAAAGAAAAAAGCGGTATAATCAAAAAGAAGAGCGTGGTGGTTTCATCTGCTCAAAAGAAGGAAGCCCTGAATGTAATTAAGAAAACGGCTAAGGCCCGGGACGCTTCAGTTTATGTAGTGGGCGAGGGCATATCTTATCAACAGATAGAAAGCACAGACAAAGGTCAAGTTTTCAGTGTAACAGGAATTTTGGGGAAGTATGCTCCTCTGAAAATAAATCTTTTAGGTGAACACCAGCTTATTAATGCCGCTACAGCAGTAGGGACCATGGAAGCTCTTGGTTTTAACAGGATAATAATTCCTAAAGAAGCCATTAAGAGGGGATTGTCGCAAGCGCGCTGGCCTGGTCGAATTGAGATCGTTGACAGCAAGCCCACTATAATTTTAGATGGTGCCCAAAACGTAGCCTCGGTGCAAGCCCTGGCAAAGACCATAAAAAAATGTTTTTCTTATCATAAGCTAATTTTAATCCTGGGCGTTTCAAAAGACAAAGACATGGCTGGTATGGCAAAGATATTAAAACCTATGGCTGATAAAATTATTATTACCCGCGCTAATTTGTCCAGAGCTGCGGAACCGGATTTCTTGGCTTCTTTTTTTGATAAAGATGAAAATATCGAGATTACTCAGTCAGTTGAGGAAGCTGTAGGAAAAGCAAGAGAATGCGCTAAAGATGATGATTTAATTCTTATTTGCGGTTCTTTGTTTGTGGCAGGAGAAGCCAGATTGCTGGTTAGGAGCCAAGTTGGTAGTTAAAGCCATAAAAGATATATATAATTTGAAAGATACTATTGTTGCTATCTCAACTGCGCCGGGAGAAAGCGCTATCGGCATAGTTAGATTAAGCGGTCCTAAAGCCTTGAGCATAGCCAATAAAATCTTTATTTCAAAAGAGAAAAAGAAACCTTCCCGCTTTAGAAACAGAAGTATTCACTATGGTTGGATAGTTGACAGAGGACAGAAGACAGAAATCAGAAAACAGAAAACAAAAGCTATGAGTCAGATAAAGAATCCGACACCTGACAGAACTATTGATGAAGCTCTTCTGACTGTGATGCGTGCTCCAGCCACGTATACGCGTGAGGATATTGTGGAGATAAACTGTCATGGCGGGGTGCTAGTATTAAAAAAGACTTTAGAATTAACTCTTAGCCGGGGAGCCAGGTTGGCGCAGCCAGGTGAATTTACCAAGCGCGCATTTTTAAATGGAAGAATAGACCTTGCCCAGGCAGAAGCTGTTCTGGATGTAATCAGGGCCAAAACAGAGATGGGATTAGGAACTGCTCTGGGCCAATTAAAAGGGAAGCTCTCTAAGAGAATAACTAAAATTAGAAATATTCTAATTGAGGTTTTGGCAAATCTGGAAGTTTCCTTTGATTTTTCTCAAGAGGAGACAGAGGGCTTAAATAGCCGGCAGATAATCAAGTCTCTTAAAATGGTCAGAAGGAATTTAGAAGAGTTGATAAAAAGCGCAGAAGGCGGATGTATACTTAGGGAAGGTGTAGTGACGGTTATTTGCGGAAAGCCCAACGTGGGCAAGTCAAGTTTAATGAATGCATTTTTAAAAGAAGATAAAGTTATTGTAACTCCTATAGCCGGAACCACCAGGGATATTATCGAAGATATTATAAATATTGAAGGCATACCTATAAGAATAGTTGATACAGCCGGCATTATCGAACCGCGGGATTTAGTTGAACGAGAAGGTGTAGCGCGCAGTAAAAAATGCTTAAATGAAGCAGATTTAATTTTGTTTTTGCTTGATAATAGCCGTCCATTAAGCACCGAAGATCTTCAAATAATTAATAGCATAAAAGGGAAATCTATTATTGTCGTTGTAAATAAAATAGACCTAAAAACCAAATTAAACCTTAAAAGAATAGAGGATTTTTTGAAAGGCAAAAGGATAGTCAAGATTTGCGCCACAAGAGAGAAAGGAATACCATCTTTAGAAGATAATATAAAGAAACATATCCTGGGTGGTAAAGTGAAAATAGGTGTTGAGAGTGCCGTAGTTACTAATTTAAGACATAAAAAAGCACTTGAGGAGAGTTTAAAATTTATAGAGGCCTCTATTAAGAATTTAAAAGAAGAGAGAGGGGAAGAGCTGGTAGCCGAAGATGTAAAAGAGGCACTAGGGTCTATTAGTTGTATTGTTGGCGAGATTACACCGGAAGAAATCTTGGATAAAATTTTTGAAGAATTTTGTATTGGGAAATAAGGCAGGCAGAAGTCAGATAAATTGGAGAAAAGTAAATGGATAAGAAAAAAATAGAAAAAGCAGTCAGGAATATATTAAAAGCCATAGGCGAAAATCCGAATAGAAAAGATTTGAAAGATACCCCCCGGCGAGTAGCTGAAATGTATGAAGAAATTTTTTCCGGTATTTCTAAAAAGCCGGAGAAAGAACTTGAGGTTTTGCTTTCAAAAGAGCACGACGAAATTATCCTTGTAAAAGATATACCATTCTACTCCATGTGCGAACATCATATCATACCTTTTATTGGAAAAGCTCATGTAGCCTATATACCTGATAGCAATCGAGTGACCGGTTTAAGTAAATTGGTGAGAGTGGTGGATATTTTTTCAAAACGTCCGCAAATTCAAGAAAGACTTACTACTGAAATTGCAGATACTATTATGAAAAAACTGAAACCTAAAGGGGTACTGGTAGTCATAGAAGCAGAACATCTTTGTATAAGCATGAGAGGTGTAAAAAAACCGGGTGCAACAACAGTTACAAGTGCAGTTAGGGGGATATTTAAGAAAAGTCAAAAAACGCGTTCAGAAGCCCTAGCTTTGATAAAAGACTAAACTTTGATTTGAAAAAAGTCATTTTTTGTGCTATTTTATTAAGAAATAGTAGGTTATAAATAAAGGAGAACTTATGGTTAAAAAAGAAAGAGAGTTTGTGCATCTTAAAAGACAGCTTGAACTACAAAATAAGAAATTGCAGCATATATTTAAAATTGGCCGAGCATCTGTTGCTATTTTGAGTTCAGAAAAGCCGGAAAAATTAAACTCCGTTTTGCAGGAAATTATCGATGAAGCCACCGAAGTTCTTAACTCGGAAGTTGGCTCTATTCTTCTTTTTGAACCAAAATCAGATATTATGACTATCCGCGTTGCCAAAGGCTTGGATGAGGATATAATTAAAAAAACCCGGCTTAAAACAGGCGAGAGGATTTCAGGTTGGGTAGCTAAACACAAAGAAGCTATTTTGGTTAAAGATATCGAAGAAGATACTCGTTTTAGCCCGAGGAGCCTTGAAAGATATTATACGAAATCTTTAATAAGTGCTCCAATTATGATAGATAGACATGTATTAGGTGTTATCAATATTAATAATAAGGGTAACCGCCAGGTTTTTGATGAAGAGGACCTTGATTTATTGGGGGCCGTGGCTGCTCAGGCGGCTTTAATAATAAGTAATGTCAATTTGTATAAAGAATTGCAAAGATTATATATGAATACAGTTGAGGCATTGGCAGAAGCAATCGATGCCAGAGACCATTATACTAAAAGTCATTCTGAACACGTAACCGAATATACTGTGGCCATCGCCAATGAAATGGGCTTGCCCCAGAAAAAAATAGAAATTATTGAAAGGGCAAGTAAATTACATGATATAGGAAAAATCGGTATCCATGATTATATATTGAACAAACCGGGCAAATTAACAAAAGATGAGTGGGAAGAGGTAAAAACTCACTCTTTGAAAGGGGCTAGAATTTTAGAGCCACTTGCTTTTTTAGACGGAGTTATTGGCACCGTGAAGCAACACCATGAGAGATATGACGGAACCGGTTATCCTGATAAAATAAAAGGAGATAAAATTCGCATCGAAGCCAGAATTATGGCTGCGGCCGATGCCTTTGATGCCATGATTACAGAAAGGCCATATGCCGCGGCAAAGACACAAGAAGAAGCTATTGAAGAATTAAAAAAAGAATCCGGCAAGCAATTTGACCCCAAAGTAGTTAAGGCCTTCTTGAAGGTTTTAGAAAAACGGGGAAAGTAGTTTTTCCTTAAACTGTGCGAGGTTAAGCCTCGCACACTCGCACAAATTATTTGACTGGAGCGGTGCAGGACGATATCACTTTTCTCATAATTTCTACAAAAGGGGAAGGACCTCGATAGCCTATAATCCTTTCTATCTCTTCGGCGTCTTTGTTTAAGAATACAATTGTGGGCAATCCCTGGATTTTGTATTTATTGGTAACCTGGCGATTTTTATAGACATCGATTTTTATACAGATAAATTTCTCTGCCAGAGAATTGACTTCTTTGTCTGTATAGGTCTTTTTATCCAGTACGTCGCACCAACTGCATGACTCGCCATAAAAATCAATCATTATCGGCTTATCTTGTTCTTTAGCTTGCTCAAGGCCACCATCAAACGAGTAGATCCAATCAATAGCGTAGGATGTCGCGGAAGTTATTAATATAAAACCGCACACCAGTAAAGAGCAGAGAATTTTGCGATTCATATAGACTCTCCTTTTAATTATTTAAATCCAGAATAATAGTGTGCCTTATAAACTATGAAAAATCAAGAAAAATAGACTTTTTTATTTGCATAGATAGATTAGGTGGTGTAAAATAAAAAGACAGGATGTTCTGAAGTTAAAAAGGAGGCGGAGAAAATGATTAAAAGAACTCTTTGTTTAATTTTATTACTTGTTTTTATGTTTTCATTTATTGGATGTGAAACAGTTGCTCCTCAGGCGAGAAGGCAGACCTATATTGATGAACACTCACAATTAAGCGAGCCGGTAAAGCAGAAAATATTAGATGGTTTGATCGCCATTGGCATGACCGAGGACCAAGTTGCGGCAAGCCTGGGAAAACCCAGCGGTGTGAAGCAAAATGTGAGCATACGCGTTGTTGACAAGGAATGGATGTATGGTCCATTTCCTAATTGCACATATCTTCATTTTGATAACGGCATTTTAATAGGCATACAAAATCCAAGCTGGCAATATTAGAAAAAGTAGAAAAAGGGGACGGTTCAAAAAAATAGAACCGTCCCCTTTTCTCCTTAAAATCCTTGTATATTTCCCTAAAATTATATATTAATATTAGACAAATTGATCTCCAAAAAAAGCAAAAAAACTCCCTTGACAAATTATCCGTTATGCTTTATCATCTTCTTGGGTGAAGAGGAAGGTAATAAAGGAAGAATGTTTAGTATGCTCTTCGCCAATAATATAGATAATTTCAGAAATAATAATAATATTTTGAGAGCCCAGCTTTTTGCTGGGTTTTTTGTTTTTAATAAACAGTCGTTATCTATTTAGAAAGTCAAAGTTGAAAAAAAAGAGTTTATAATAATGAATTTTAATATAAGGAGGAAGGTGGAAGTAATGAAAAAGATTGTTTATGTGATAATTTTTGCTTTAATTTTAGGCCTCTTCTCTTTTGGGCTCGCATTTGCACAAACTGCTAAAGGACAACTAGAGGCTATCAAAGAAGGAATTCCGACTTCTTGGTGGGATGGGGGATGGGATAAACTTTCAGAACTCCAGTCTTTTATTTCAGAGCATAGGGATGAATCTATTCTGTGCGCCGAGGCTCAATTTTATATTGCCTGTTGCTATTATGGTAGTGGAAGTTATCAGGAAGCCATTGATGCCTATCAGGAGATATTGACGAGTTATCCTACAGTTCTCTCAGAATGCTATAAGGCCCAATTTGAAATAGGCCAGATTTATCTCCATCGACTAAAAGACATCCCGCAGGCCATAAGCGCATATAGAAAAGTAGTTGCAGAATACGCAGAAGGTTTCACAGCTGCTTCAGCTCAGGTATGTTTGGGGAAGTGCTACCAATATCAAAAAGATTATGCCACCGCTTTATTAGAATATCAAAAAGTATTAAATGATTACCCAGAAGCACAGACTCAACACATAGAGGCATTATTAGCGATTGGAGATATGTGTATAAGAGAAAGTCTTTCTATGAAGTATGAAAAAGACAAAAAAGCAAAGATTGGCGAAGCCCTATCAGCATACAAAGAGACCTATTCAGCTTGTCCCATAGAAAAACCTAGATTAACACAGTGCATCATAAATAAAATCTATGGGGCTTTTAAAGAACTGGATATGTCTATGGTTAGAGCTAATCAGTTTATCAAATATCAAAAATATGGTCCGGCTGGAGAAGATGGGATGTCAGGGACTCCAGATGACCTAACCGACCCTTTAGCGGAATTTTAAAAAGATGTATATCTTAACTTCTCTAAAAAAACTATTTTTAACTCTTTCCGTAATTAGTCTGGTAAGCGGGCCTTATGCTTTGGCTGAAAGCGAAGAGACTGTTGGGAGCTTAGACCAAGCTGAATTGGCCATGTATTATTTTGAAGCCAATATTGCCTCTAAGCTTGGAAATGAAGAAGAAAGCGAAGCTTATTACCAAAAAATAATTTCTTACCACACCTCAATTTTAAACAATGCTAATTTAACCTATGACCAGCAAATCCAGACACTCAAAGAAATAGGGCGGATAAAAAACATATGTGGCTGCTATGAGGAGACTATCCAGCTCTATAAGGACTTTTTGAGTAATTATCCTCAAAATAGTGATATTTCTAACGCCTTAGCTGAAACTTTCTACCTGCAAGCTATGCAATATGCAAATAAAAACCAGGTTGATTTAGGTATTGATGCCGCCTTAAGTATCTTAGATATTAATGACCTTTATAGCCTTTCAAGAATTTGGCCGCCTTTTATCAAAGACTACGTAGCTTCCCTATATATAGCAGAAGGCGATGCTGAGACTGCTCTCTACTGGTACCAGAGAATTATCTCTGACCACCCTGACTTTAAACACTGGCCAGCCTTGGCCCATTTTTCCATAGCCAAATATCACCTAAGACGAAAAGACTACAAAAAAGCCAAAGAGCACCTTCAGGAAATTCTCTCAGACTACCCAGATTCCTCCTGGGCAGAACCAGCCCAGGAGAAACTAAGGAGCGTGCCCAGTGAATAGAACTTCCTTAATAAAGACCTTATTAACCTGTATTCTAATTATAGGTTCTTTAATAATTTCTGAAAAGGGGGTTTTAGGTTGTTATAGCGTTTCCGTTGCGGCAGATCCCCAGTATATCCCACCCGATGGCAATTCCACTTCTGCTATTACTGCCACATTAAAAGACGTAGAGGGCAATGAAGTCAGTGCTGAATTTAAGTTTTCCATTTCACCAACAGTTGGCTCTATAAAGAGCGATGAGAACAAAACTGCCGCTACCTATACTTCTTCTACTACCCCCGCTAAGGTAAAAGTTACAGCCGAGACTACCATCACCACTCCAACTGGAGAGCAGACCTTTTCTGGGCATACGTATGTGTATGTGGTAGAGGTAGAGAAAATAGACGTTTGGGATAGCGATAATCGTTATGCGGCTGGTGAGCTTCTGGAAATTGTGCCAGCATCATCTAGTGAAGGCATTAATGGACAAGCTTTTATTAAGCCCGAAGATATAACATTGCCGCCCGATTTTCCCGAATGGAAGTATGGCAACGCAAAAGAATATGGTGAAACCGTCAGCTTTAATGCAAATGGCTGGAAGTCAGATGCCAAGATACTAAGAATGATTAAGCCAGAATCGGCAGGCTTGTTATGTGTAGATAAATCTGTTTTAATAAAAAGATATCCATATAATATTAGCGAAGTGGAAGTTTCTACAGAAAAAGTAGCTAAAATTGTATCGAATGCAGCAAACTGGATATTATCATGGATATCCGGAGTGGAAGTCGAAGCCCCCACAGCCAAATTTAATTTTGAGAATCAGTGGAAAGAAAAACCCAGTAATAATAAAGTCATTTGGATATATATAGCAGATGTCAAATTTGATCCACTAATTGGAGTTAGTGGAAAAGCGCTTACTATAAAACCTAAAAAGCTAGAACAGCTTTTAAAAAAAATTAAGAGGAATAAGCTTTTCGAAAAGTTTTTCAAAGATATTGATGTAGAATTTTATGTTTCCTTAGAGGGCAAGGCAAAACCCTCATTGCATTTCGAGAAGAAAGTGGATGGTACATATGAAACGGAGGTTACTCATGGGAAATATAACGAAATAGGCATAGAAGGAGGAGGGGAGGTTACTCTTAAACTAAATAAAAAGTGGAAATCTATTGCTCTGGCTTTTTCTGCATATGCCAATGCTGGCAGTACAATGTTTTTTACAACTGGGGCATATAGGATAGGAGATAGAGAAATAGGTATAATATTGGGGATAGGAAATAAAGGAGTCGAGGCCAAAATTGGTTTGGAAGTTAAAGTGCCTTGGATAGAAGAGCCATTCACATTAGGACCTTATGGGGGTATAATAGTACCCAAAAACGAAATAAAACCGCGTAAAATCGCACTTTTCTCATTTTAGGAGGCGTGGAAGTGAAAAGAAAGAATATAGCAACAATAGTATCGTTTTTTATAATTCTTTATTTTTTTAATTCATTCACATTGTGTGCCGGTGGAGAAAAGAAAGAAAGTTATTTATTAAAGAACAAAAGTAAAAGCGCTGGATATGAGTTGTACTTCAATGGTTTTTTGATTTCCTGCAACAAAAAGATTTCTTCTGCTTATGTTGGTTGTTTCTTAAGAAGGGGCAAGAACAAGATCACAGTAGATATAATGGATGGGATAACAGATAACCATGAAGTTATTAATGTAACCATTGAGAAAATCACTATGATTGGCGAGAAATCTACGAGTAATACCGTGCTATCTTGGAACATAACATTGGAACAAGGCAAGAAAAGTTATGGAAAAGAGATTGAAATAAAAGGTGTTGGAGAAAATCTGCCTTGGGAAAAAGCAGATAAAATTGAAATACTTACGGCGAAAGATATTAGGGAAATAAAATCAATGACTTCAATCTATAAGAATACTTTGAAGAAAGGAAATAAGGAACAGATTGTGAAGATGCTTATTGCAGATTGTCAATTCAGAATGAAAGCTGAGAGTATGCTTGCGAATGAACCAGAAGCAGTTATGGTAAAGCAATTTATGGCTATTTATGATATACTATTTGCCCCGCCTGTAAGGGGAAATGTTTATGAATATAAACAAGGCGAATTAGATATTTTTAAAAGTCCCCATGATGATAGAATTGCGATCGTAAAAACAAAAACTCAAAAGCCTATAATCAAAATAGAAACACAATCCGATGATGAAGAAAAAAGTAGTAGCGGCCTCTCTAAATCTAATCTATATTTTATAAAAGTAGCTGGAAAGTGGTATATTTATTAAAATAAAAAGAAAAAGCAAGTAAAAAAGACTCAGAGTCATTTTTCTTACACCTTAGTTTAAAAGGAACAGTTCTATTTATAATAATTTTTAATCTATTTTGATACTTTTCTTTTAAATAAACAACTGCCTATCTAACATGCGATAATTAATAGCTTCGGCAAGGTGATGAGACGCAATATTTTCGGTTTCTTCCAGGTCAGCGATAGTTCTACTTACCTTTAAGATTTTATCCAGCCCCCTGGCTGAAATCGCCAGTTCTTCAAAGGCCGCTTTAAGTAATTTATTTGATTCTTCGTCAAGTTCACAGTATTTTTTTAAGTGTTTGGGTTTCATTTGAGAGTTGGCGAAGATTCCTTGTTTTTTAAATCTCTCAAGTTGTATCTTCCTGGCCTTATTTACTCTTTTTCTTATTTCAGATGATGTCTCTTCTTTAGTTTTACCTCTCATCTGTTGATATTTTACAGGCAGGATTTCTATATGAATGTCAATTCTGTCTAAAAGGGGTCCTGATATTTTAGATAGATACTTTTGAATTTGATATGGCTGGCAGCGACAGACTCTTTTAGGATCGGTAAAATAACCGCAGGGGCAGGGATTCATGGCCGCCATCAGCATAAATTTAGAAGGGAATTTTAAAGAGGCATTTGAACGTGAAATATGGACAAAACCTGACTCAAGAGGCTGCCTGAGAGATTCAAGACAGGAGCGGTTAAATTCCGGAAGTTCATCTAAAAATAAAACCCCGTTATGAGCCAGGCTTATTTCTCCAGGCTTAGGGTTACTCCTACCGCCGATTAAACCGGCACTTGAGGTGTTGTGGTGCGGATTTCTGAAGGGGCGCCTTTCTATAAGCGGTTTCCCTTTTTCTAATAGGCCCATTATGCTGTGAATTTTAGTGGTTTCTACGGCCTCTGCGAGTGTTAATTCCGGTAAAATTGTTGGAAGCCTTTTGGCTAACATGGATTTACCGGAACCCGGAGGGCCAATAAGCAGGGTGTTGTGAGAACCGGCAGCAGCTATTTCCAGGGCTCGCTTGGCAAAGGACTGACCTTTGACATCCTCAAAGTCAACGTCGTATGAGATATTTTGATTAAAGTACTTTTTGGCTTTAAATTTAACTTCTTCAACTTCTAATCTGCCTTCCAGAAAAGCAATTACCTCTTTTAGGTGTGAAAAACCATAGACTTTTATGTTTTTCAGGCTGGCTGCTTCTTGAGCGTTCTCGGAGGGTAAAATCAGCGCTCCGTCTATATTTCTTTTCTTAAAGTATTTATAGGCTGCCAATGAAATCGAAAGGCCGCCCTTTATAGGGCGTAATCTGCCGTCCAAAGATAGTTCCCCGATTAAAAAGTAGTTATTTGAATTTTGAGGTTGGATTTGTTTTGAACAGATAAGCACCCCAATGGCCATAGGCAGGTCAAAAAACACACCCTCTTTTTTTAGAGAAGCAGGGGCGAGATTAAAGGTGATTCTTCCAATGGGAAATTTAAAGTCACAATTTCGCACAGCCGCGCTCACACGGTCTTTACTCTCTTTGGTAGCTATATTCGCCAGGCCCACGACCACAACCGCCGGCAGACCCCTTTTTATATCAACTTCGATTTCAACGGGTACAGCTTCAATGCCGACGATAGTAAAGGATAGAATTTTAGATAACATTTATTTTTTTATTTTTTATGTTTTTTAAATAAATAGCATAAGAATTAGCATTAGTCAAGAAATAAAATAGTCAGAACTCGATTCTGGAGTCTAAATACTTGACAATATGGCTTTTGCGAGTATTGGATATCCAGGATTAAATGGTTGCATTCAAGTATATTTTGGGTTATAATAACAAAACTATAATGAGAGATTTCTTTACCGATATAGCATGTAATAAAATTTTCTGGATTAGCATTGTAGCCTGGTTGATGGCCCAGAGCATAAAAGTTTTTCTTGGAGTGATTCGGGAAAAAGGTTTTAATTTTAAGTGGTTTGTGGGCACAGGAGGCATGCCGTCTTCTCATGTGGCAGGCGTAACTGCGCTGGCAACATCAGTGGGCTTAAATTTTGGATTTGATTCAGGCATATTTGCTGTGACACTTTTTTTTACTATAATTGTTATGTTTGATGCGCAGGGAGTACGCCAGGCAACCGGCAAACAGGCAGAAATTTTAAATAAGATGATGGAAGATATTTATTTAAAAAAACACGTTGAAGAAAACAGACTCAGAGAACTTATAGGGCATACGCCTGTTCAGGTGTTGGCCGGTGCTTTAGTCGGTATTTTAGTGGCTGTTTTATTGAATTAGAGGAGAAAAATATTGAAAAAAGTTTTAATTATAGGTTTAATAGTTATTTTAGTTATTGCGAGCATAGTTTGGATAGTTTTTATTTTTAGGTCAAGGCCACGTACTCAAGCCCAAAAACTTTACTCGCAGAGTCTTAAATTAATTGAAGCGGGCCATATCGAAGAAGCTTCTCTTAATCTGGAGAAAATTATCAGCGAGTTTAGCGCCTCAGTTGTGACAGATGAGGCTCTTTTAAAATTGGCAAAATTAAAAATAAGAGACGGAAAGCTACTCGAAGCCAAAAAATTATTAAGGATGAATATGACTTTATGTCCCAGCACGGATAAGCTTGATGAAATACAGAAAATCCTTTGGGATGTGAATGTGAGAATTTTATTTTCGCCAATTAAAACTCAGGGAACAATAATTTATGAAGTCAAGAAAGGCGACACGTTATATAAGATTGCTAAAAAATTTAATACCACTGTTGAATTAATTAAGAAAAGTAATAATATTAAAAATTCTGCTATTAGGCCGGGGGATAAGTTAAAAGTAATAACCAGCAAATTCAGCGTAGTGGTTGATAAATCTAAAAACACACTTTCATTAAAAGAGGAAGAAGAGATATTAAAAATTTATGCAGTCTCTACGGGTGCAAACAACTCAACGCCGGTAGGCACCTTTAAGATTACAAATAAATTGATAGATCCTCCATGGTATAAAGATGGAGCCGTCGTGGCGGCTGAAAGCCCTGATAATATACTTGGTTCCAGATGGATGGGCCTTTCTGCAAAAGGTTATGGAATACACGGCACAACACAACCAGAGAGCATTGGTAAACAGGTTACGGCAGGTTGCGTGAGGATGCGCAATAAAGATGTAGAGGAGTTGTATTCGATTTTGCCTGTTGGCGTAGAAGTGATGATTGTGGATTAGAAAAACATAATAGAGACGGCATAAGGCAACAAAGGCAGAGAAAAAGAACACAAGATGAATAAAAATTCCTTATGCTTGCCCCGGATAATCCCATAGTTAACTAAAAACCCTTGAGAAAGATATGAATGGTAGCGGATTAAATTTTGAAAGACCGATACTGGAACTTGAACGCAAAATAAAAGAGCTTAAGAGTTTTGCAAGCGCTGAAAAGTTAGATTTAAATAAGGATATAAAAAGATTAGAAAATCGGCTTGAAAAACTCAAAAAAGACGTTTATGAAAATTTAACAGCCTGGCAGCGAATTCAAATTGCGCGGCACCCAAGGCGTCCCTACACTCTTGATTATATTGAAATGATTATGACAGATTTTGTAGAACTCCACGGAGATCGCCTTTTTGCAGACGATAAGGCCTTAATTGGCGGACTGGCGAAAATAGATGGACAACCTTTGGTAATTGTTGGTCATCAAAAAGGCAAAGATACCAAAGAAAATCTTGTGCGTAATTTTGGCTGCGCTCATCCGGAAGGTTATAGGAAGGCGCTGCGTCTTTTTAAAATGGCTGAGAAATTTCATTTCCCTATTTTGAGCCTAATAGATACCCCAGGCGCTTATCCGGGCATAGGAGCCGAAGAAAGAGGGCAAGCCGAGGCTATAGCTGAAAATTTAAGTGCTATGTCGCAACTGAGGACGCAAATTTTGGTAGTGATTATAGGCGAAGGAGGTAGTGGTGGTGCTCTGGGAATAGGCGTGGGCGATAGGATTTGTATTTTAGAAAATGCTTACTATTCTGTTATATCGCCCGAAGGTTGCGCAGCTATTCTCTGGAAAGAAAGACAGAAGGCGCCTGATGCTGCACAGGCTTTGAAATTAACAGCTAAAGATCTTTTGAAGTTAGAAGTAGTAGATGAAATTATACCTGAACCGCTTGGTGGTGCGCACAGAAACCCCCGAGAAACCGCCAACAGTCTTAAAAAGGCCGTATTGCGCCACTTAAAAGAATTGACAGAATTATCTCTGGACGAACTTTCTAAACTGCGTTATCAAAAATTCAGAGATGTAGGCATGTTTAAAGAAAAAGGAGAAGATAAATAATGAATGAAGCGTGGACTTTTAAAATACCTTCTTTGGTTAATTATCCCATTGTGATAAACAAAACACGCCTTAAGATAGTAGGAATTTTAGTTTTTATAGTATTGACCGGTCTTGGGGCATTTATTAGAATACCTCTTTTTTTTACTCCCGTTCCGATTACTTTGCAGACTTTTTTTGTGCTTCTTTCGGGCGCTTGCCTTGGCAGGAAATTTGGGTTTTTCTCTCAAGCAGGATATGTGGCCCTTGGAACGGCTGGGGTGCCAATTTTTGCCGGAGCCAGCGCCGGGCTTGGTTGTCTACTGGGGCCAACCGGCGGATATCTTTTTGGATTTATTATTGCTTCTTTTTTGATAGGCACGTTTTTGGATAAAGACAAAAATTTTATTCAAATCGCCGGTGTTTTTTTAATAGGTAGCATGCTTATAAATATCTTCGGCAGCTTGTTTTTGATGGGTGTTTTAAGAGTTAGTATAGATAAAGCTTTTCTTATGGGATTTTTGCCGTTTATCGGTGGCGACATAGCAAAATCTATCCTGGCAGCCGTTATTTATAATAGGTTAAAATATAAATTTTAAAATTGATAATTTTAAGGGCACATCATCTTTTATGCCTTCTTGGTTTTAGAGGGTTTGGTTATTCCGCAAAGTTTGTAGAGAATTTAGAAGAAGTTTATAAAAAAGTAAGGCAGGCCTCGCCGTTAATCAAAATTATCGCAGGAGAAGATGACATTTGTAAAGCCTGTCCCTTTGTTGAGGAAGATTGTTGCAGCCGGCTGGATCCTATAAAATTGGACATGGCTGTTCTTTCAAAATTAAAAATAAAATCTCCTTTAGTAATTAAAAGCCGAGTGGTTTACAAAAAAATTGCACAGAACCTTAATGGCGAAGACCTCGATAGTATATGTAAGGGTTGTCAGTGGCTGGATAAGGGTTGGTGCAAAGAAGGTTTGGAGGAGTTGAAATCTGAAGTGGCGGTGTAGCTCAGTTGGTTAGAGCAGTCGGCTCATACCCGGCGTGTCGGCCGTTCGAATCGGCCCACCGCCACCAGTTGTCGATAGTCCATAGTCAACAGTCCGCAGAAAAAAAACTATGGATTATGAACTACCTGTGCCTGTCAGGGTATGAACTGTGGACTAAATAGAATTATGCGTTTGGAGCAAAAATTCAAAAACACAATTTCTAGATATAACCTTCTAAGCAGAGGCGACAGAATCATTGTTGCTGTTTCCGGCGGCCCCGATTCGGTGTGCTTGTTAGTTTTATTAAATACTCTTAAGCAAAAACTCAATCTCTATTTACACGTTGCTACCTTCAATCATTTAATTAGAGGCAAAGAGGCAGAGCAGG
>DAOVKU010000079.1 GCA_030631665.1 Candidatus Omnitrophota bacterium
GGAAGCGCTATGCTGATTAGAATAGAAATCACCGCTATGACTATTAAGAGTTCTATTAGTGTAAAACCTTTCTTTTTATTCAGCATTCTTATCCTCCTTATTCTTTATTAAAAATATTTTCTTGTTTTGGTTTTTTCATACTTTCAAATTCACGTTTATTAGCGCCTTAATATCTTTACCATATCAAACATGGGTAAAAACACGGAGGCCATAATGAACCCTATCATGCAACCCATAACAATTAAAAATATAGGCTCTATGGCGGCGGTCAGTTTTTTTATGGTATATCCTAAAGACTTATCGTAGAAACCCGAAATTTTATTGAGCATACCATCTAAATTGCCTGTTTCTTCTCCAACCGAAATCATCTTCACCACATCGAGAGGAAATTCCCTGCTTATTCTTAAGGGCTCTGCTAAGCTTTGGCCTTTCTCAACCGAACTGCGCACATTTCCGATAACACGGGCTAATACTTCATTTTCAACTATTTCTTTTGTTATGCTCAATGATTCTAAAATAGGCACTCCGCTTGCCACAAGGGTCGCCAATGCCCTGGTGAATCCGGAGATAGCGGCTTTACGATACAAAGGGCCGAGAATGGGAACTTTTAATTTAAGTCTATCAAAATTGAGACGTCCCTTTTCTGTTTTTATATAAAATCTTATTCCTAACCATATAACAACAACCAATAAAATTCCTAAATACCAGAAACGTTTAATGCTTATCCCCACCTTAAAGAGAATTAGCGTAGATAGAGGCAATGTTATGCCTGTCTTCATAAAAATCTGCGCAAACTGCGGAACTACAAATGTTACAATAAAAAGCATAACAGCGGTTCCTACAATTAAAAGGATTATAGGATAAAAAAAGGCCTCTTTAATCTTTTGCCTCAAATCTGTTTGACGTTCAAAATATTCGGCGTATTTGGCTGAAATAGTATCTAGTTTTCCGCTGGCTTCTCCGGCTTTTGCCATATTTACAAATAGCTTTGGAAATACACGGGGATGCCTCGAAAGCGCCTGTGAAAAACTTTCTCCTGCCTCAACGCTTCTCAAGACACTGCCAACTGCTTCTTTTAATCTCTTGTTTTCGATTTGTCTGTTTAATGTATCCAGGGTTTCTAAAATGGGTATACCCGCACTAATCATATTAGAAAATTGGACATAAAAAATAATCATATCTTCGGCGTTTATAGGCCTTAATTTTTCCAACAATGACTCAACTTTAAGCCCTGCTGAGGCTTCTGCAACCTGTGTCGTCATATAACCCATCTTGTGAAGTTTATCAATTAATTCTTCCTTAGAGGCAGCTGCCATTTTGCCTTTAACCGGTTTTCCAGTGGCATCGCGAGCTTTATAAATATATGTTGGCATTTCTTTCTTTCACTTCGCTTAGCGGAATCATAAATTATCAGTTACGAGCAGTAAATCGCAAGTTCCCTCCCTTGCTACTTACTACTAAATTCATTCTTCCTGCGTTACTCTAAACACTTCCTCAAGCGTCGTTAATCCCTCTCTAATCTTCTGAACTCCATTTTCCTTTAAAGTAATCATGCCTGAAGATTGAGCTTGTTTTCTAATATCATCCAGTGGTGCCTTATCAGTTATCAAATTACGAATTTTATCATCCATAAGCATCAATTCAAAAATAGCAATTCTACCTTTATAGCCGGTATGCCTACATTTGGGACATCCTTTTCCTTTATAAAAATCTATTTTTTCTTCGCCGCTTAAACCAATATCTTTCAAGGCTTCTTTAGAGGGTTTATATTTTTCCCTGCACTCAGAGCAAATTGTCCTGACCAATCTCTGTGCCAAAATGCCGATAACGGAAGAGGAAACCAAATATGGTTCAATGCGCATATCAATCATTCTGGTAATAGCGCTGGGCGCATCATTGGTATGAAGTGTTGAAAAAACAAGATGGCCGGTTAAAGCAGCTTGAATTGCGATTTCGGCTGTTTCAGAATCCCTCATTTCGCCAACCATCATAATATCAGGATCTTGTCTTAGTATTGACCGTAACCCATTAGCAAATGTTAAATCAACCTTCGGATTTATCTGAATTTGCCTGATGCCCTGGAGTTTGTATTCGACAGGGTCCTCAATTGTTATTATATTTTTCTCTACGGTGTTTATCTTGTCTAATGAGGCATAAAGCGTTGTGGTCTTTCCGCAACCAGTAGGGCCTGTAACTAAAATTATTCCGTGCGGCCGGCTAACAAGCTTCTGATATTTCTCAAATAGTTCTTCAGAAAATCCTATATCTTTAAGGCTTAAAAGGGCGGTTGAAGTATCCAGAAGACGCAACACAACGTTTTCTCCATACACCGTGGGAACACATGAAACACGGACATCAATTTCCCTGCCTTCGGCTTTAATGGCAAACCTTCCGTCCTGCGGTTTTCTTCTTTCAGCAATGTCTAAGCTTGCCATTATCTTAATTCTTGAAATTATAGTGGATTGAAGATATTTGGGCGGAGAAGATACCTCATGAAGCATTCCATCAACGCGGAATCTTATCCTAAGAATTTCTTCTTCCGGTTCTATGTGTATATCGCTGGCTTCCTCCTTCACGGCTTTCATTATGATAAGATTAACCAATTTTATAACTACAGGCTCTTCGACAATATCCTGAAGTTTTTTAGTATCAATTTCTCTTCCTTCTTCTACGCCGAGCTTTTTGGCATCTATGGATTTTATTAAATCTTCCATGCTCCCTCTTGCGCCGTAATACTGGTTGAGAGCTTTTTTTATTTCCGACTCTGTCGCTACTGCCGGCTCAATGGTTAAATTTGTCTTCATTCTTATTTCATCGAGGGCAAGTACATTCCACGGGTCAAGCATGGCACACGTAAGGCGATTGCCAATTTTTAAAACAGGTATGAGCTCATATTTTCTGGCGAGGACTTCGGGCACTAATTCCACTGTTTTGGGATCTATTAAGTAATTGTCAAGCTCTATCCTTGGCAATCCCAGTTTATCACTCAAAAATGCAACTAAATCTTCTTCAGCGATAAAGCCCATTTTAACCAAAACGCCTCTCAAGCGCTGACCCAGCCGCATTGCTTCTGCCTGTGCTTCTTTGAGCTGCTCGGCAGTTATAATGCCTTCTTCCACTAAACTTTCACCAAGTGATTTTCTTTCTTTTTTCGGCATTATCATTATTCCTTTAACAATTCTTTTATCTTGTCTAATAACACCTGCGATTTAAAGGGCTTAGTAATATACGCATCAGCGCCTACTTCTTCGCCCAATTTCATATCTTCATCTCGAGCTTTTGCCGTAAACACAATTATAGGAATTTTATTATACCTTGTATCAGCCTTAAGCAGGCCGCAGACTTTATAACCGTCCATTTTAGACAGCATCAAATCTAATATAATAAGGTCTGGTTTTTCTTTTTTTGCCTTTTCTAAACCCTCCAGGCCATCATAGGCCGAAATTACTTCATAATTATTAGCTTCCAACCTGAAAATCAGGATTTTAACTAAATCCTTTTCATCGTCGACTATTAATATTTTCTTTTTATCCATTCCTTCGTTCCCTATACAACTGCCTCTTTAGCATATCAACAGCTATTTTTAACAAGAAGCTGCTTATTTTCCACTTCATCCAAAATAATTAAAAACTCACCCATATTTAAACTCTTTTCTTTATGCTATATTTTAACATATTATACCGCTAATACCAAATGGCCTCAAGATTTACCTTGAGGCCATAAAGTACATTTTTCTAAAATCAAAACCATTTGTTTCCCCGATTAGGTCACAAGACTGTTCTATATTTTAAGTCACCCCCCGCTCTTTCTAATTCGCAGCGTCTCTCCGTAAACAAGAAAGGGTTGGGTTAATCCTTCGAATCAAGCTTAAGACTCTTCAAATATCGATAGTAATCACTATCAGTTGTTAAAATTATGGTAGAATTATCATCAATTGTCTTTCGATATGTCTCTAATGTCTTTAAGAATGAGTAAAACTGAGGGTCCTTATTATAAGCATCGGCATAAATCCTGATTGTCTGGGCATCTGTCTTGCCTCTGATGCCCTGGGCCGTGCGGTAGGCCTCGGAAGTAATCTGTTTTAATTCTTTGCCTCTCTGACCTTCAATCTCAGCCCGCTTTCCCTGGCCTTCAGAGCGATATCTCTCAGCAGCCCGCTTTCTCTCCGCAATCATCCGTTCATAGACCTTCCTTCTCACCGCTTCCACATAATTGATGCGCTTGACACGCACATCTACTAATTCGATGCCATATTGAGGAGCAAGAACCTTGGCTTTTTTTAGAATCATACCAGCCAGGGCTTGCCGCCCTACATAAATTTTTTCCACCGCCTCTTCAGTAGCAACGACTCCCCCTTCTTCTTTTTTTCCTTTGGCCTCCAGGATACGATTGGAATTCCTGATGGCCTCAACAAGAAGATGACTGGTGATGGCATCACGTGTGGCTGAATTGATAATATCATCAAGCCTGGCATGGGCGCTAGCTTCCGCTCCCACCGATTGCAAGAACGTTAAGGCATCAACAATACGCCAGCGAGCGGTGGTATCCAGCCAGATATACCTTTTATCTTTGGTGGGAATCTGATTAGGGTCACCATCCCACTCCAGAAGCCTTTTTTCAAAATAATGGGCCTGTTGAATAACCGGCTTCTTAAAATGTAAGCCGGCAGCGGTTATCGGCTCACCCACAGGCTTGCCAAACTGGGTAATTACCACCTGCTTGGTCTCATCTACTATAAATATTGTACCACTTATAAATAAAGCTATTATCAGAACTACTAAAATTCCTATTATTCTTAAAATCACTTTCATTGTTGTTGCCCTCCTTTCTGTCCAATATTTAATAATGGCAGAATCGAGGTCTGTTCGGAATCGATGATATATTTCTCTTTTGCCTTTGGTATGACCTCCACCATTGTTTCCAAATAAAGCCTCTTCTGAGTTATTTCGGGCGCCTTTTTATACTCCGCCCAGGTATCCATGAATCTCTCAGCTTCGCCCTTGGCCCGGTTTACTTTATCTAACTGATACCCTTCAGCTTCACGAATAGTCTTTTCTGCTTCACCGCGGGCACGAGGAATAACCTTATTATATGCCTCCCAGGCCTGGTTAATCATCCGCTCCTTTTCCTGTTTAGCTTCGTTTACCTCGTTGAAAGCCGGCTTTACTTCATTAGGAGGATTTACATCCTGAAGTTTGACAGTAACAATCTGAACTCCGGTTTGATAATTATCCAGAATTTTCTGCATCTCTATCTGGGCAAGGTCGTTTATTTCTTCTCTCTCGGTGGTAAGCACCTCATCCACGCGATAATCACCTACGAGCCTGCGCATAACTACCTCAGATATATCCCGGACATTATCCCCAGGGTCTCTAGTCTTAAAAAGCAGATCTCTGGCGTCTTTGACCTTAAACTGCACTATCCAGCGTACATCTAAAATGTTCAGGTCTCCGGTAAGCATTAAGGATTCCTCAGGATATTTGTGGGGAGAATATTGTGTCTTTACTCCGGCGCGCAGGGTTCTTACTCCAAATTCTTCTTTAAATACGCGCTTTACCTTAATGGGAGTCATCTTATCAATCCCAAAGGGAAGTTTTGCATGCAAGCCGGGTGAAGTCATATAAGCATAGCGGCCGAATCTTTGCACCACCCCTACTTCATCCGGACCGATAGAATAAATTGTCCCGGTTAATCCAATCAGCAATAAAAAGCCAATGATGGCCAGCGGTAAAAATTTTCCGAAACCAGTAAACTTTTCCTTGCCTATGTTAATAATGTCATCCGGCCCACGAACATCTTTCCAATCCATAATTCACAACTCCTTTTTTTTACTTTGCTTTTATCCACAACAGGGATAGACCTCACTCTTTCCTTTTAAGGGAGGGTCTAACCCTAAAGGGTAGGCCTTTCTTTTCCTTTAAGGAAAAGGCCTAAGGAAGGGTCTTATCTCACAAGCAAAGCGAAAATCATCTTTTTTTAAACCATTTAGATTATAACCCTAAAAACAAATAACCTCAAGATAAATCTTGAGACTGCAATAAAAATTGGGGTCGCTGGTTGGACCAAGTTAGAACCTTACTTATAATCACAAATTAGTAAAAATTGAGTCGCTTCATCAAAGACTTTAGAACTACTCCAGTTAATACAGAAAGTTCAAGAAAATCGCCTTTGGTGATAACTTTAATGTGCGATTTTAGTGGTGCATAATTTTGAAATTCCATACCATAAATTATGAAGCAACCGCCTTTTTATCTCCTTTTACAATAGCTTCTACGTCTGACTGAACATCTCTTGTAGGCTTAATATCAAATTTATCAACTAAAACTTTTAACACATTCGGAGATACAAAAGCAGGTAACGTTGGCCCCAATCTTATGCCTTTAAATCCTAAATAGAGTAATGCCAAAAGGACACATACTGCTTTTTGTTCATACCAGGCGATGTCAAAAGAAATAGGTAAATCATTTATATCTTCAAGACCAAACACTTCTTTTAACTTCAAAGCTACATAAGCAAGCGAATAAGAATCATTGCATTGTCCAGCATCTAATACTCGAGGAATACCATCGATGTCCCCTAAATCTAACTTATTATATCTATACTTAGCGCACCCTGCTGTTAGAATCACCATATCTTTAGGCAATGTTTTCGCAACTTCGGTAAAATAATTTCTGGTTTTGAGTCTTCCGTCACACCCCGCCATAACGACAAATCGCTTAATCTTCCCACTTTTTACTGCTTCAACAATTTTATCCGCCAAAGCTAAAACCTGATGA
>DAOVKU010000128.1 GCA_030631665.1 Candidatus Omnitrophota bacterium
GCCTCCATCATAAGAGATGAATAAAGCTGAGAAGGCAGGCCTAAAATATCATATAATTTTTTAATTCTAACTGCTCTCTCGATATGACGGGGTGCAATTATTAATTTTAAATTATGATATTTTTTTGAAAGTTCTAAAAAAATCCCCGCTATTATTTTTTCTTCCGGTTTGTGTGTAGAGCCACATACCATCACCGTGTCTTTGTCGGATATATTTAACTTTCGTCTTAAATTTTCTTCCTGGGTTTTATCCAACTTATAGGAAAGAGCTAAATCGAATTTGGTTGAACCTGTTACCTTAACTCTTTCCCGGGGAACACCTAATTTTATCACTTTCGAAGCATCATCTGGAGTCCTCATGCAAAAAAGGTTTATATTGCACAAGATAGGTTTAAATAAGAATTTAGCTGCTTTGTAACCGCGGAAGGACTTATCAGAAATTCTGCCGTTAATTAATACAATGGGGATTTTTCTTCTTTTAAGCTCTAGAATCAAGTTGGGCCAGATTTCGGCTTCGGTTAAAATAAAAAGTTTCGGGTTGATAAAAGATAAACTTCGCCTCACCGAAAAACTCAAATCCAGAGGCAAATAAACAACGCTTATGCTGTTGGGAAAAATCTTTCTGGCAATGCTGTTACCTGTTGAGGTTACAGTAGAAACAACGATTTTTTCTTTACTGAATCTTCTGTGGAGTAATTCAATTAAACCTCCAGTGCTTATGGTTTCGCCCACGCTAACTGCATGCAACCAAATAGGCCTTTTCCCTTGAAGTTCCTTTTTTAGTTCAGCGGGATTTAAAAAAAATCTTTGCTTTATGGGCGCAAGAGGCTTCCTTTTAAATATAGCTAAAAAAAGATACCAAAAAGAAAAAAATATAAAAATAAAATCGATAAAAAATCTCACTATTATCTTCCTTTTGCCCGGGGATGTGCTTTTTCATAAGCTTCTTTTAAGCGCTGGGTAGTAATATGAGTATAAATTTGAGTAGTTGAAAGATTGGCGTGCCCCAATAACTCCTGCACCGAACGCAGGTCCGCTCCTCTATTTAAAAGATGCGTGGCAAAACTATGCCTTAGGGTGTGGGGAGAAATACCTTTGTCCTTGCTGGCTAAATTTATATATTTATCTACAATCCTCCGTATGCTTTCATCTGAGAGACGAGTCATCTTTTTGTTTTTAAAAAGGGCCCTGCTTTTCTCTTTTTGTTTTTTTGGCAGAGCCTCTAAATAATGCCTTATTGAACTAAGAGCTTTTTCCCCAATTGGCAACATCCTTTCCTTTTTACCTTTACCGGAAACTTTGGTGACACTACCAAAAAAATCGATATTTTCTGTATTTAAACCAACCAATTCACCAACCCTCATGCCTGTACTATAAAGTGTCTCTAAAATGGCTCGGTCTCTCCTGCCCCAAACATTATCCTCTGAAGTAGCTTCAATCAAGGCTACAACTTCTTCTTCAGTTAAAAAAAGAGGTAACTTTTTATCAAGTTTGGGAGTTAAAAGGGCTGAGGCGGGATTGTTTTTCAAATAACCTTCCCTGCAAAGAAATTTAAAAAAAGACCTTAAAGATGCCAGTTTGCGAGCTATGGTTCTCTTTGAATAATTTTTTTCTTTTAAATGAGCTAAAAATTTTCTCAAAACAAGATAAGTAACATCTTCCAGGCGCTGCTCACCAATAAAATTTTTGAAATCAAGCAAATCTTTCTGGTAGCTAATGATAGTATAATGAGAATAGTTTTTTTCAATCTCTACATAGTTTAGAAATTTATGAATAAATCTTTTCATTTCTCTTATTATCACCTATATTTCGTAATTTTGATATCTGGTGCTCTGGTATTTATGATTCACTGCTCAGGCTCCAAATTTTCGGAATTTTTTGGGGTACTCTGATGTGCTTCTTTTGAATTTTCTGTTTTCTCGGCATCAGCTTCGGGTAATTTATTAGAAATGAAATCGCACTCGGGATAACGGCTGCAACCATAAAAAAACCTTCCCCTTTTTGTCCTGCGACTGACCACTTCTCCAATTTTGCATTTCGGACACGCCACGCCCAGACTAATAGATTTAGAAAACTTGCATTCCGGAAATCCTGAGCAACTTAAAAATTTACCCAGCCTTCCCCATCTAATAACCAGGAACCTGCCGCAGGTCGGACATAGTTCATCAGTTTTAACAATTTCTTTCTTTACATCTCGCATTTCAATCTTTGCGCTTTCTAAATCACTCATAAAAGGCTTATAAAAATCTTTCAGGACTTGCTGCCAATCCATTTGGCCTTCTTCGACAGCATCCAGTTCTTCTTCCATTTTGGCCGTAAATTTAATATCCATTATATCCGGAAAATGTTTAATTAATAGTTGTGTAACCATTATGCCCAGATCGGTCGGCGAAAGATAACTTGCCTGCCGCCTTACATAATTGCGTTCTATTATGGTTTTAATAATAGGAGCGTAGGTGCTCGGTCTACCAACTCCACTTTCTTCCAAAGTTTTAACCAGAGAGGCCTCGCTGAATCTAGGCGGCGGCTGAGTGAAATGCTGACTGGGGATAAGAGAAAGCAA
>DAOVKU010000021.1 GCA_030631665.1 Candidatus Omnitrophota bacterium
AATTATCACCTTAGATTTATCTGTATATCCTCAATTAATAGTGACTTCGACAGCTATAGATGAGAACTGTAGTTATCATATAGGCATCCAGGAAGAGGGTGGTGCTTATGCTTATAAGAATGTCCTTGAGGGCATTACTCAACCTGGTACTAATGTAGTAGACCTTGCTTCTGAAATGGGTTGGAGCGGCACCAAATCCTTTAAGATAGTTATCTGGGTTAATGGAGAAAGTAAATCTGTTACCTTTGACCTTATTAGTGTTGGAACTGCTGCAATAGCATGGCAGGAACACTTTGATCCTATGAAAACAACTTGGGATGAAGTCACTGCCAGCTGGAATGATATCGCCGGAACAACCGCTATCCTAACAGAGAACGATCCTGTCAATAGTTATGGAAAAGCCGAATCCGAACTGATTACCTTAGATGTTGATACCTATTCTAAATTATTAATTACTACTACTGCCGTAGACACAGATGCCAGCTATAAACTCGGAATACAGGAAGAAGGCGGCGCCTATGCTTATCAGGATGTCGTTGCCTCTAAAGACTCAGCCGGCACCTATGCAGGCAATATTGCTTCTGCCATGGGCTGGACTGGTACCCATACCTTTAAAGTTGTGGCCTGGGTAGAAGGCGAGAGTAAGAACATTACCTTAGACTTAATCAGCATTGAATCTGATACCACTGCCCCCATCATCACCTCAGGCCCAAATGTCAGCCCCGGGGATACACAAGCCACTATTATTTGGACAACCGATGAGGAATCAGACAGTGTGATTGAATATGGTCTGACTGACAGCTATGGCTCAACTGTCAGTGATATCAGTTTAGTTATAGGCCACTCTCTACAAGTAACCGGCTTAACAGCCAATACTTTATATCATTACAGAGTAAAATCCACTGATCCTTTTGGTAACACTCTAACCAGCGCTGATTATACCTTCACCACTATGTCTGCCGGCACTGGTTGGCAGGAACACTTTGATCCAGCCAAGCTTACGTGGTTAGAACAAGACGCGACTTTAACCGACAATCCTAATTCTACCGCTACAATTACTGAATCTGGCGCATCTTATTACGGCAAGATTGAATCTGAGATAATCAGTCTTAATGCAGGAACGTTCTCTAAGTTAACTGTTAATTTGACAACCATAGACGCCGACGCATCCATTACCATAGGCATCCAGGAAGAAGGTGGAGCTTATGATTATCAGAATATCCTGGAAGGAATTAATAGCCCTGGTCCCTATTGGGCAAATTTTGCCAGTATAATGGGTTGGACCACTGAAAAACAATTCAAGATTATTGTTTGGATAATTGGCGAGAGTAAATCTACTACGTTAGAACACATTACAATTAGCACCGCTGGCGATGAGTTCCCCAGTATAACATCTGGCCCCACGGCTACAGGTGTATCTTCCAATTCAGCCTTTATTAACTGGGAAACCAATGCCTTATGCAATGTGGTTGTGGAATATGGTATTACTACATCCTACGGCGATACACAGAATATTTCTGATTATACACTATCTCATAGTATTACGCTGTCTGGATTATCAAACAATACCTTGTATCACTATAGAGTTAAATCTACAGACCAATTTGGAAAAGAAGTCATCAGCTCAGATTACACCTTTATCACTTTAGCACTAGATACAGGCTGGCAGGATGATTTTAATCCCATGAGAGCTACCTGGCGGGATGAAAATACTAATCCAGGCTTCAGTTGCACTATAACTGACAATGGTAACAGCACGGGCACGATAGAGGTAGTTTCCGGAACATATGGCAAAGTCCTCACCGAAGCTATGAATATTGATGTATCCACTTATCCAGTACTTAAGATAATCTCTACTGCCGTAGATAATGCTACTGCCTGGGGTGTCGCTATTCAGTCAGAGAACGATTGGGAAAGTGGCTATACAAGATTTGAGATTCCTATAACCGATGAAGGTGTGCCGGGTACGGGCATAATAGATATTGCTCAAGTTACAGGATGGAGTGGTACGCATACCTTCTCTATAGAAGTTTGGGTTTCCGGCGGGCTTGGTAAAAAAGCTACTTTCAGTTTGTTGTGCCTTAAAAAAGATACACCTGTTGCTTGGGCAGAATATGTTAACCCCTTAAGAACTTCCTGGAGAAATGATGTAAATCCACCTACTTCTTGTTATATAACCGATGAAAGCAGGGGTAAAGCCAAGATGGAGGTTGGCTCTGCCAATACCCAGAATTGGGGCTTGGTAAGGTCTGAAGTTATAACTCTGGACACCAATATCTATCCTTGGGTTCAAGTAAGAGTTGATGCTCAGGATTTAAGCAGTAGTTATAAAATAGGCATTCAGGAAGAAGAAGGCGGTTATGCAAGTAACTTCGGTTCCGCTTTTCCACATGACAGCACAGGAACCCAAACCATAAATATTAACGACTTAATGAGTGGTCTGTGGACGGTAACTACTCACGGTGACGTACATAAGTTTTCCATAGTTTTGATTCAGGAAGGAGTTCCTGGAAAAAGCACCACTTATAGCGCCATAGCCGTGAAGAAAAACATTGACGTTACTCCGTCTGATTTGCAGATTAGCATAGAATACCTTGACCCTTACTTCTATACACCTGAAGGATATCCTGGCTATTATATCGGTCAGCCTATGAGCTATGTTTTAAAATTAAAAAATAACGGTTCTCAAGTAATTAGTGATTTAAAAGTAACTTCAACTCAGGAATATTATGAAAGTGGAACCTGCAATCGCTGGTGGTATCCATATCCCCAGCAGGTCACTTATACCAAAGGTGAGCCCTTACCAGAGGATTCCACTTGCATATGGAGTGAAAGTGTTTATATAGAACCAGGTCAGGAAATAACCTTAAATGAAACTTACAACATCTCACTTGCGACCTGCGATGGTTTAGATCAAACTCATGCGACTATACTTCATGGAGGCCAGCAAGTGTTTGACGATCCCGAGACAGGCATTTGGTGTCCGCCGCCAATATTGAATAACCTTTATGAAGAAAACACAGCCAACATATCAGGCAAAATCATCATCCAAGGCAGAGATAATCACTCTGAATCAATTACCTTTGAATTAAGGAATCCGGGAGAGACTATGCCCATAAATACATATCAAATTACTACCGCAGCCGATGGCAGTTATGCTCTAAATAATGTCCCTATTGGCACCTACGACTTAACCGCCAAATCCTCTAACACCCTAAGAGCCATACAAGAAAACATTTCTGTAGTGGAAGGTCAAACTACATCTAATATCAACTTCAACCTTTTAGGCGGCGATGCCGATAACAATAACGTCGTTAGCCCATTAGATACTTCTATACTTTCGGCTGCCTATGGCTCAAGTCCGGGTGAGCCAAATTGGGACAGCCGGGCCGATTTTGATAATAATGGAGTAATTGCTTCCCTGGATGCTTCCATTTTAAGCAGTAACTTCGGTAAATCTGGGGCAGAGTAAGATAAATGAAAAGAAAACCCATTGCTCTAAGGATGAAAATTAAAATGATTGACTTTAAAAAGCTTAAACTTCTAATAGCAAAGATTATTTTTCTTGTAGTATTTTTGACTCTAAATAATTCTTCTATAGCTTTAGCCAACGTAGTTGGTATGTATCTTAGTCCTTCTACCCAGACCGTTGCCCAGGGAGACTTCTTTAATGTAGAAATTGCCCTAAATAACCCTTCTGCTTCTGTTTTTGATACCCTAAGTGTCTGGTTGACCTTCAATCCCTTTTACTTAGAGGTTCAGGATACCGATGCCGGTAACTGGATAGCCACAGGCGTTAATATCTTAGATGAACCATATCATTCAGTTTATGCCTTTAACTTTCATCTGGCCAATAACGCTGATAACACTGCCGGTGAGATAGTCTATACTGAGAACATCTTAGGTGCCTCCTTGACCAGTTCCGGCACTTTTGCCAGGATTACCTTCCGGGCTTTAAATATTACCCCCTCTGCCTCCATAGACTTTGACTTTAACTGGGGTTCCAATAAAGATACAGCAGTTATGTTAGGCGGTGAAGATGTCTTAGGTTCATCTTCAAACCATACTGATGGCGCAATTGGAGGGAGTGTTTCTGTTGTTCCTGAGCCAGGGAGTTTGGCGTTGCTGGGAGCTGGATTAATGAGCATGATGGGGCTTAAAATGGGTAAAACAAAAGGGTTTTAGTTAGAAACCATGTTTAAGCAATTCTTCCTGTAAAAAGACAAAAATGTTTATTGACAAGAGAACTTATTTTTTAACAATGAATTAAAGTAGTTCAATTTTAGTAAATTAAAAGGGTTTTTTCGCAAAATAAATGAATGAAACCCGAATATTTAGAGCAAAAAAATCCTCTAAAAAGACAAAACTTTTCTCTTGACAAGAGTTTTTGTTATGCTATAATTAAAGCGCTTCAAATAGAAGTGTTTTTTTTAAAGACAAACATTGAAGCGATTCAATAAAGTCAAAGACAAAGGAGGTGAAAAATAATGAAGAAATTACTAATGTTGATAACCGTAATTGCCATCATGAGCTTTGGCTCTTACGCACATGCAGCTATTATCTGGAGTGAAGACTTCTCAGATGTAAGTGATTGGGGAGTAGTTCACGATCCAGGTGGAAGTTCGACTATTACATCCGATGGAAGTTTAGGAGCAATGTATGTTGATGCAGGTGCAAACCAAGCTGCTTTTGCACCCAACCAGATAGATGCCAATTTTATCTCTTTCGATCCAACTAAGGCATCTGACTACACTCTAAATTGGGATATTGATAGCCTGACATGGTCTACCAGCTGGGATATTGCTATGGACGAATTTGCTTCAGACAAAAGTTATGTAGGCACCGTTTGGAATATCTATCCTGCAGCAGGTACTACCGCCGAGACAGGCAGTTTATCAAAAAATCTGTCTGGCTTCAGTTGGAATGCATCTACTGCTTACATCATTCCCAAAGTAGATGTCTATACCGGAGACCCTGCACAGACAGTATATTTCGATTCTATGGAAGTGGATGTAGTTCCAGAACCAGCTACGATGATGCTTCTTGGAAGTGGATTAATGGGTTTATTAGCTATTTCTCGTAAGAGAAAATAATAACCTTCTTTTTCAATAAAGACAGGAGTCAGAAAAGTTTCCTTACCCCCCTAAGGTAAGTTTTGACTCCTGTTTTTTTCTTTCCATTTCAAATTCCTATTAACCTTTAAATATTGGATAATTACAGATTTTTAAATATCCTTCAGGGTATTTTTAATTTTTCGTTTTTCCTGTTCGCCTTAGGCGGACAGGGATATTTAATCTCCCTGTGATATATGTTTTGATTTTTATTTTTTTTATGGTATTATAAAAACAAAACCCTAATGAGGTGTGAAATGATTAAAAATAAAGGATTTACCTTAATAGAACTTTTGGTAGTTATAATGATTATTATGTCTTTGGCCGGCCTTATTGTAGGCGGCGCTCAACAGGCAAGAAAAAGGGCTTTAATAACCAATGCCAAGGCCGATATTGCCTCTTTAGAAACGGCTTTGAGTATGTATGAAGTTGATTATGGCGAGTATCCTGCCAGCGGAAATGCCAATATGGTTAGCGCTCTCAAAGATGACCCGGAAGATGATATTTGGAGAGGGCCATATATGATGTTCAAAATAGAAGATTTATCAGGCGGGCAATTTATAGACCCCTGGGGCAAGGCCTATCATTATACAAATCCCGGAACCGCCGCCCGCGGTCACGACAAATATATTGATATTTGGTCAGATGGGCCAAGAGACGGCGAGAGCGATGATGTTACTAATTGGTGATTAGGACTGTGCGAGGTTTAACCTCGCACAATTAGTAAAAAAAACAAAGTCCCGTTAAAAAAATAACAAAGAATGAACCAAACTTTACGAAACACGAAATACGAAATATACCCTTACGGGCACAGGCGAAACACGCCTGTCCGCCGAAATTTTAATGAAGGCGGAAAGCATGCCTTTACTCTAATTGAAATTGTCGTGGTTTTGGCCATAGTAAGCATTGTGCTTGGCATGTCCTTTCCTTTCTTTGCCAGGTTTGCCAAGGGTTCTAAATTAAAAAATGCCGCTACCAATATTTCCACAGTCTTGCGCACAGCCCGCAGTTACGCTATCACCAAAAGAAAAAATTACCTGGTGATAATTAACGATGAAGCCACTTCCAATCTTTATTACGCAGTTAAGATTTATCAAAATGATGATGGCACTGTTGACCGCTGGCATAAATTGCCACAAGGTATCATTATTGAATCAACAACTTTTAACAGTACAGAAATCGTTCCCTTTCCTCACGATTCAGATGCTGAAGATACCAAAACCGTAGTTAAATTCAAACCAACCGGTGGCACAACCGCCAGTGGTTCAATTTATATAAAAGATAACGAAGATAATTATAAAAGAATTAAAGTTATAAATGTAACCGGGAGAGTCAAAGTAACTAATGAATCACCATGATAATAGCAGCCAGGATTTAGAATTTAGGATTTAGGAAAAAATGAATAAAATTTTACGAAACACGAAACACGAAACACACCTGTTTGCCGAAGTCCTGGCGAAGACGGAAGCCACGAAACACGGGTTTACTCTTATTGAAATAATTACTGCCTTAGCTATAATGACAATTGGTCTCTTAAGCATTCTGGCTTTGTTTCCTGTTGGATTTCATGCATCAAAAAGGGCAGCCGATTTTACCAAAGTCACTCTTTTTGCTCAAGGGAAACTGGAAGAGATTAAGATGGAAGGTTTTGACAACGCCGAAAATGAAGCAGTAAGTGATGAGGGAAATACAGATGGTATATTTAGTAGAGAAGTCACAGTTTCAAGTGTATCGGGATATGATAATCTAAAAGAGGTAACGGTAAAGGTTAGCTGGAGTGAAAGAGGACAGACTCACGAGCAAGAATTTAAGACTTACATTGCTGATTATGCGCCATGATAAAACCAAGTCCACAGTCAATAGTCTATAGTCGACAGTTAATAATTTGCAGAGAAAAAAATAGTGTTTAAGTTTGAGAAATTAAAAGTATGGCAAAAGGCAGTTAAGTTTAGTACACACATTCATATTTTAACCAGAGAATTTCCTAAGGAAGAATTATATATTTTAACCAGTCAGATAAAAAGAGCGGCAGATTCTATAGTTTTAAATATTGCCGAAGGTTCAACTGGTCAGAGCAATGCTGAATTTAAACAGTTTGTGGGTTATGCAATTAGATCGGCTGTGGAAGTTGTAGCTTGCCTTTATATAAGTAAAAATAGAGAAATGATTGATGAAGCAGAATTTAGGAAATTTTATAATGAGGCAGAAGAAATTATTAAAATGCTTCAGAGCTTACGCAATGCGCTTAAATAATCTGTGGACCGTGGACTGTAGACCATGGACTAAGAAGGGCTTTACCCTGGTTGAAATGATTATCGTTATGGCTATCCTGGCTATATTTATTGGAAGCCTTTTTATGGTCTTTAAAAATAGTATAGATACTTGCAAAAAAAGTGAGACCAGATTAGCAATCTATCAGAATGCACGCTCTATTTTAGATGAGATGACGCGGGAGATATCCCCTGCTTTAATTGATAATTTACCTGAAGAGGCAAGTGAAAAGATAAAATTTCTTGGTTTTGATGCCGACGATAGTGATAAAAAGAGGTCGACTAAAGATGAAATCTATTTCGTGGCTTCTCTGGAAAATTCAGGCCGTTATGATTTGTGTACTGTGGGATATTGGTTGAATGAAGACAACGAATTGATGCGTTATTTTCAGCGTGATACCGAAGAAAATCCCCTAGATTTCGATTTTAATAAAAACAGCCAAAATAGCAATGAGCTGGGTTTAAATATTTATGATTTACAGTTTAAATTTCATTATCGAAGCTCAGACGCTGGCGATTGGGCATTTACCGGTGGTTCTGACCCTACCGCGGAAGATTACTGGCTCAACTCAAGCTGGGATTCATCAAGTGAGAGTGTTACCAATTACAATGCCAATGGCAATGAAAAAATTCCCGATGGTTTGCCCAACGCTATTGAAGTTGAGATAATCGTCAAGGACCCAAATATCGAGAACCCGGAGCAAAAGGATTTATATACTTTCTCAACCCTAATCTATATACCGCAGGCAAAATGAAAAAACACTTTACAAAAAAAAGAAAAATGAGCGGAGTTGCTCTTATCGTTGTCATAGGCGTGTTGAGCCTACTGGTTATTATCGGCACTTATTTTGCCATAAATATGCAGTTGGAGTATAAGGCAGCATCAAACTATTTAAATAGCATAAAGGCAAAATACCTGGCTGAGATGGGTATCCAAAAGACCATTGCTGATATAAGAAATCATGTTAAAACCGATAACTATGATGACCTGATAGATTACATTCAAAATTACGATACTACAGAACAGGAAATATCAGGTGTGGGCACCTATCAGATTTTTATCGGAACGGAAAGTGCTAATGTAGGCGAAGATGAAAAAACAAATCTGAATGCTTTGAATGATACAGATTTTACGAGCATAGATGCCTTGTATGCTTTAGGCCTTTCTTATGATGATATCGCTGCTTTAATCGATTATAAAGATCCTGATGCTGATGAGACCACCAGTCTTTATACTTCAGGCGGCTGGGTTGATTGCGCGGGAGATGAGGCGAACGCTAAGAATTTACCTTTTATCACACTTGAGGAAATAAAAATCATATCCACTAACATAGATGATAAATATGATAGCATAAAAGATGACCTGACCATTTTTGGCCCTATAATAAGAGGGGGATTGTTGGCTGAGTATTACGGTGATATCACAGGTTTTAATAAAGACACTATTTTAACCCCTTCGAATTATAAAGGTAAAGTGATTGAATTGGGTGAGATAAGAGAAACGGGCATGCCGGGTGCTGATGATTGGGCTGAAAACCACGATTCAGAATTTGCCGGGGAATATTTAGCTTGCGATTTAGATAATTTTGGCTTTGATTATTTTGGCGTAAGATGGGAAGGTTATATAGATATTTTGCCGTCCCAAGTTGGCTCTCCGGTGTATTTTTGGACCCGTTCTGATGATGGTAATCGGCTCTATATTGACGGAGAACTGATTATTGATAATTGGGAACTTCATGGGATGTGGGATCTAAGTTCAACTGAGAGTGCTGGTTATACCTTTGAGTCCGCCGGCTGGCATCAGATTAAACTGGAATATTACGACAATGACGGAGAAAATAGCATCTGGTTAAAATGGGACACACAAGACCATAGTGGATGGAACTGGACTGATGATAGTGTCCCTTTTGTCCCGGCGGAATGCTTAGGTTATTATGCGCCAACCTGGACAGATTATGATTCCGGCGGTTATTATAAAATAACTTCAACCGGACAAATAAAATCTTCTGCAGGCAATGTACTGGCCGAAGACAAGATAACTGTGGTAGCAAAAATTTTTGGAGTTTGGACCCAGACCACGCGAGCCGAATTTTATACTCCCTGGTATTATACCTACGATCAAAGTGATACTTTAAATTGCAGCGATGGTGCGATTAACTGTGTTACCTTCCTTGATTCTTGTCCCACAAATTCAAGTGATGACTGGGATAGCCCCGGATATCAAACCGTAACTGATTCATTAAAGTTAGGTTTCTGGGATAACTTTGATGAAGATGTGGGTTATACCATGACTATGCTGGATGAGGCTGTTTGGAGCGATGTTGATGATTATTATACTCTAGACGGCGATAATGAGTTAAGGATACATGCCCTTGCTTATGAAAGCATAGAGGTAGAAATAAATGGCGCCTATTACTGGTTAGATTCCTCGAGCAGCTATGACTTGTTTGCTCGGGTGTGGGAATATGATACCGAAACCTGTGAAGATCGGGAGGAACCGCCCTGGTGTGTTGGTTGGCTTTTTGCCAAACACTGGTCATATAATTGGGGACTTAGACCCAGAACACCGGCTGAAGATAAAAATTATTATACATTGCTTAAAGATGAATATTTACCTTATTGGACAGGCAGCCCGGTAATGGGCGGTTTGTCTGAGATAAATTTAGACACGGTGAAAACTGCGGAATACTCTTATTCTCAGGGTAAAGTTTTAGGCATAACAGGAAGGGGGGCAACATATCAGGTCTATGTCAATGATACACCTACGGTATCAGATGTTGGCAATGGTTCTATACCCGGCTCTGCCTGCTTAATGACATCTAATCTTTATGATTATGGAGTGGAAGTGCCGCCCAACGGTTTTCCCAAAAGTTCAGGTGGAACTTCTGAATTTACAACCTGGTGGGACAACGTGCGCATTATTCCAAAAAGAGGCTGGTTTATTTCGACACCTTGCTCTGCCGGAGAGAAAGTTACCTGGGGCATTATTTCCTGGACAGAGAAATTGCCCAGCGGCACAGACATTGTTTTTAATACAAGAACTGCCGATACACAAGTAGGTTTGGGCACCGCAGAAGATGCGGGATGGTCTGATTCTTATACTACTTTTTCAGGAGAAGATATAACCTCTTCGGATGAAACGGAGTTTATTCAATATAAAGCAACCCTTTCTACTGTTATAAATTATCCTGCCCAGACGCCGGTGCTTGAAGACGTTACTATTACTTATTTACCAAGCGTTGAAATTTTATATTGGCAAAAAGTTACAGAATAAAAAATTTAGAGGGAAAAAAGTGATTGATAAAATTAAAGTGATTAGCCTGATTTTGATAATGTTTATGTTTGGTTTTTCCAGGGCCATTTTCGCTGATATAATCTGTCTTAAGAACGGAAAAACCATTGAAGGCAAAATAATAAAAGAAACCGATGAATATGTAAAGATAAGAATTAACGAAGTAATAGTTACTTTTGACCGAAAGGACATTGAGTTTGTTGAAAAGAAAAAGCTTGAAGACGCTGCTAAACCCGGGCAGAGAAAAAAAGAGCTGAACGTCAAAGAAGAAGCAACTATAATAGTGCCCAGCGAAGAATACCCCACAATTAAAAAAGCCATAGAAGATGCTCGGGCAGGTGATATCATTTATGTAAAGCAAGGCACTTATGACGAAGGAACAGATTTAAAATTAAAAAGCGGTATAGAAATATATGGCGCGGGGCCGGATAAAACTGAGATTATATTAGGTAAATTAAGTCTATGTTCACGTTTAGGCAGGGACAATTGGTTAAGTGATATAGTAATTGAGGGTTTTACTATAAAGACTAAATGGGGTTCTATATATATAGATTTTGCAAAAAATCTTACTATTAAAAGATGCCTCATAACAGGCACCGGCAGCGGGATACATATTTCAAGAAGCGAAAATGTGCAAATTATTAACTGCACCATAGTAAACCTTAAAGAAGGCATAACTCTTTATTATCCGCCAGTAGTAATGACCGTTAGAAATTCAATTATTAGTAATTGCGGAAGAAGCGGAATTTTGATTTCTGCTAAGAAAGAAAGAGACATGATAGATTATAGAACCGGTAAAGTTATAAAGAGAGAAACAGGAGATGCAAAGGAAAATAATTTATCTCTTTACTACAATGATATCTGGGGTCACCATTATAATTTTTATGATGCAACTAGAGGAGAAAAGACGCCATATAAAAAAGATTGTTTTCCCGGAGAAGGCAATATATCTAAAGACCCGAAATTCAGAGGCCCCGAAGATTATCGTTTACAACTCACATCACCCTGCATAGATGCAGGTGATCCCGGCCTCGAATATAAAGAGCGGAATGGTTCGCGTGCCGATATTGGCGCTTTCCCCTGCCTGCGGTGAAAAGCCTCCCTAAGGCATTATATTGACATTTACAGAAAATTAGGTATATTTAGATAAATAAACGCCTAAAAGAATATATGAAACTAACGTCATTAAAAGATATAGCCGAAAAAGCCAATGTAGATATTTCTACGGTCTCAAGGGCTTTAGCTAATAGCCCGGTGGTAAAGGAAGAGACAAAGCAAAGAATATTTGCTATGGCTAAAGAATTAGGTTATTATCCTCATGCTTCAGCCAGAGCTTTAGCTTCAAGAAGGAGCCATACTGTTGGTCTGATTTTGCCGGACATGAAAGCCTTGCAGGGACCTTTCTATATTGAGGTTTTAAGGGGCATTGAACAAAAAACAAATGAAAGTGATTATAGTCTTTTATTGACCACCATGGCAAATAAAGACAAGGAAAGTATCTATTTATCTCTCATAAATGGCAGAAGAATGGATGGCGTTTTGCTTATCAGTGAAAATATTACTATTGAGGAGCTTCCTTTTTTGGTAAAAGAAAATATTAATTTTGTAGTAGTTAATAGATTTTTTAAAGGGCCCCACATAAATTGTGTAGCTTCAGATAATATTCAAGGAGCAAAACTGGCCACGGCCCATTTAATTAGTTTAGGGCACAAAAGGATTGGTTTTGTTACAGGACAGAAGAGCTTTTCTGCCAGCTGCGAAAGAATAGAAGGATACAAGCAGGCTTTAGGAGAAAGAAACTTGCCTTTTGATGAAAGCCTGCTGGTGGAAGGCTCTTTTCAAAATGGAATTTCAAGCGGATATAAATGCACACTTGAGTTACTGCTTAATAGAAGCCCCAGGCCTACCGCTATTTTTGCTGCTAATGATGAAATTGCTGTAGGTGTTTTTCAGGCCTTGAGAGATAAAAATATCAAAATTCCTCAAGAAATGGCTGTGGTGGGTTTTGATGATGCTCAATTTGCAGCCTATTTAACCCCGCCTTTGACAACCATAAAACAATATAGTTATGAGATAGGTTTTGGGGCTTGTGAGATGCTTATAAAGTTACTTAATAAAGAACCGGTTGGAACCCATAAAATCAAAATCCCTACCAAGTTAGTCATCAGAGATTCCTGCGGAAGTAAGCTAAAAAACCCCCATTCTTCCAAATAATACTCATTTTTCAATAAGCAAAAATTTCCTTTAAAAAGACAAGCATTTTCTCTTGACAAACTACTTGTTATAATGTATAAACTAATACAAGCGCTTGCAAAGGAGTTATTTTCAATCTTATTTTTTTGGATTATAATACAAGCGCTTGCAAAAAGATAGAAACAAGAAATAAAAAGGAAAGGAGGGAAAAATGAGAAAGATTTTGGCCATACTGACATTAGGTTTAATCTTAGCTCTACCCCTACAGTCTCATGCTGAGCAATTATTGGCTAATCCTAATTTTGAAGAAGGCGGTTTTAAAAGCTGGGCCATAACCTACAACCCCAACAACTGGACAGTAGTTAATTCGCCTGACCATAGGAAAGTTGCCCGTTGTTACTGGGATGGTGGTCTAAAGCAATTAGTTCCTATAACAGCTGGTAAGAACTATGAGCTTGTAGGAAATATTTATGTCCCTGAAGGTGGCGATAGAGAAGGATGGGGATGTTGGTTTTCTTTAGATTGGTATGACAAAGACAAGAATAAAATTGGAACTGCCTGGAGTGTAACTCCGCATGAGAGCGAACGCGGAAAATGGAATAATTTTAATTCTGATAGGTGCATAGCACCCAAAGGTGCCGCTTTTGTCTGTGTTGATTTTGGAGTTTGGCAAAATGATACTAACACTCCGGCCAATCCGATTGATTTTGGCAATCTTTTACTTAAAGAGCGATAAAATTATTTTTCAATAGAAAGGAGGTGAAACATAAATGAAAAGGTTAATGATGATTCTAGCTTGTTTAGTATTGTTTTCCGGAACAGCAAGCGCTGCTCAGCTTTTGAGCAATCCCAGTTTTGAAATCGGCAATCTTGACGATTGGACACTGGGTTATGGCAGCGCATATGCAACCACTGCTAATCCTTCCAATGGTTCTAATAATGCTCGTACTCACTATGATTTTGGTTTAAATCAGGAAGTTGCGGTGGTAGGAGGGACAAACTATACTATCAGCGCAGATGCTTGTGTTCCGAGTGGTGGCGAGGAAGGTTGGTCATCCTGGATTAACTTAGAGTGGTTAAATGCGACTCATACAAAAATAGGCGCAACTGCCTGGGAAGTTAATCCTGATCTAAGTACAAGAGATGTTTACAACTCATTTGCATCTGGCAGCTTGGCTGCTCCGTCAAATGCAGCTTATGCAAAAGTGAATCTGGGTCTTTGGGCAAACGACGGTGCAATTACTCCGGCCGATCCACTCGACTGGGATAACTTTTCACTTGATGGACAGCCAATTCCAGAACCAACCACTCTTGTTTTATTAGGCACCGGTTTAGTTGGTTTGTTTGGTTTTGTCAGGAGAAAAAGAAGCTAACTGCAGCTTTGTGAATTAAAAAAGAATTCCCGCTCAATTAGATTAGATTGGGCGGGAACCTCTTTTGGCAATCATAATAAATTAATATTCCAAAGAAATTAATTTTTCCTAAAGAGATGAGATAAAAAACAGGTAAATATTGTCAGGGGTATTTAATCTTAACCATATAAACAAAGGCACGAGTTTTTAGATTCAGGAAGGCTCCCCCCTTCTTTTTCAAAGATAGGCAAATCTTTAAACCCGTGCTTTTATTTTAATTAGAAGAAGAATAAAAGATGACAGCTGTTAAAAAGATAATTACGCTAATTACTTTTATGGCAGTTGCTCTGATATTGGTTTAATGAGTATTTTTTCCTGCATAATACAACACAAAAAAATGAGGAAGGAAAATTATGAAAAAAATATCAGTTTTAATTTCTGTAATTATCCTTGTTTTAGCTTCTAAAACAAACGCGGCAGATTATTGTGAAATAGGGGCTTTTGTGGGCAACGAAGACCACCGCGCTCCTTATGCGTCAGAAGTAACTGCTTTTGAAGAATTAGCCGGCAGGCACTTGAATACAATTATGGTCTATTGGGCGTGGAATGATGGTGATTTTCCCGCAGTTGGTTTAAATAACGGCGTGCGTTATCACGATGGATATGATACAAAGACAGTTCTCCAACTTACATGGGAGCCGTGGTCGCGCTTGGGAGGAGATGACAGCACTTATTCTTTAGCCGATATTATTAATGGTGTTCACGATACTTATATTGCGCAGTTTGCCCAGGATTGCAAAAGCTGGCGGGATCCGATACACCTGAGATTTATGCATGAAATGATTGGAATTGAAGGTTGTGATAACTGGTATCCCTGGCAGGATAAGCCAGCGGATTATATCGAAACTTTCAACCATGTATGCCGGATATTTAAAGACCAGGCAGCTGATAATGTTAAGTTTGTCTGGGCACCGAATAGCTATCCCTTTGATGTTGAAGTTATTAAAGAGTATTTTCCGGGCAAAGAGAATGTTGATTGGCTGGGCCTGTGCGGGCATAACGCCGGGGAGCCGGGTAATGGCCCTGAGTGGCCTAACTGGGCGTGGTTTGACGATATTTTTTGGCCGCTGTATCACGCCTATATTGATAATCCTGATATTTTTGGCGATAAACCTGTTATGCTGTCCGAATTTTCTTCAGTAGGCATAGGAGGTGATAAAGCCGCCTGGATAATAGATGCTTTTGAAAGGATAAAAAGCGGTGATTACTCTAAGATAGAGGCATTTTACTGGTTTAACACGGATAAAGACGGACAAGACTGGAGAATAAACTCCTCTCCAGAGAGCCTGGCTGCCTTCCAACTGGCAATGACAGACTCATATTACACTTCTCACCCCATCCCTGAGCCAGCTACCATTTTATTATTAGGCGGCGGTTTATTAAGTTTGTGTTTTGTCTGCAAGAAAAGACAAAAAACAATAAGTTAGAGAAAAAATTCTTTAAATTATTAAAGGCACAACCAGAAATTATAACAACGGAAATTTATAGTTGTGCCTTTGTAATAAATGTGATATTCTTTTTTCGAAAGGGAAATTGTGATGAAATATATATTTTTAATAGTGAATTTTTTAATTGTTTTTTATCAGGGAAATCTCTGTGCCCAAGGCTCAGAATATAAACTTTATGAACCAGGTAAAGAGCGGGTTGTTAATTACACAAAATACGGCAAGTTTGAAGGCATAGGCACACCGGATTATAAATATATTATTACTGACAAGCAAGGTTTAGCTAAAGCTGTAGGAGAAGGTATTTATCCCTGCTCAGGAGAAATTATTTATAATGACCCTCTCTATAAGCAGCTTTTAAGCGAAGGGAGGCTAAAAGGTCATCATTGGGAGCGCTGCGGCGGAGAAGACCCCATGGGAAATTTCTTTGTGTGGGCAATAGCACATGAAGCTCCGGGAGTGAAATTGTTTTATGAAGCCATTGCTTTAGAAAGGGCCGGGCTTTATGAGCATGCCATCAAAGCCCTATATGCCATTATTATTCATTATCCTGATTCTATAGGTTGGGCCATAGAGCAGACTTTTGTTTGGTATATTGCTCCGGCAGCCATGGATATTATTGGTGACATTTGTGATAAGTATCCGGAATTAGAACTGAAATTAGTAGATTGTGAAGTTCACATTGAATCCTTCGGTGATACAAATACTAAAAATGATATTATTATTGTTAATCCCGGTAGGTTTATCCGTTACACCGCCAGAGACAGAGCCAAGGAGAAAATTGATTTATCAACCCTGAAAATAGTTGAAAGGAAATTCGGACCCAAGGTTCAGTTAATTAAATATGAAAACAAGCATTGGCAGTTATTAGTCGATGGAGAACCTTTTATTATCAAAGCCCTTACTTATGGTACCTGCCCATCAGGCCAGAGCGCTGAAGACGGCACATTAGAAGACTGGATGTATATGGATTATAATAAAAATGGAAAAGCAGATGGCCCTTATGATTCTTGGGTAGATAAAAACCGAAACAATATTCAGGATACTGATGAGCTGGCAATTGGAGATTTTCAATTGATGAAAGATATGGGTGTAAATGTTATTAGACTATATCATCACGCTTCCAATAAGGAGCTATTGAGGGATCTATACAATAATTACGGCATTATGGTTATGCTCGGTGATTTTCTGGGTATGTATGGTGTTGGTTCGGGGGCGGGTTTTGATATGGGAACAGATTATAATAATCCGGTTCACAGGAAGAAAATGTTGGCTTCTGTTGCAGAAATGGTTCTTTCTTTTAGAGATGAGCCTTATGTTTTATGCTGGGTTTTAGGTAATGAAAATGATTATTCAATTGGTTGTAATGTCAAAAAAAAACCCAAACTATATTATAAATTTGTCAATGAAGCGGCCAAGGTAATTCATCGATTAGACCCTACCCGGCCGGTAGTTATTTCAAACGGTACCACCGACCATTTAAGATTAATTTCTAAATATGCACCCCAGGTAGATATCTTCATGATTAATGCCTACTGGGGCTCGAGGGGATTTGGCAATCTATGGAAGAATGTCGCAAAAAAATTAGACCGGCCGCTTATTATCGGAGAATTTGGCTGTCCTGCCTATCATGAAGGTGAATCTCAGGAGGTTGCTGAAAGCGAACAGGCATATTACCTGCGTGGTTGCTGGGAAAATATTATGAATAATGCAGCCGGAAGTAAATTCGGCAATGCCTTAGGCGGTGTGGTCTATGAATGGATGGATGAGTGGTGGCTTTCCGGAGTAGAACCAGCTGTTCACAATCTGGATTCAAGGGCCAGTGGTCCTTTTCCTGACGGCTGGGGCCATTCTGAATGGTTTGGTATTTGCGGCCAGGGTGACGGTAAAAACAGTCCATTCTTAAGAGAAATACGTCAAAGTTATTATACCCTGCAGGAATTATGGACAGGCAAAGAGCGAATTAAAAAGGGCCCGTTTTAATGATTAAGAAATTTCTCATTATCTTTTTTTGCTTGCTGATATTAAGAGCTGGAAGTTCCTTTGCAGCCAACAAAGTTGAACTGGTTGGCGGGGCGGATAACTGGAAACTCCTACTTAATGGGGAAGAATTTTTTGTTAAAGGTTTATGTTGGAGCGTTGATATAAATAAGGAAAATGAGGATTATTATTTTGGGTTAATTAAAGAATTGGGTGCTAATGCTATCAGGGTCTGGGGTATAGGTGATGATACCCAGTATTTGATGGATACTTTAGCCAGACACGGCTTAATGATGGATTTAGGTATTTGGCTTCAACAGCATGGTTGGGTTGATTATATTAATAATGATGATTATAAAGAAAGAACTATGAAAGAAATTGAAGAAAATGTCAGGAAATTTAAAAATCACTCGGCACTTTTAATGTGGAATATAGGAAACGAAGTCATTTTTACTTTGAAAACCGAAGAGGAAAAGATTGCTTATGCTAAGTATCTGGAAGAAATTTGCCGGATGGTTCATGGCATTGACCCCAACCATCCCATTGTTTCCACATCCTCTTGGGCTTTTAGCTTTCCTTATTTTAAAGAATATACCCCCAGTTTAGATATCTATGGCACAAATTGTTTTGGCTTAGAGGGTATTTTAAAAGCAGGAAAAGAGTTAGATAAATTAGATATCAAAAGCCCTTATTTAGTAACAGAATTTGCCAATACAGGAGACTGGGAGGCACCTTTGGATGAAAATGGCCAGCCCATAGATGTCTCAGGTGTGGAGAAAGCCCAGTCTTATCGGGATATATGGCAGAAGGCTATTTTGAAGGATAAAGACAGGAATTGTTTAGGGGGGTTTGTTTTTATTTTTGGAGATAAAGAAGATTACGGCGGCGTTTGGTATAATTTATTTATGGACGGCAAAAAAAGAATGTCCTACTGGGCAGTGCATGAGATTTTTACCGGCCGGAAAACCGAAAATTTACCTGCGCAAATTCAGGAATTTACCATAGATAAGACCTGTCGACTTGAGCCCGGAGAGAAAATAATTATCAAATTAGTTGTTTTAGATCCCGAGGGAGATAGTTTAGATTATGAATTTAAAATTAGCGGCTTATCTGAATATGGCAATAAAGTTGTTAAATTGAAATCCGAAAGGCTTTATGAGAATACTTTTGTAGCCAGAGTGCCTCTTAAGTGGGGAATATACAGAATATATGCTTACGTTACCGATGCAGAAGGTAATTTAACCATAGAAAGCAAAAGTATTTGTGTGGGTTTAGAAAAAATTAAGTTGACAGAATTAAAAATATAGAAGAAAATAGAAAAAAAGGGGATAGAGGAAAATGCGAAGAGTAATTATGGGTCTTATGTCAATAGGATTGACCTTGAGTTGCGTGTTTTTGGCGCAAGCGCCCTCTAGGGCACAGGCCAAAGAGAAAAAGGCGGAAGTAACGCCTTTTGTTGTTTATCTGGATAAAGATGCAGATAATCATTATACCCCATCGGGTTGGTTAGGTGACTGGGGCGATTTGGCAGTAGCTGATTCGATAGATAATCCTCATGAAGGAAAAAGTTGTCTTAAATGGATTTACTCTGCTAAGCGTTCACAAGATCAAGGCTGGGCCGGATGTTACTGGCAGGAGCCGCCAAATAATTGGGGTGACCAGGAAGGCGGCTATAATTTGAGTAAGGCTAAGAACCTGGTTTTTTGGGCCAGAGGCGAGAAAGGCGGAGAACTTATTACCTTTCTAATGGGAGGCATTCTTTCAGGTAAAGTTTCGCAGGATACAGATTCTGCCAAAATAAATGATGTAAGACTGACTAAGGATTGGAAAAAATACATTATAGATTTAAAAGGGAAAAATCTAAAAAATATAATCACCGGCTTTGGTTTTATAGTTACTGAAGACAATAACCCCAAAGGTTGCACATTTTATTTAGATAAAATAGGTTATGTTAAATAAAATAAATTAACATAAACAATTAGATATAAGATAGGAAAAGTATCCTTTTTAATCGTTGCTATAAATTTACTTATCTTGATCCAGATGTGTATAGCACGCAACCAAAAACATATGAGTGTTGATATTAACGTAAGTCCTACCTTAAAACAAATTCCTTAAATACTCTTAGAAATAGTTTATTGCGGCGGATGTAATTATTAATGAAGACCGGCATCACGCATTGTTTTTCATTGGCAATAGTAAGATAAAAATATTTATTCCGTGGATTTGTTCATTCCAAGGAAGATGAAGATAAAGAGACTTTATTGACAAAACTTTATGTATATGATATATTTAAGGTAAGTTGATTTTTTTTAATCCATAGGGATAGACCTTACCAATTTTTTAAAGGAAGGGTCTAATTAGTTTCCACCAATAAAACATGAGAATCATGCCTGCTCAGGCGCACACACAATCAAGTTTTCACTTTTTTCAATAAGAACTAATTAATGGCAGAGAAATTGTATGTTCGGATCTAAACCAATAATTGGCCTTGATATAGGCGCAAGCTCCATAAAGCTCGCAGAGATAAAAAAAGATAAAGGAGAAACGCAGTTATCAAGAGCACGGCTCATTGAATTAAAACCAAAAGAAAGAGGCAATATAGCAGAGGCCGTCTCCCATATTTTAAAACTTGAAAAAATACATTCTGCCGAGGCTATTGTTTCCATTTCAGGCCGATCAGTGTTTTGCCGTTGTATTAAACTTCCTAAACTTACCGAACAAAAACTAAACCAGATAATTAAATATGAAGCCCAGCAGCAAATTCCTTTTCCTATGGA
>DAOVKU010000085.1 GCA_030631665.1 Candidatus Omnitrophota bacterium
CATGAAAGGTAAAAGTGTTTGTGTGTGGTTTGAGGTGTGCCCTCTTAAAAGATTTTATGAACAGGGAAAGTTAGATAAAAAGTGGATTGAAAAGTATTGTTTGGGTAATTATTTAAAATGCACAAGAAAGAAGATGGAAGAAAAAGGGGCTTATCATCCTGATAATATGCTGCCGGATGGAACCATTGATGAGAATCTAAAATGAGTGAGAAAAAGTATAAATATATTTATGGACCTGTGTCTTCGTGGCGTCTGGGTAGTTCTTTGGGAATTGACCTCATCTCTATGGACAAAGGCAAGGTGTGTAATTTTAACTGCATCTACTGCCAGATTGGAAAAACGTCAATATTTTCCAATCGTAGGGAGATATTTGTTCCCACGGCAAAGATTATAGAAGAAATAAAGGCCTTACCTCTCATAGAAATAGATTATATTACTTTTTCAGGCAGCGGAGAGCCGACCCTGGCTAAGAATTTGGGTCAGGCAATAAAGGCCATTAAGAAAATAAGAAAGGAAAAGATAGCGGTTATAACCAATTCTTCCCTAATGGACAGGGAAGACGTTCAGGAAGATTTATCGTTTGCAGATTTTGTTATCGCCAAACTCGATGCCTGCTCGCAGGATTTACTGCTTAGGATAAATAGGCCTGTAAAGACAATAAAATTTGATGCCATAGTAAAAGGCATAAAAAAATTTAGGACTAAATATAAAGGCAAGCTGGCGTTGCAGATTATGTTCCTCAAGGAAAACCAGGAAAAGGCGGGAGAAATAGCGCGCATAGCTAAAGAGATTAATCCGGATGAAATTCAGATTAATACACCCCTAAGACCATGCGGTTCAAAACCTTTATCTAAAGCAGAGCTGAGTATTATAAAAGGTTATTTTAAAGATTTAAACAGCATTTCTGTTTACGAAAGCGAAAAGAAAAGAGTCGAGCCAATTAGCAAGAAAAATACTTTAAGAAGAAGAGGAAAATAACTTTGCACAGCCGGCTGATTCCAACGGACAATTTCAATGCGGGTTTGAAATTGTGCGAGGCTTAACCTCGCACAGTTAAAAGTTATTGTGACGATTCTTTGTGAATATTTAGATAAGGGATTTAATGAAAACATACCTGGATTGCATTCCCTGTTTTTTTAAACAAGCTCTTGAGGCCGCCAGAATTGCCGGTGCGAGCCAGAAGATACAAAAAAGGATATTAGACAAGATAGCTATCGCTATTAGGAAATTTCCTTTAAGTTCTTCGCCTCCGGAAATGGGCCAGATTATTTATGGGTTAGTCAGAAGAGAAACCGGCAATGCCGATCCCTATGTTAAAATAAAAGCCAAGAGTAATAAGCTTGCTTTAAGAATTTATAGTCGTTTGAAGAAGAAAGTGAATTACTCTCGTCATAAACTATTGACGGCATTAGAACTGGCTGTGGCCGGCAATATTATTGATTACGGAGTAAAAAATTCTTTAGATGTTGATAAGGAACTGAAAAAGATATTAAGTGAGGAAAACAAGGCTATTAGGAAGGAAGGGAAAAATATTTTTAACTACCCTGAATTTAGACGTGCCCTAAAGAACGCCGGGACAATTCTTTATTTAGCTGATAATGCAGGAGAAACAGTTTTTGACAGGGTTTTGATTGAAGAGATAAAAAGGATTGATAAAAACAAGAAAATCATTTATGCAGTTAAAGAAAAACCTGTTATCAACGATGCCTTAATTGAAGATGCACGCCAATGCGGCATTGACAAAGTAGCGCAGATAATTTCAAGTGGATTAGATGCCCCGGGGACGATTCTCCGCCTATGTTCAAAAAAGTTTTTAAAAATATTTAAAAAGGCAGATATGATTATCAGTAAAGGCCAGGGAAATTTTGAGGCATTATCTAATGTTTCGAGGCCTATTTTCTTTTTGTTCATGGCCAAGTGTCCGGTGGTCGCCAGAGATGTGGGCTGCAACTTAGGCGATATAATTTTACTGCATAGCCCAAAAAGATAATGAAAAATAAATATAAATTTTGTCCTCTATGCGGGCATAAATTAATTTTTAGCAATCTCCAGGGATATGGTAGGTTTTTTTGCCGCCAATGCGGGTGGATAAATTATAATAACCCCTTGCCGGTTGCAGTTTGTGCGGCAAAAAATAAGGCAGGAGAGATACTTTTAACTAAAAGGAATATTCAGCCTGCCGTAAATAGATGGGCATTACCGGGCGGGTTCGTGGAAGCCGGAGAAAAGCCCGAGAAAGCTTGTTTGCGTGAACTAAAAGAAGAAACAGGAACGAGAGGAAGAATTAAGAGATTAATAGGCGTTTATCTTCACAGAACCAGAATTTACGGCTCTATACTTGTTATAGGTTATGAAGTTGAACTTTTCCGAGATATAATCACTGTAAGCAGTGAGGTAAAAGAGGCAAAGTTTGTTAGCAGAAAGACTTTGCCGTACATTCCTTTTTTAAGCCACAGAAAAATGATAGAAAAAGCTTTTAGAAATAGAGATTAGCTGCCATAGGAGGTCGGAAAAAAATAGATATGATTATTTCTGTTGCCAGCGGTAAAGGCGGAACGGGTAAAACCACAGTTTCGACAAACCTTGCATTGTCAATTCCAAACGCACAGATTTTAGATTGTGATGTAGAAGAACCCAATGCCCATATTTTTATAAATCCCGAAATTAAGAACAAAGAATATATTTTTATTCCTGTGCCCAAAGTTGATAAATCTAAATGCAATGGGTGCGGCAGGTGTCAGGAGGTTTGTGCATATAATGCCATAGCAGTCATAAATAAAAAAGTGTTAATATTTCCCGAACTTTGCCACGGGTGTGGCTCGTGCAGTTATTTTTGTCCACAACACGCAATAAAAGAAGTAAATAAGGAAATTGGTTTTGTTGAAACAGGTAAAAAAGGAAATTTGTTATTTGCGCATGGGAAGTTGAATATTGGCCAAATGATGTCTCCGCCACTCATAAAAGCGGTTAAAAAGTATATTGATCCCCCCAGAATTAACATTATTGATGTACCGCCGGGAACATCCTGCCCTGTAATTACAGCTGTAAGAGGAAGTGATTTTTGCATTCTTGTTACTGAGCCAACCCCGTTTGGGTTAAATGATCTTATGCTTGCGGTTGAAGTATTAAGAAAACTTAATATTCCTTTCGGCGTTGTTATTAATCGATCAGATTTAGGGGACGAGAAAACAGATAGTTACTGTCAGCGGGAGAACATTTTGATACTTATGAAAATACCATTTAAAAAAGAAATAGCTTCTGCCTATTCTAAGGGAATACCTATTATTAAAGCATTACCGGAATACAAAAAGAATTTTCAGGAACTACTGGATAAAATTAGTAAAGTGGTGGCACAAGAGAGCAAATAAAATTTTTATATTTTAAGAGGAGGTTTTATGACAGAGAAAGTAGATATTTTGGTAATTGGCGCAGGGCCCGCAGGCATAGTAAGTGCGGTAACGGCAAGAAAGTATTATGCAGATAAACAAATTTTAGTAATGAAAAGCATAGAAAATGGAGTTATCCCTTGCGGCATTCCTTATATGTTCGTGAGCCTAAAAGATCCTGATGAGAACAAACTGGGAAATGATGCTTTAAAAAAGAATAATATTGATGTGGTAGTAGATGAAGCGGTAAAGATAAAACGCGATGAGAAAATAGTAGAAACTAAAAATAATAAAAAATATTATTACGAAAAATTAATACTGGCAATTGGTTCTTTGCCCGTTGTTCCCCCCATTCCAGGTATCGACAAACAAGGCGTGTATCCAATATTTAAGGATATGAATTATCTTAACGATTCTATAGAGAGAATCAAGAAAACAAAGAATATCGTTATATTAGGAGGGGGATTTATAGGGATAGAGTTTGCCGATGAGATTTCTAAAATAAAGGGCTTGAATGTGTATTTAGTAGAGATGCTCCCTCATTTATTGGAAAATTCGTTTGATCCGGAATTTTCTCAAATGGTAGAAGAAAAGTTAAAAACAAAAGGCGTAACTGTTTTAACCAATACGCGCATTGAAGAGCTTTTAGGTAACGAAAAAATAGAGAAGATTCGTCTTTCGAATGGGAAAGAACTGCCGGCTGATAGTGTAATTTTAGGTGTAGCATCAGCTCCTAATACGCAATTGGCCACTGAGGCCGGGTTGGATTTAGGCAAGGGGAAAGGGATATGGGTAGATGAATATATGCGGACAGTCGATCCGGATATTTTTGCCGTTGGAGACTGCGCCGGCAAAAGAGATTTTTATACCCGTCGGGATGTGGCAGTGATGCTTGCTTCCACTGCGACTGCCGAAGCAAGAATTGCGGGAGCCAACCTCTATAAATTAAAAGTAATACGTGAAAATAAAGGAACAATTGCTATTTACTCAACCTATCTTGATGGTTTGGTTTTGGGTTCGGCCGGACTCACGGAGAATAGTGCCAAAAAGGAAGGTTTTGAAATTGTAACAGGTATATTTAATGGAGTAGATAAACATCCTGCTACATTGCCCGGAGCAAGCAAAATTAAAATTAAACTAATCTTTTCGAAACAATCAAGAATTTTATTAGGCGGCCAAGTATCCGGAGGAATATCTTGCGGTGAAATGATAAATTTGATAGGTATTGCTATTCAGAAAGGAATGCTTTCTGTAGAACTTGAGACTTTACAGATGGCCACTCACCCTTGCTTAACGAGCGCTCCCACGGTATATCCAATAGTATTAGCTGCTCAGAATGCGTTTAATAAAGCATAATCGTGATATTTAAGGATTAACCATGAAACAAATTGTCGTAATAAGCGGAAAGGGCGGTACCGGCAAAACAGTACTTACGGGTGCTTTTGCTGCTTTAGCAAAAAACAAGGTAATGGCGGATTGCGATGTTGATGCAGCAGATTTACACCTGTTATTGAAGCCCCGCATAAAGGAGAGGCACATATTCAAAAGTGGTGTAACGGCATTTATTAATAAAGAACTATGCACTCAATGTGGCAAATGTAGAGAAATATGCCGTTTCGATGCCATAAATAAAAATTTTATTGTGGATCCTATTTCCTGTGAGGGGTGTGCATTTTGTAGTTTTGTCTGTCCCGTGAAAGCGATAAAAATGGGGGAGAATACCTCAGGCGAATGGTTTATATCGGATACGCGTTTCGGACCCTTGGTTCACGCAAAACTTGGTATTGCTGAAGAGAATTCTGGTAAGTTGGTAGCACAAGTTCGGCAGAAAGCAAAAGAAATCGCTGAAAGTGAAAATTTGGATTGGATTATTATAGATGGTTCTCCCGGCATAGGATGTTCGGTAATTGCTTCTATTACCGGCGTCAACTGTGCTTTAGTAGTAACCGAACCCACTCTTTCAGGGTTACATGATGCCGATAGAGTTATAAGGGTTGCTGCACATTTTAACGTTCCTGTTAAATTAATAGTGAATAAATACGACTTGAATGAAGAGATTACTGAAAAGATAAAAAAGTATTGTCAGAATAATAGTATTCCGCTTGTTGGAAAAATAGGGTTTGATGAGCTTATAGTAAGAGCGATGGTAAAGGGTAAAAGCATAATAGAATATTCTGACGGCGAGACGAAAGAGAAAATCACTGAAATTTGGAACAAGCTGCAAAAAGAGGTAAAATAAGCATAACAAAAATTTATGGATAAATAAGAGAATATTTAGCAATTGGTATCTCCAAGAAATTATTTATGGTGCAGGAGAACATAACCGCAAGGGTCAAAAGGTAAAGTGTTTTTCTATGGCTTTGGGGCGCAGGCAACCACTGAAAATCGAACTTGTACCCTAAAGGGCACAGGTACCCTAAAGGGTATTGGAACCGTCGCGAAACGATTTTCTTGATATATTCATAGATTGAAAGATTTACTGATGCAAAAAATAGATGAAAAAGGAAGAATTGAGCAAGAAAAGCGCCTTAAGAAAAATTTATCTAAAATAAAAAA
>DAOVKU010000100.1 GCA_030631665.1 Candidatus Omnitrophota bacterium
AAAAACATGAAAGGCATCTTCGGGAGAAAATTCATGAAACTTTTGCCATTTTTCCCCATCATAACTTAGTATTTTGGCCCCCGGGTCCTTGCCGGGATTAGTACCGGCTAATAATAAATCATTACATTCACGCATGCAAAAAATCTGATATTCAGTACCTTTATTGTAAGAAACCTGCCAATTGCCGTCTTTATATTCATAAATTACCCCTACGGTAACAGGATATCTTCCGGCCGCAAAAAGACGTCCCTTATAATTACCTAAAGCATAGATCTCATGGATTTCTTCCCCTGTTTTGGCATCTATATAATAATCTTTGGGACGCTCTTTGGGCTTTTCCTTAGGAATAATTGTTATGTAATCTATTTCGTAATTAGCCGCAAAGGGGCCTAACTCTAAAATAAATTTCTCAAAAATAATCTTTTTGTCAATAATCTCTTGCCAACCATGGTCTTTAGTTAAATCAATAGCAAATTTATAATCATGAAACTTATCATCTAATATTAAATCAAAGCTCTTGCTCCCCGCAGTAACCCAACTTTCATCTTCTGAAGTTATCCACTGTAGCTTTCCCTTCATACCGCTATTAATAATGGCTTCGGCTTCCGGCTTAGAAAGAATATAGTCAAAACGCTGGCTATACTGGCATAGTAAATCCTGATGATCATAGTAATCAAAATCCGGCCCGAAAATTTCAAATTCATCCATAACCGGCGGCCCCCAATATCCCTGACTTCCTTCGGTTTTAGTAATAAGCATCTTGATATAACGGGCAGTTATAACGGGGAAAGTGTCTATGTTTACCTTCCCGGGTATTCTTTCTATCCCTTTAACTTCTTTAATTTTCCGCCACTCTTCATCATCCAAAGAGGCATAAAGCGTATAATCTTTGATGCTATTTAATTTTACACCGCGCCTGTCCCGGGACCATTGTATTCTATTAACTTTAAAAGGTTCTTTTAAATCTATTTTTATCCAGCTTTCTTTAAAACCTGAACCCGGCGCCCCCATCCATGCATGTTTCTCGCCGTACTGGCCGTCTACTAAATGCTCGGTTCTTAAATATGGATGCCCGCCGTATAAAGTAGAAGCATAAGGTTTAAAATTCAAAAATTTATTCCTGTCATCCATCAATTTTATTTTATTCAAACCGACAGCTTCTTTTTGCAATAAATTCTTTAGCCTCTCCATTATTTCGGTTTTCTCACTCAACACTTCTATTTCATCTATAACGACAGAACTTCCGTCGCTGGTTTCCAAAATCTGCAATCTTATAAAACGCGCTTTTACCGAATCAAACTCCTCTTTCACAAAATTTCTGTCAGCCTGGCCTTGTTTAACTAACTGCCAATTTTTATTGTCCAAGGAGGTTTCTAAAATGTATTTTTTTACCATGCTGTTCTTTAATTTCCCTGTCCGGTCACGGCTCCAAATAATTCCCTTAGCCATAAGGGGGGTTTTTAAATCTATTTCTATCCAAGATTGTTCGCATCCGGCTTTCCAAGCTGAAACTTCTCCGAATTTTCCATCGGCGAGATACTGGGGATGATAAGTAAAATCTTCTCCATATACCGAAGAAGTCTTAACACTATAAGGTAATAAATATTTTTCTAAACGAGCTAAAGTCGGGGCGTCGTTTATATTTTCAATAAATCTAAAATTGCTTATATCCTCTCTTAAGCCATTTAAATCTGCCGTTACATCTGAATACGACAACTTTAAATTTGCCAAAGGAAAAATTATATCCTTTGTTGAGGGTATATTAACTTTCATTCTAACTTGCACTAAACACTCAGCTGTCGCTGACATATTTACTTCTTTGCTTATCAGAAGAGGCGTAATGTCCAGGCTCCCATTAAGCCCGGTCTCAGCTTTATTAAAACTCTTGGTTAACCTTTTTAACTTCAAAATGCCATCTTCAATTTTAAAAGGCGCAACTGAACTCCATGAAATTGTTTCAGCGCCTTTATCAAAATCTTCTTTTAAAGGTTGGAATTGGTCTAATCCTTTAACAAAATCGCGTAATTTAGGCCGAGTTTCTTCGGTTATATCACTAAGCCAAGGAGAATTAGGAGGATTATAATTATATTTAAAAATATAGACTTGTTCTGGCGTAAACCACTTATATCGCAAACCCATTAAAACCCTCTCATAGGCACCCAAAGGCTGGTTTAGGTAAGGATGATCAAAAATTCTCCAACCCCAAATATGTGGCTTAGAAGCAACATAAATATCGCTGATGTTAGTGTAATTTAAATATAATTTACGATTACGGTTAAAGCTATTGGATATATTTTGAACATCCATTTCATAATCTTCTAAGTCCTTTAAATGATCCGGATTATAAGGATCGGCATAAAACAAAAACAACAATTCCTTAATATATCGGGATCCTATGGCCGGATGGTCTTCTGCATCTGCTCCTACAATACAGATTATGCTTTCGTTCGGGAACTTGGGATAAAAAGACTTTATATCCTGCATCATCCCCTTGCCTTCGGAAGTCCATTTAACCATAGATGACACCATGGGCAATTTTAAAGAAAAATTATACAATATAATAAAACATCCCAAAATTCCTATCAACATTTTAATTCTTGGTTTTTTAACTATCGTATAGGAACCTACTAAAACAACTGCAAAAATAAAAGAAGTAAAAATAGAAGTTAAAAAATAATACCTTAAATGAATATAGACTAATTCATCCGCCCGATGCGTATACCCGGTAAGAACAGTTAAAGCAAAAGGGAGATACGTAATAAAAGCACAAAGCCCCGCAAACATGATAAAACGTCCGTCTATGCCTTTCTTTGTCCTGGCATACTGCTTATATAAAAATACAGCTATACCCATCACAAAAAACACTAAAAGGAAACTCAGGACATGATAAAAATAGGCTTCTTTAATCAGCCAGTTCATACCGCGTGAACGGAAAAAATCAGATAAAGACATAAATATATCAATAGGTAAAATGAAATGCGGCAGGGCCTTTATATAAGACAGGAAAAACTCTGATAATTTCTTAAAATGCCCCGGAGTAACTACGGTTATAGATTTTTGTATGAACTTAAGAAAAACATAGCTAAGAGCGCAAAAAGGCAGGTAGGTCTTAATAAAATAAGTTATATTGGATAAAGCTTTCTTTCTGCTAAAAATACAAAAACGCCTAAAATCAAAAAATAAATCATATAAAAAGATAACGCCTAAAAAAGTAATGGCGGCCTGATTGGACAATAAAGCTAAAAAATACAAAATACTGGAGGCAATTAGCAGTATAAAACTATTTTTTTCTTTATATTTTAAAAAAAGCAGGAAACTAGCTAAAAAGAAAAAAGCCAACGGTAAATACATACTGCCGGCGGCATACCAGGTCATAACTTCGGTTGTATTGCGCAGGCATATAAAAAATAAAGCCGATATAAAAGCTATCCACTTATGGCGGGTTATTTTAAGAATTACGTAATATAATAACAAAGAGCTTAAAATTTGCAAAATAACTGCATATAAATAATGCGGCCAGGCGCTTATCCCAAAAGCTTGATAAAAAGCGTAATTAACAAAATTCCTGAAATACCTGGTAAATTCGTTATGGATGGGCTGAAACAGGAAATTAAAATGTTTTGGCGTGGAAGCAATAATAGTATCAGCTATCATCATAGGGTCTTCCATGCCAAAATAAGCCCATGGCAATTTAAAATAAAGTATCAAACTAGCACCAATTAAAATAAAAATGGCCCATGATCCCTCTGAAATTTTAGCAGTTATTATCTTAAAATATTTCTGCCACAACGGCTTTATTAAAACTTGAAAAAATATCACTAGTTGCTTAAATGCTTTATCAATCCAGACAAGAAAGAGCACGAAATACCTTATCAAATTTAATAACATTTTTTTACATGTTTTTTCCGCTATTTTAATTTTATTAAACCTTTCAGACTGTTCGATGCTTTCCGCTTTGTGGGGCAATTTTCCAGCCAGGAAAAGTTTATAAAATTTCAACCATAGTTCTTTAGGAGCCATAAAAACGGATAATGCTAATATCCCCAAACAAAACATAGCTATAGAGCTAAAATTATAAATATTCGCTTTTACCAGTAAAGCATATTCATTAAAGTAAAAAGCAATATAAAGAGCGGAAAGTAAAATAAAAGGGGCGAATAATATCCAAAAAATTCTTTTAAAAAAATTGCTTGCAGCCCCTATCAGCTTAGCATATAAAAGAATTATCCCCGCCCCCAAAGCAGCCATTAAAAGACTAAAGACGATTTTATGCTTTAATGGCCCGGAGGCGGTTACAGCCTTACTGGAATCCGGGACTATATAGACATTGTCTGATAATTCTTTGCGGTAATTTTTAATCTTTATCTGCTCTAACATTAACGGAATTTCCGGATTATGATTAAGGATTTTTAGAATATTCTTGCCCGCCAAAGTAAAATCCTTCTTTATCTCTAAATAAAAGTCTTCAATATTTGCGGTTTGTGAAACTGAAGTATATTTATGGATGAAGTTATTATTCATATACACGCTCACAGCCTGCCCAGCTTTTTCAAAACCAAGGTACAATTTAGCTACATAGGCATCTTGGTTGGGCAAATCAAGGCGGATGGTCGATGCGCTGTCATTGGAAACTACATCCATAAGAGTGATATTCCCCTGATAGGAAACATCGGTTACATTCCATCCTGTTTCAAGCTGGGGCTTAAATCTTATCCAGTGAAAATCTATCTTTGAATTAAACTCTTCAAAGTCTTTAATGCTTAAAAATTGCATTAAAGTAAAGATGCCGAATATCAACAAAAATATTGCTAATAAATAACCTTTGGTTTTCATAATTTCCTTTTTTAAAAAATAAACAACGCTTAATTTTT
>DAOVKU010000059.1 GCA_030631665.1 Candidatus Omnitrophota bacterium
AGGTTGAAACCTATATCTGCAAGAGCTAATATCACAAGTTCGGCTTTTGCTTGATGAAATCTCTTAGCCAGAATCTGGGTAGATATTAATATATCTATCCTGCCTTTTTCATAATCTTTTATTATCTTCTGAAAATGACTGCCATCTCTTCTGCCGGCCGTTAATGTCCTTATTCTTGCCTGAGGAAAAATTCTCGACAGTTCACTTTCTAATTTCTCTATTCCCATTCCGCTGAATTTAAGATAAGTTTTCTGGCATTTGGGGCAAAATTTCGGCAGTTCTTCCTGGTAAAGGCAGAAATTACAGATCAATTTTTTTTCTGAATAATAATATATAAGCGGCGCATGACAATGAGGGCATCTTTTTATATAATTACATGCCGGACAATGCAGGTAAGTTGAAAAACCCTTTCTGTTGAGAAAAATAAAAATTTTTTTCTCCTCTTTAAGGATTTTTGATATTTTAAGTTCCGCAACTTTTGAAATAAAAGGGGGCTTTGTAAGCTGTCGGCTTAAATCAACTAGTTGCATATTTATCTTGTTTTGATAATTTAATAGGTTAAAAAAATGCGCCTTTTTATCCTTTTTAACTCTATAGAAAGTTTCCAGGCAAGGAGCTGTAGCTGATAAAATAAGAGGGCATTTTTCTAAACCGGCCCTCTTAACAGCAACTTCTCTTGCATTTGCATGGGGCGGGGTCCTCTGCTTATAAGATGATTCCGCCTCTTCTTCTACTATTATCAGACCCAACTGCGCAATGGGAAGAAAAATAGATTGTTGAGTTCCGATAACTAAACATTTTGTCTGCCTGGATTTAAACCACCTTAAATTTTTCTCTTTATTTCTGAGACGGCTGTAAAAAGAAAAAACTTCTTTCTCATTCAAATGAAGTTTAAAAAATTCTTCTAATGGCTTAAGAAAACTAATATCCGGCACAAGCAAAAGGCAAGATTTTCCCTCATCTAATACACTTTTTATTAATTTAATGTATAAAAATTTTCTTTCTATAATAGACAGCCCGGCTAAGAGATTTAAAGAAAAAACGCCTCTTTTTACCTTTTTTAATAATTCTTTGCCTAAATTTCTAAAGGGCAATTCCAGATGATTTTTATCAACTATGGTAACTTTCGATTCTAAATCTCCAGCTTTTACTGAGATAGTTTCAGGGCATTCCTTAAGGCCGGAAGGTAAAAAGGATTTTAACACTTCACCGAGACTGGCTATATACAAAAAAGAAATTTCCTTTGCCAGTTTAAACATCTTTTTATCTATCAGCGGCATATTATCTATAATACCGGCTACGGGCCTTGTTCGAAATGGCTTTGGCTTCCTGTCAACTTTCAACACAAAGCCTATCATCTGTCTGTTTTTAAAGGGGACCTTTACCCGCATTCCTTTTTTTATAACCTTACTGAACTCGGAAGGAACCGAATAAGAAAAACTTTTTTCAATCGGCAGGGGCAGTACTACTTCAACAAATTTTTTGTTCATTATCTTTTTAAATATTGCATTATTTTTTTCATATCAGACCAAACTGCTTTTTTTGCGGCGGGATTTCGTAATAGATACGCCGGATGGTAAGTTGGCATAATCTTGACGGCGGGGGAAGCATCAATAATCGTAAAAGGCTGGAATTTACCTCTTAATTGCGAAATAGTTGCTTCTTCATTATCTACCAAAGCCTTAGTTGCCCATTTGCCCAGGGTACAGATAACCTTCGGTTTTATTGACTCAATTTGAAGTAAAAGATAAGGCAAACAGGCCTCAATTTCGTCCGGATTAGGGTTTCTGTTCCCGGGAGGCCTGTGCTTAACAACATTAGCGATATAAACCTCCTGCCTTTTGTAACCCATAGCTTCGATAATCTTCGTGAGAAGCTTACCCGCCCTTCCCACAAAGGGCTTACCTTGTAAATCTTCTTCTCTGCCAGGGCCTTCACCAACAAACATAAGTTCAGCTTCCAAACTGCCCTCGCCAACCACAACCTTATGGGCATCTTTATACAAACGACACTTTCTGCAGGTTTTTAGCTTTTCCTCAAGAGAAGAAAAAAGGCGAGTTTTATCAATGGCTCCACTCATTAAATCTTCCTGGAAAAAATATTCATTAATTCCATAATTGGCTTCTTGCTCTAAAAATGCCTTTAACGAAGAGATAGTACGTTCAACTTTTTTCATTTTTTCATTGCAATCGAATTTGCAAATTCTATTATATCAAAAGCAGCCCTGGGATGAGAAATAAATTTGACATTCTCAAGATAGGTCTTTCTTGTATTATCTTGCAGCAGCTTAACAACAGCTATTTTTAACTGCTTTAAATTTTTTATTTTTATAGCCACTTTATTGTGGGTTAAAATATAACAATTTCGGGTTTCCTGACCCGGCACAGGACGCACAATAATCATAGGCAGGCGGCTTGCCAATGCCTCGCTGATGGACATCCCTCCTGCTTTAGTAATAATGAGGTCACTTGCTCCCATTAATTCATACATATTGTCAACAAAACCGAAAACCTCTATCTTCTTTCTAAAATTTATTTTTTTAAGCCGCTTAAAAAGAGAGGTGTTTCTGCCGCAAACCACAGCCAGCTCTATATCCATCCCATATTTATCCAGAGCGCAAAGCATTTTTTCTACCGGCCCTACTCCAAAACCACCACTGACAATTAAAACTACGGGTTTTTTTGGACTGAAATTTAATTTTTCCTTCAAGGAGGATTTTTCCTGACTTTCTAAAAAGGAACGGCTAACAGGTATTCCAAAAACCCTGATTTTTTCTTTAGCTACGCCTCTGCGAATAAGCTCCTCTTTTGCCCTTGGTAGAGCCACACTGTAAAAATGCGTTTTGTAATTAATCCAAAAAAAATGCGGCAGAAAATCTGTTAACACCGTAATAAGTTTTGTTTTTGGCAGATATCCACGAGCCAGAAGGTTAGCTACTACCTGCGAAGCAAAAAAATGGGCAGATATAACAACCTGCGGATTTTCATTTATTAACTTATCCCTTAATCTTTTACTATTTAAAAAATTAATAGCGTATCTTATGGGTGAAATCAAAAAATAGACAAGCTTAAAATCAAGCAAATAATAAAAAAACCCCCATACAAAAGGGAAGTAGGTTATCATAAAAAGATAACTTGCATCATAAAACCATTTAAAAAAAGAATTGGTATAATCAAGGACATCAAAAAGTTCAATATCCTGCTCTTTGTTTTGTAGTTTTGCGGCTCCAAAGAGTGCTTCTGCGGCCTTGCGGTGTCCTGTGCCGGCACTGGCATAAGTTATAAAAATTTTCATTTCTTAATGCGATTTTTCTTCGTAATAGAAAGCTGTTGTGTTAAAACAAAATCGACTGCTTTTTTTAAATCTTTGAATATATAATCCGGCCGCACCCCCCAGCCTTCCATGCTGGAATCTCTGGTTTTTCCGCAGAGAACAAGAATGGTTTTGCACCCGGCCCCCTGACCTGTCTTAATGTCACGCTCGGTATCACCAATAAAAAAAGTTTCTTTTAAATCTTTTTCTGCTCCACCCATAGCTTTTTTTATTAACCCTGTTTTTGGTTTTCGACACGGACAGTTCTCAAGTTCGGTGTGTGTGCAATAATAGACACCGGCTATCTTCCCGCCCCCTCTTTCTATCCTCCTGAGCATCCACTGCGTAATCTCATCCAACGTTTTTCGCGTATAGAGGCCTTTGCCCACACCCTGCTGATTAGAGATAACAAAAATTTTATAGCCGGCTGCCGAAAGACGCCCAATAGCCTTTATGGCTCCTGGTATAAATTTAAATTCTTCCAGGCAAGTAACGTATTTGGCTGCAGGATTTCTGTTTATTACTCCATCTCTATCGAGAAAAATAATTTCTTCTTTCATTTCATTGAAATTTTTCCCATTAACTTCGATTAAAATTTATCAAATTGCATAATATTTGGTCATAATTTTTTTTATCCTGTGCCAATTCTGACCGGCATCATTTCTTCAATCTTGCCAATGCCCAAATATCCGGCCCCCAAAACCTTTTACATATAACAGATATAAAATTACTGGAACCATCCTCGCACCATATTTTAAAGTCAAAATTGGAAGCTTTAAGAAGTTTCTTCAAAGAAGCCGGGGATTGTTCATTTATATGCATATGAGGGCTGTAGCTATAATAATCACGCACGTAATAAAGGTCGAGATAGGATAATATCTTTTTAAGAAAATTTGTATTGGCGGGGGCAAGATATGGTTTTTTCCCCCTGAGTCGCTTTATAATTGTAGATGGGATAACCAAAAAACGCTTTAAAGGATACTCAAAACGAATCCAGTTAATATTTGGTGCCGTATGAATAACAATCCTGCCATGGGTTGAAAGATGTTTTTTTATCTCTGAAAATAATTTATAAAGCTGGTTTTTGGTTAAATGCTCAACAATATCTGTTAAAAAACAACAGTCAAATGTACCATTCAGTTTTAAAGAAGAAATGTCTTGATATAAAAAATTGCCCCTTCCCTTTAAATTTTCCGGTAAAATATCAAGGGCTTTATTGGCAATTGATAAAGCAGGCCGGCTATAATCAATGCCAATGGCTTCCGAAGCACCCTTTAGGAGGGAAAAATATACCAGTTCTCCCCGCCCGCAACCAACATCAAGCACTCTCTCGCCTTTTTCTAACTTCGCAAGCCGAAAAAGTTCTTTAAAGCGATTGTCCTGGGCACCTGATTTAAGGCTTTTTAAATAGTTTTCAAGCCGACCGTCAAAAGCCCTTAGATAATAATTCTCCTGATAAACTTGACTATTAACTTCTTTTTTGCCCATTTTTATTCTGCAACTGTTTTAACTGTCGATACTTGGCATATGTCAAAAATTGATAAAGACCCGCAAAAACAGCAACCACCAAACCGATAAAACCATCTCTAAAACCCTTCTTTAACACATAAGCTCTAAGAAAACGGTCTATGGTTTTTCTAAGCGCCCTGGGAAGGCTCATTTTTCTCCTGTCTGCCAACCACTTTTCGGCTTCTTTGCTGGTTTGATAATTAAGACTGCTAAGAAAATGAGCTACATCAGGATAACCTTTATGAATGATATCTTTTTTCAGGTGTCCGCACTTCCCATCTAAAAAAATCCTGGGATGAACTCCCACTTCTTCGTATTTGAATTTATCTTTCTTAAAAAGCCGCACTTTGGCTGCCGGGTACCACCCGCCGTAGCGAACCCAGTAATTACCGATATAGTTCTTCAGGGGAATACTGAAAGCACTATATTCAGTATCGCCACAAAGCACTGAATCAATTTCTTTCTTTAAGTCCTCTGTTACGGTTTCATCTGCATCAAGACTTAATACCCACTTATTGCCAGCCAGCGAATAAGCATAATTCCTATGAGTACCTTCCACTTTCATTTTTTTGCTGAAAATCCTGTCTGTAAACTTCCGGGCCATTTCAACCGTTCTGTCTGTGCTCTCATCATCAACAACGACTATTTCATCTGCCCAGCCATAAACAGACTCGAGACAACTGGAGATGTTTTTCTCTTCATCCTTGGTTATAACCACTACCGAAATCGGCTTCTTCTCGTTAACCATCTTTTTCTAACTCCTCAAGTTCTCTAAGAGAGAAAACTTTTGCTCTATGAAAAGGTTTTAAAAGTGTAAGTGTTTTCTTAAGAGCCTCTGATTGAACCAATATATAATCATATTTTTTCTTTAGTTTCTTAAGTATTCTAAGCAGGCAATTTATTTCAAAGATGAATTTCATAAAAGAAATTTCTCTAATATTAGAATGTTTAGATGTTAGCAAATTAACATTTTTTTCTTTAGCTATTACAATCCAATTGCCGGCACGAGCTAAAGACAACAATTTATCCATCTGCTTCGGCAATAGTCCCTTTCTGGCTTCGATAAAGATTCTTTTTGGCTTGCCCCAGCGATTATAAAAAATGGTCTGGTTTTTCCTAAAAGAAGTATCATAGTCTTTCAATTTCAAAAAAGAAGTTCTTTCGTGGTGATAAACATAGCTGGCCTTTGCCCTGGCACAGCCAAAAAGAGCCGTGACGGCACGGCGTGAATAGTCTGTGTCTTCAAAATTGCCCATGCCATAAATTTCGTCAAATTTACCTATTTTTTCAATAACTTCTCTTTTTATTAACATGCAAAAACCACTTACCTGAGCCATTTCTTCAAACTGACCATGGTGCTTAGCAAGAGAGCGGGCGAAAACATCTATGCTACCTATGCTTATCTTCTGGCCAAGGGTATTACTTGAAGGATTTAGCAGCCCTATCTTGGGATTTTTTGTGGCCACAAAGATAAGTTCATTGAGCCAACCATCTGTAAGCAGGGTGTCATTATTAAGCAGGCATACAAAATCGGCTCGAGATTCTTCTAAACCCTGATTAGCCGCCTTGACGAAGCCTATATTTGACTCATTTCTAATAAGCCTGGTTTTCGTCTTATATTTTGAGGCAAAACTTTTAAGAAAAACAGCGGTTTTCTCTTCACTGGCATTATCTATAAGTAGAAGCTGAAAAGGTGCCTTCGTCTTTGAAATCACACTCTCAAGGCAATCTCTCGTTATTTGAAGTTTATTCCAGACAATAACAATTATTTCAGCCTTCATAATTCCAACTGCCTGAATTTTGTGGGGTCTGCTTGTTTTATAACATCAAATATCTTCCTGAGCCTATGTTTATAAGTATGCCGGCTCTTGACTAATTCATATCCTGCCCGGGCTATTCTTTCTCTTTCTTCATCGTGTCTTAAATAATAGTCAATTAAAACCATCAACTCTTTTTTGGTTTCGTAAGTAACCAAATGAAGGCCCTCTTTAAATAATTCAGCAAAACCATTCTCCTTGATTTTGCTGGTAATGAGCATTGTTCCGCAGCTTAATATTTCAAACATGCGCATATTGATATCGTTATTCAAAGAATAGTTAATGCCTATCCTGGAACTACTATAAATCTCTGCTATCTGCGTATGGAGAGCACCGCCAATGAAAGAAGAGGGAAATTGGCTTTTAACTTCCAGTAGAAGCTCTTCTCTCTCGCTGCCACGGCCTCCGTAGGAACCAACAAAACCTACTGCATATTTCTTTTCAAGATTTAATTTCCTGTGAATTTTTGGGTCGCAGGCATGCGCAATCCACTCAACTTTCTTTCTAAGGACTTTTGTTAGTTTCTGTGCCCCTTCTTTCTGTGCGGCAAAAACAAAATCATAATGTTTGGCCTGTCGCAGAATTTTTTTATAAGGTTTTTTTAGATGTGTGTCAATAGCCAAAAAAGCAGCAGGATGCAAAGAAGCGGGTAAATCATACTTATAATCACCGTGGTCTATGCGCAGATATAAATCAAAATTTGCATTTATTTCCCGGGCGCATTGTGTGGTAAAATGTTCAAAATCCAAACTGCTCTCTCTTAAAACACGTTCGTAATAACAACCCGTGGTATCTGCTCTATCCTTATTAAAAATTAAAGCGATTTTCATAGAATATTTTATCCGTTGCTAATAATTACAAGTCTAAGTCATAAAGCAGAAAACTGGCTGGGCCGGCTTTAGTTTTTAGCCTGACCAGAATAGGAATTTTTTTCTTATTATCGGTAAGCCACACGAAACCGCTGATTTCGTGACGGGAAGTAGCCTTGACGGGTTTAAGATGTATATAAACTTTGATGGTGTCAATTTCCCCGAAGGGGGTTTTGAGCTTTTCTTTGCTATGGAATTTTGCTACAAGGGTTCTATCTCTCTTTCGACCTTTTATATTAATTTCATAGCTTTTATTTATCTTTTCATAATCCAGGAGACGCAAGAAATAAAATGCACTCAGGGGATCCTGGGTATCAGGAAGAATTCTCACTTTTTCCCCTCCGTCTATCTGGAGAAACAAATCCTGCTGGTTAAAAATGAGTGTTTTTTTGTTCTTTCTGTGACCGGAAGCCTGGGACTCTTCATGAAAATAAAGGGAGTGCAGTCTTTCTGTGTCCACATAAGAACACACATGACCCTCAGCTTCAAAAAAAAGAGAAATAAAATCAGATGTTCTAACCCTTCCGGTTAATACATAAACATTGCGACCCTTAAATTCGCTAATTTTCTGGACTTTGGTAATAGCTTTTCCGGCCGGCAAACCCATATAGCGCAAAGTATAAACTATTTTCTCTCCAGGTTCAAAAACTTCATTAGATTGTTTATCTAATAAAGATTTAACGTGGGCTTGATAGCGCCGCGTGGCAACATTCCATCCAATAACTTGATACAACATAAAACATAAAATGAGCAAAACCAACATAATTATAAAAAACCTTAACAATTTTCTTTTCATTTAATCCTCCCTGAGTCTAAAAACCTTGGTTCCATTGAATTCTTTAATCAAAACCAGCCCATATTTTTTGTCAAAACTATCGAGTTCTTTCATAATAACAAGTCGCTCACTCTGTTGATAGTCATCTGAATTTAGGTGCAGAATAATAAATTCGACATCAAGCTTCCTCAAAATATCAACGGTGCCGGGCCTGGTGATATCCTTAATTTTTTCTGCAACAGAATATGCTTCTGTCTTGGGTAAAGCGCCGTTTACAAGCCTTTTTTTATGAACTCGCTGATAAAAAATGTATTCAATATTATTACCGAGGGGGTATTCAATAACAATCGATTTTTCACTTTGGTCTTTAAGCCACCGGTAAACTTCCGGTACATTACCTATATCAGTAGTTCTAAAGGGCGGTATATTTATAAATTCAAAAATAAGTATACATATCAAACCGAAACCAACTGTCGCTTTTTTCCATGGGCTGGTTATCCTTTCTATTAAAAATTTGAATCCAAAACCCGCCAGCACACATAAAGCCAACATAACTACCATACCAAAACGTGCTATGGCGCGAAAAAAAGGTAAAACTTGAAAAACATAATATGAGGGCATCTTAATATGTCTGCCTAAAATCATAAAAGTTGGTGAAAGAGAAAATAAAAAAACCACCGCTGTCAATAAGGCAAAAAATTTTATTGAAAAATCTAATTGCCTTCTTTTGACAATGTCCTGAACCTGCATCTTTTTTCTGTCCTGCCAGAAACGATAACCAAAAAAGCTGAGGAAAATCGTTGTCATTCCCAGATAAAGACTGTGTTCCTGAATGCTTTCGCCGTAAAAAATTGAGCCTACAAATTTCTGCGTAAATGAGCCGAAAACAGGCTGGTTAGTTGCAGGTAAAATATAATTGAATATCTTAGCGGAATAAATATAAAGCTGGCTAATATCACGTATGTATTTTTGCAATGAAAGGCCCGCTGCGTTTTCAAAAAGATATGATTTTAAAATAGGGAAAATATATGGGAAACATACCAAAATAGCAACGAAAATAGTCGTAATTAAAAGAAGTGAATTTTTTAATAGGCCCACCCTGGGAGTAAAACGCACTCTTTTCTTACTAAGTACTTTTCTGAATATCTTAAAAACAATAAAAGTTGCCGCAACAACCAGCATAAAATAACCATAATATGTATCAGAAAGAAGTGTCAGGGCAAAAAATAAACCACACAAAGTAGCAGCCAGATACGTTCTCTCGTTGTGTAATTTAAAAAGAAAGAGAACAAAAAGCGGCATCCATTGTATATTAGCTAAAGTTATGTGGCTGGCGTGAGCAAAATGATAAGGGCAAAAAGAAAAGGCCAGACCGGCAAAAAAAGAACCCCACTTGCTTCTGGTAAAATAAT
>DAOVKU010000041.1 GCA_030631665.1 Candidatus Omnitrophota bacterium
CGCTTCTGCCTATGCCGCATCCACCGCCTATTTTGTTTAATTTTTCAATTAAGTCAGGTAGCTTAATTTTCTTTGCGTTTAGCTTTACGGGCACGCCATCTTTAAAAGTAATAGTAACTACCTTCGCCTTTGAATCTGCTTTCTCGGGACTCTTAGTTAAAATATAAGCATCCTCAGGCGGAGTTTCCCATGGATCCTCCAAGATGCCACATTCAATACTTACTCCCCAAATATTTTCATCAATAGAATAGGGACTTTTCTTGGTAACTTCTACGGGTATATGATGTTTTTTAGCGTAGTCTACCTGTTCTTCTCTTGATTTAAAACTCCATTCCCTGGCCGGAGCTACAACTTTTAAATCCGGAGCGAGGCAGCCAATTGAAATCTCAAATCTAACCTGGTCATTACCCTTGCCGGTGCAACCATGAGCCACATATTTAGCACCTAACTTTTTAGCTGCTTCAACAAGACCCTTGGCTATTAAAGGCCTTGAGAGGGCAGTGGCCAAAAAATACTTTTCTTCATAGACAGCATTGGCCTTTATGGCAGGTATTACAAAATCAGTAACAAATTCTTCCTTCAAATCTTCAATGATAACTTTTTTTACCCCGCAATTAAGGGCCTTTTTCTTCAGCATGGCTTTGTTTATCGGCTGGCCGATATCAGACAGATAAGCATAAACCGAAAAACCTCTCTCTTTAAGCCAGCCAATGGCTATAGAAGTATCAAGACCGCCTGAATAAGCTAAAATTACCTTTTTCTGCATTTTATTTCCTCTTCAATAAGTCCGCCTAGGCGGATGAATTGAATCCGCCTAAGGCGGATCAAATTCAGCCAACAAACTTACGTTCGTTTCACTCCGTAAGTTTGGACTTCAATTAACCTAAAAGTAACACTAAAATGGCCTTTTCAACATGAAGCCTGTTTTCTGCCTGATCATAAACAATAGACTGCTTTGAGTCCATTACCTGATCTGTTATTTCATCTCCCCTATGAGCAGGAAGACAATGCATTGCAAAAGATTTTTTTCCGGTTTTATTAAGTAACCTTGAATTTAGCTGAAAAGGTTTAAATATTTTTTTTCTTCTTTCATATTCCCCTTCTTTGCCCATGCTTGTCCAGACATCTGTATAGACAAAGTCAGCACCCTTGACTGCATCGCCGGGTTTATCAAAAAATTCTATTTTACCCTTACTCTTTTTGGCAAAACTAATTGCTTGTTTTGTAATTTCCTTTTTGGGCCCATAGCCTTTTGGCGTAGCTATGCTCAAATTAAGACCTAATTTTGAGCAAGCCAGCATTAACGAATGCAAAACATTATTGCCATCACCGACATAGGAAACTTTTATAGTCTTTAAGTTTCCAGCTTTTTCTTTTATGGTAAATAAATCACTCAAGCCCTGACATGGATGCAAGAAATTCGATAAGCCATTTATAACCGGAATGCTGGCGCTCCTGGCAATTTCTATTATATCCTTATGCTTAAATGTCCTGGCTACAATACCATCTGCATATCTTGAAATTACTCTTGCCACATCTTTACTTGATTCCCTAACGCCCATTTTTATCTCTTCAGGGCCCAGACAAATCGCATGGCCACCGAGCTGCGTCATGCCCACGGTAAAAGAAACTCTGGTTCTATTTGACGGCTTTTGAAAAATTAAACAAAGCGTCTTTTTTGTAAGCGGCGAACCTCTCAAAATACCCTTTTTTAATTTTAAAGCCAGGTCAAAGATTTCATTAATTTCGCCTAAAGATAAATCTGCTATAGAAATTAAGTCTTTTTTAAACAGCATCGGCTAAAACATCCTTTAAAATTTTAATCATTTTATCAATATCTTTCTTTTTAACATTTAAAGCCGGCATTAATCTCAATATATTACCTTGAGTACAATTAATTAAAAGGCCTTTTTCAAAGCAGGCCTCGACTATATGTTTGCCTTCTATGGTTAGTTCCACCCCTATCATCAAACCCAAACCTTTTACTTCCTTTATAATATCACATTTTTGTTTTAAAATATTCAATTTTTCAAATAAGTAACTTCCCATTTCTTTTGCGTTCTTAAGAAGTTTTTCTTTCTTAATGGCTCTAAAAACAGCTAAGCCCGCCGCGCAAACTACGGGACTACCGCCAAAAGTCGAAGCATGTGTCCCGGGAGTGAGCAAATCAGCTATTTTCTCTGTCGCTACCAGCGCTCCAATAGGCATGCCCCCGCCAAGACTCTTGGCTAAAGTCATGGCGTCCGGCACAACTCCAGAATGCTGATAGTAAAAAAACTTACCCGTCCTTCCCATACTTGTCTGAATTTCATCAAAAATAAGCAATATGTTTTTTTCCCGGCAAAGTTTTTTTAGCGCCTTAAGATATTCTTCCGGTGCAACATTTATTCCGCCTTCTCCCTGAATGGGCTCAATAATTACAGCGCACGTCCTGAGCGTTATAGCTTTTTTTAAGGCCTCTAAATTTCCGAATTCCACACACTTAAAACCTTGCGGCATTGGCTCAAATCCCTGCTGGTATTTTTTCTGACCGGTCAAAGCTAAAGCTCCAAGTGTTCTGCCGTGAAAAGATTTTTCCATACTGATTATTTCAAACCTGTCTGGCCTGCCAAAAGCCCTGGCAAGCTTGATAGCCGATTCTATGGCCTCGGCCCCGCTATTACAAAAGAACACCTTACCGGGAAAAGAATTATTTATTATTTCCCGGGCAAGTTTTGCCTGTTGTAGAATATAATAATTGTTAGGTATATGAATTATTTTCTTCAACTGGTTTCTTACGGCACTGACAACTTCAGGATGGCAGTGTCCCAGCCCGCTCACTGCCCAGCCCGGAAAAAAATCCAGGAATTCCTTCCCGTGTAAATCTACTACCTTCATGCCCTTGCCTTTAACAGGAACAAGAGGCGTTCTGGTATAAGTGGGCATTACAAACTGATTATATAAATTAATTACATCTTTAGTTTTCATTTTGATATTTTACCTTTAATAATTTCAGTGCCAACGCCTTCATCAGTAAAAATTTCAAGTAATACCGAATGCGCTATCCTGCCATCGATTATATGCGTCTTTACCACTCCACTGTTAAGAGCTTTCACGCAAGCCTTAACTTTGGGTATCATTCCGTGCTGAATAACATCTCTATGGATTAAATCCTGGGCTTCTTTAGTATGCAAAGTATGAATTAAAGAAGCTTCGTCATCCTTGTTAGCTAAAATACCTTTTACATTAGTAAGTAAAACTAACTTCTCAGCACAGAGTGCCTGAGCAAGCGAAAAAGCAACTTCATCGGCATTGATATTGTAAAGTTGGCCATCTTCACCTATTGAAAGCGGCATAATAACCGGTATAATTTTTTTCTTTAAAAGTCTTTTGATGGGCTTAATATCTACCTCCGCTACAACACCAACATTACCCACATCGATTTTCGTATTTTTCTTTTTGATTTTAAAAATATTCTTTTTCCTGCCGCCCAAACCTTTAGCTTTTGAACCCATCGAAATGATTTCAGAAATAAGTTCGTTGTTTATTGACTTAAGAACTTTTTTAACTATTTTTATGGTTTCTTTATCAGTTATGCGTATCCCATCTAAAAACTGCGGCGCTTTACCCATCTCATGCATTTTCCTGGTTATAAGCGGACCTCCTCCGTGAACAAGAATAGGGTGCATGCCGATAAAATTCATGAAAACAATATCCTGCAAAGTACCTGCTCTTATTTCTTCGCTGGTCATAGCCGCCCCGCCGTATTTGATTACCACTATCTTGCCATAGAATTTCTGAATATAGGGCAACGCTTCTATTAAAATATCTGCTTTCCTTATTATTTCTTCCATCTTCTTTAAATCCTGTACTTGGAATTTATTCTTACATACTCAGGTGATAAGTCACAGGTGTATTTTACGGCCTGCTGCCTGCCGGATTTTAAATCCAGGATAATCTCTATTTCTCTTTTAAGAAACATTTTTCTTAAAATTCTTTTATCAGTTTTAGTTGGCTTACCACCGCTGAAAATCTTCTTATGGCCGACATAAATATCTAATTTTTTTATATTAAGATTTTTATCGGCACTTCCCGCACTAGAGACAATTCTACCCCAGTTAGGATCTCCACCATAAATCATGGTCTTAAACAAAAGCGAATTAGCTATAGTTGAAGCTATTTTCCGGGCCTGCTTTTGAAAAGCAGCTCCTTTTACTTTAATAACAACAAACTTCGTTGCCCCTTCACCGTCTTTAATAAGCAACTTTGCCAATTGATTACAAACATAAGATAATGCATCACTAAATTTCTTAAACTCAGCACCCTGGGGTTTGATAATTTTATTCTGAGCCAGGGAATTTGCTATAATAAAAAGAGAGTCGTTGGGACTCATATCGCCGTCAACGGTTATCATGTTGAGTGACTTGGCAATGGCCAACTTCCCAGCCTTCTTCAAAGCCACCCTGTTAATGGCGGCATCCGTGGTTATAAACATCAAGGTGGTAGCCATAAGAGGATTTACCATTCCAACGCCTTTAGCCACACCTCCGATTTTAACCGTTTTACCGGCAATTTTAAGAGATATCGCTATTTCCTTAGTCCTGGTATCTGTGGTTAAAATGCTATGGGCAAAATCCCCGGCACCCCTCTTATGTAAAAATAGAGGAAATTTCAAAATAGCCTTTTTTATTTTTTCAATGGGAAGCCTTTGACCAATAATACCTGTTGAAGCTACAATCACTTCCTCTGGCTTTATCTTTAAAACTTTTGCTGTTTCTTTCGCCATAGATAAGCTGTCATAGAAGCCCATCTTGCCCGTACAACAATTTGCATTAGCACTATTGACTACAATTGCTTTTATGTGGGGGCTTTTCTTTAAATGTATCTTATCAAGCTGGATGTGAGATGAAGTTAAAGCATTGGTAGTAAAAAAAGCTGCGCATATAGCCGGATATTCCGAGAAAATAAGGCCTAAGTCTTTATTTCTTTTTTTTATCCCGCAATTAATTCCAAGAGCCTTAAACCCTCTGGCGGCAGTTACCGAAGAAACAATTTTCTGCATTATTTCAGCCCCAGTGTTTCGATAAAACCACACATAATATTCATATTTTGCACAGCCTGGCGTGCCGCACCTTTGCCAAGGTTATCAATAACAGAAACAATAACAGCTGCCTTAGCTTTTTCATCTATCTTCATACCAATACTGCAATAATTTGTTTTATCAACATCTTTTGTTTGCGGAGTAATTCCATAATCAAGTATTCTTATAAAAGGTTCATTGCGGTAAAAAGTCTTATAAAAGTCTATAAGTTTAGAGGGTGTTATCTGTTTTCTAAATTTAACATACATGGTAACCATAATTCCCCTGTTTAACGGGACTACATGAGGCACAAAAATAATAGATACTTTTTTCTTTACAAGCCTTGTCAGTTCCTGCTCAATTTCACACATGTGCTGATGTTCGTTGATCTTATAGGCTTTTATATTTTCGTTTACTTCGCTAAAAATTAAAGGTAATAAAGGTTTCCTGCCGGCTCCCGTCATTCCGGTCTTGGCATCAATGATAATATTATCACAATTTATATAACCACCTTCAGATAAAGGCGCCAGTCCTAATATAACCGCCGTTGGATAACAGCCGGGGTTAGCAACCAGTTGTGCCTTTTTTATTTTTTCCCTGTATAGCTCTGGAAGGCCATATACGGCCTGGGGCAACAATTGAGGGGTTTTGTGTTTTACTCCATACCATTTCTGATAAATTTTAGCATTTTTTAATCTGAAGTCGGCACTTAAATCTATTACCTTTTTGCCCGCTTTCAAAAATTTGGGAGCAATTTCCATTGAGACCGTGTGAGGTACTGCTAAAAAAACAATATCAGTTGCTTTTATAGCTTCGTTAATTTTTAAGTCGCCACACGGTAGATCAATTTTACCAACCAGGGAAGGAAAAATCTTAGAAATATTTTGTTCCTTCTCAACCTTAGCCGATAAATATGCCATTTTCACCACAGGATGCTCGCATAATACTTCCACTAATTCCTGACCGGTGTAACCAGTTGCTCCAATTATACCTATTTTAAACATCTCGCTCTCCTTATTAATGAGTCCGCCTAGGCGGACGAATTAATCCCGAATGAAGTTTCTTCATAGAAGTACTACCTTCGGGATAAATTCAGCTACAGACTTATGTTCGCTCACTTCATTCTCTCCATAAGTCTAAGCCTCATTTAATTATAAAATAAAAAACCTATGCCGTCAAGCCCTCTTTTTGCGATGACAGACATAGGTCTTTGAAAATACTTAAGTTATGTAAATCTATTTTGGGATAAATTATCGCTAAAAGACTTTTATCTCTTAGAGAACTGGAATTGTTTTCGTGCCCCCTTCTGTCCGTATTTTTTTCTTTCTTTTCGGCGCGGATCACGGCGAAGAAAACCTTCTTTTTTTAATAAAGGTCTTAAATTTTCATCTTTTTCGACCAAGGCCCTGGCGATTCCATGAGACAACGCTCCTGCCTGGCCGGAAATTCCACCACCATTTACCCGCGCGCAAACATTAAATTTATCCAAAGCACCGGCTACAACTAAAGGCTGAACAATCTTTAGGCGCAATATATCTATAGGGAAATATTCCTCAAAAGACCTGTTGTTTATCTTGATTCGCCCTTTACCTGCTATAAGCTTTACTCTGGCAACGGCTTCTTTTCTTCTGCCGGTAATCAATTTCTTTTGCTTTTTAGTTGTTTCTTTAACTACTTCTTTTTTAACCACTTAATTATTTTTCCTTTAATGAGCACATCAGTTATGAAACGTAGTGAACATAACTGATAAGTGTGAATTGAACCCCGAAGCTTCGGGGTCAAATTTAGCCAGCAGACTTCATTTGAAACACTTTTGGTTCCTGAGCCATTTGTTGATGGTGCTCACCAGCATACACTCTTAGTTTTTTAACCATTTTTCTTCCAAGCTTATTATGAGGCAGCATTCCGCGAATAGCATGTTCAATTACTTTAGCAGGATTTTGTTTCATTAACACTTCTAATTTTTTAACTTTGAGTCCGCCCGGATATCCTGAATAAGAAGTGTAAGTTTTTTGTTTCAATTTTCTGCCGGTTACAATAATATCCCTAGCGTTAATAACCACAACTCCATCGCCACAATCAAGATGTGTGGTAAATTCTGCCTTATGCTTGCCTCTTAAGAGCTTAGCGGCCTGGGTCGCTAGTTTCCCAAGAATCTCCCCTTTGGCATCCAATAAATACCACTTTTGGTGAATATCTTTTTGTTTAAGTTGAAAAGTTTTCATCTTTGTTTAAAATTCGAGTTAATCCACAGGGATAGACCTTCCTGATTCCTTTAATCCACAGGGATAGGCCTTACTAATTCCCCTGAAGGAAGGGCCCAAGAGAGGGTCTGATTACTGTTTACTAAATCACTTCCGGAGCAAGCGAAATAATTTTCATAAAGTTTTTTTCTCTTAATTCCCTAGCTACAGGGCCAAAAATTCTGGTCCCACGAGGATTATTCTGCTCATCTATAATAACTAAGGCATTGTTATCAAACCTTAAATATGAACCATCTTTCCTTCTTATGAGCATCTTCGTCCTGACAATAACCGCCATAGCCTTTTCTCCTTTTTTCACTACAGCATCCGGCGCTGATTCTTTAATATTGACTCTAACGATATCTCCCACTTCTGCATATCTCTTGCCGCTACGCCCCAATACTCCGATGCAAGAGGCACGTTTAGCCCCGGTGTTATCTGCTACTTGTAAAATTGTGCGCATATAAATCATTTTAAAATTTCCAAAAGCCGCCAGCGCTTCTCTTTTGAGAGGGGGCGAATTTGAGATATTCTAACCATATCTCCTATTTTTGCTTTATTTTCTTCATCGTGCACTTTAAATTTACTAAATTTCCTTATCATTCGTTTGTACATAGGGTGCTCTTTTAAATACTCAATTTGAACAGTTATGGTCTTATTCATCTTATCGCTGAGGACTTTGCCAACTAGCGTTTTCTTCTTACCTGTAGATTTATTTCTGGACATTTTCCTTCTCCTTGAGCACACTTAATAATCTGGCGAGATCCCTCTTTATTTGTCTTATTCTATGTGATTTCTCTATTTGGCCAGAATGAGCTTGAACTCGAAAGCCATATAATTCTTTGCGTAATGCCGATACCTTGCCTTGCAACTCTTCAGTTGTCTCAGTACGAAGATCCTTTGCTTTTAAAGGTGTCATTTATAAATTCTCCTCGAAACAAATTTAGTTCTAAGAGAAAGCTTATGAGCCGCTAATCTCATAGATTCTCTGGCAATTTCTTCAGGAACACCCTCCATTTCAAAAATAATTTTACCTCTTTTTACAACTGCAACCCAGTATTCCGTGGAGCCTTTACCCTTACCCATCCTGGTCTCAGCCGGTTTTTTAGAAATCGGCTTATCAGGAAAAATTCTAATCCATACTTTCCCGCCGCGTTTTATATGACGCGTTAAAGCCACACGCGCGGATTCCAGCTGTGCATTAGTCAACCATGCATTCTGAAGCGCCTGCAAACCAAATTCGCCAAAATTTAATTGGCTTCCGGCCGAAGTCAAACCACGCCTGCTCCCACGCTGCGACTTTCTATATTTTACTCTTTTCGGCATTAAAGGCATTAACTTATAATCTCCCTAAAACTTCCTTTTTTTCTCTAAAGAAAGTTTTTCTCCTAATTTTTCTTCAATATACTGCTTGAATTTCTTCTCACCTTTATACAACCATACTTTAACACCAATTGTTCCATATGTTGTACGGGCTTCTGTAAAACCATAATCTATATCGGCGCGCAAAGTATGAAGCGGTACTTTGCCTTCTTTATAAGTTTCTCTGCGTTTCATTTCCGCCCCGCCTAATCTGCCCGCACATTTAATCTTAACGCCTTCGACCCCTGCGGTCATGGCCTGAGTAACGGCACGTTTCATGGCCCTTCTATAAGAAATTCTTTTTTGGAGTTGAAAAGCTACGTTCTTGGCTATTAACAAAGCTTCTTTGTTAAGTTCTTTGATTTCTCTAATATCTATATAATTTTCTCTGCCGGTGATTTCTTGTATTTCATCTCGCAAGCGATCTATATCAGCGCCCCGCCTGCCAATAACTATCCCGGGGCGTGAAGTAAAAATAATTATTTTGACTTTCTCCGCAGCTCTTTCTATTTCCACCTTGGCTATGCCGGCTGCCTGGAGATTTTTGGCAATATAATCTCTTATTTTAAGGTCTTCCTCAAGAAACTTGCTAAATTCTTTCTTTTTAACAAACCAACGAGAACTCCAATCTTTAACAAAACCTATTCTAAAACTAAAAGGATGAACTTTTTGTCCCACTTTTTACTCCTTTAATGAGTCCGCCTAGGCGGACGAATTAACTTCCTCGAGATTTCTAAAATCGTTGCACCCTCCGGGAATCCTTTGGATTCCTCGGGGGAGAATTTTAGGGAATTTTTTGAGCGGAAGTCTATTCATTTTGACTTTTTGATTTTTTTTCTCTTTTTAACTGCTACCTTTTTTGTCTTCGGCTTTATTTCTTTCTTTTTAACCTCTATACTTTTTGTTTTTGGTTTTATTTCTTTTTTAATCTCATCAAGCTCAACAGTTAAATGACAAAGTCTATGCCTGATAGGAACGGCCCTGCCAAAAGCCGCAGCTCTATGTCTTTTGAGCATAGGTCCTTTATCCGCCACTATTTTTGAAATATAGAGTCTTGATTCATCAGTTGTAAATTGTTTTGAATTACTGATAGCTGATTTCAAAACCTTAATTATCGGCTTGCGTGCTCCTTTGTTTATGTTTTCTAATATGCCCAGCGCCTCGCCTATTTTTTTGCCCCTGACTAAATCTATAACTTGTCTTGCTTTTCGCGGAGAAACTCTTATAAATTTTGCTTTTGCTCTAGAAATCATTTTAATCTCACTTTACAGCAGTTGATTTTTCAGTATGAAATCCGTGTTTTCTAAATATTCTAGTGGGAGAAAATTCACCAAGCCTGTGTCCCACCATGCTTTCCGTTATATAAACCGTAATAAATATCTTACCATTATGAATAGCAAAAGTATGCCCCACAAATTCAGGCATAATGGTTGAAGACCTGGACCAAGTCTTTATCGGTTTTCTGTCTCCAGCTGAAGCAGCTTTTTTTACCTTTTTCAGAAGCTTGACATCAACATAGGGACCTTTTTTTGTTGATCTCGACATAATATTTTACCCTTTTTTCTTTTTTCGTTTTATCACGCGCCGCTTAATAATAAATTTGTCAGAAAATTTATTTTTCTTTCTGGTTTTAAATCCTTTAGCAGGTTGACCCCACGGGCTAGATGGATGACGACCCCCCGAAGATTTTCCTTCCCCGCCACCATGCGGATGGTCAATTGGATTCATGGCCACACCCCTAACCTTCGGCCGCCTTCCCAACCATCTTGTCCTGCCTGCCTTGCCACTAGAAATCTGCTCATGTGAAATATTACTTACCTGACCAATAGTAGCCAGACAATCAAGATTAATCAATCTTACTTCTCCGGAAGGTAATTTAACATGAGCAAATTTTTCTTCCTTAGCTATTATAATGGCCTGCGAACCTGCACTCCTGACAATCTCACCGCCTTTTCCTTTAACGAGTTCGATGTTGTGAATAGAGACGCCGGACGGGATATTCTTAAGCGGCAAACAATTGCCAATCTTTATTTCAACTCTTTCTCCGCTATAAACCATATTTCCCGTTTTTAATGCTGAAGGTGCTAAGATATATCTCTTTTCTCCATCCTGATATTCAAGTAAGGCAATTCTGGCAGAACGATTCGGATCATACTCTATAGATACCACTTTAGCCGGAACATTTGCCTTATTGCGTTTAAAATCTATTATCCTATACTTACGTTTGTGCCCACCGCCTCTGCTTCTGGCAGTGAGGCGCCCGGCGTTATTACGTCCCCCGGTTCTCTTAAGCGGAACAAGAAGAGACTTCTCGGGCTTTTTACCCTTGGGGTAAATTTCCGCGAAGTCAGAAAGAATGGTCCATCTTTGTGTTGGCGTTGTTGGTTTTCTCTTTTTTATGCCCATTTTTACCTTAAGTAACCTCTATTTTTTCTCCCTCTTTCAGGGTAACCACAGCTTTCTTCCAGTCAGGCGTTTTACCTGTTTTGTATCTCAAGCGTCTTTTTTTGCCTCTTACCATAAGAACATTTACGCTTTTTACTTTCACCTTATAAATTTCTTCTATTGCTTTTTTTATCTGGAGCTTATTAACACTTCTGTTCACCTCAAAAAGATATTTATTGAGGAGCAAAAGGCTTGAACCTTTTTCGGTGCGTAATAAACTTACAATAACTTCGTAAGGATCTTTCATAGCTTTACTCTTTTTTTGACTTCCAAAAAAGCCTCTTTGGTCAAAATGACTTTTGTATTTTTTAAAATATTATATGCATTTAAATCTTTAACATTTGCCAGTTCTAAATTAGGTAAATTGCGAGCTGCTTTCTTTAATGTTTCATCCAACGACTTAGTTACTAAAAGAGTGGCTCCATCTGTAGCTTTAAGTTTTTTTAACAATTGAGCCGCTTCTTTTGTTTTAGGTGTTTCTATTTTTAAATCATCAAGTATTATTAAATCTTTTTCATTTATTTTTGATACTATAGCTTGAACAAGAGCCTTGTTTTTCATTTTCTTTGGCAAAGAATGAGAATAATCTCTTGGGTGAGGGCCAAAGGTAACACCCCCGCCTCTCCAGAGCGGCGAACGTATAGTACCTGCTCGAGCCCTACCTGTTCCCTTTTGCCTCCAGGGCTTGCGACCACCACCTCTGCAGTCACTCCTGGTTTTGGTGGAAGCGGTACCTGCTCGCTTGTTTGCCAAACTCATTACAATTGCCTTGTGAAGAAGGTCTTGGTTTATTCTTTGCGTCCAGACTTTCTCGTCAATTTTCATTGTATCAACCCGCTTGCCTGATTTATCTAAAATATTAAGTGTAATTTTATCGGTCATAATTATTTATTTTCTTTTTTTTGGTTGTATTTCTTTTGTCTTGTTTTTATCAGTTGACTCTTTTTTTGGCTTTTCTTTTTTATGTGGTTTCTTTATGGCTCTTTTCAAAATTAACAAATTATTTCTTTTGCCAGGTACCTGTCCTTTTAACAAAATAAGATTATGTTCTTTATCTACTTTTACAACCTCAATATTTTGAACCGTAACAGTATCATAACCCATATGGCCAGGCAAGTGGCGGCCTTTCAATACCCTTGAGGGAGTGGCGCTGGTACCAATAGAACCCGGCGTACGATGGCTCATAGACCCGTGAGTTTTTGGTCCACCCGACCAATGCCATCTTTTCATACCGCCCTGAAACCCTTTGCCTATAGACTTGCCGGTTACATCAACATATTCTCCTGGTTCAAATATATCAACAGTTATCTTTTCTCCAACTTCAAATTTTTCATGCTGATCAACTCTGATTTCTTTCAAAGTTCTTTTGGGATTAACTTTTGCCTTTTTAAAGTGTCCCAAAAGTGACTTTTTGGTCTTATTTTCCTTTTTTTCTCCAAATCCAAGTTGAATAGCACTGTATCCCTCTTTGCTAATATCTTTGACTTGAACTATTTCACAAGGACCGGCTTCAATAACGGTTACGCCAATTACATTGCCGTCTTTATCAAAAAGTTGCGTCATCCCAATTTTCTTACCTAGTATTGCTTTAGTTTTCATTGCTTTACCTGGTTAATTGGTTTCCACCAAAGGCGGATCAGCCTCTGGCTGAAACTAATTACCAACTTTACTTAATTTCAACGTAAACGCCAGCAGGCAAATCCAGCTTCTTTAAGGCGTCGATAGTTTTAGATGTCGGATTAATGATATCCAGTATTCTTTTATGTATTTTGATCTCGAACTGCTCTCTGGATTCCTTATCAATATGCGGAGATCTCAAAACAGTATAATCTTCTCTTTTGGTTGGCAACGGTATGGGACCAGAGATTTTAGCTCCTGTGCGCTTTGTTGTCTCTACTATCCCTTTAACAGAACGATCCAGCAATCTGTAATCGTACGCCTGTAATTTAACCCGAATTATTTGCTGTGACATTATAATTTTTCCTTATTAACTGGTTGAATAACAAATTACCAGTCAGCATTTACCAGTTACTAATAATTCCTACTCCTGCCTACCGGCAGGCAGAGAAATTACCAGCTAGGCCACAATCTCACCAATTACTCCTGCGCCTACAGTATGTCCGCCTTCTCTGATGGCAAACCGCAGGTTTTTTTCCATAGCTATGGGCGTAACCAGTTCTACCTCTACTGTAACATTATCCC
>DAOVKU010000069.1 GCA_030631665.1 Candidatus Omnitrophota bacterium
AAAAAGCGGGGATGAGGTTATCGTGCCTGCGCTTTCTTTTGTAGCTGTGGCTAATGCTGTAAGTTACACTGGTGCTAAACCGGTTTTTGTTGATGTTGATGAGAAGAATTGGAATATCGATCCTGCCAAGATAAAAGAAAAGATAAATTCTAAAACTAAAGCCATTATAGTTGTTCATCTTTATGGTCATCCCGCAGATATGGATGTCATTTTAAAGATAGCCAAAAAACACAACCTTTTAATTATCGAGGACGCGGCTGAGGCCCATGGAGCGGAATATAAAAACAAAAGGGTAGGTGGGTTTGGCGATATAAGTTGCTTCAGTTTCTATGGAAATAAAATTATTACCACCGGTGAAGGGGGTATGGTCTTGACTGATAATAAAAAATGGCATAAAAAAGGACAGATGCTTAGAGATCACGGAATGTCCCCCAATAAGAAATACTGGCACCCTGTAATCGGATACAACTATCGTATGACTAATATTCAGGCGGCAATAGGTGTGGCTCAGCTTCAAAAGATAGATAAAACAATTAAATCTAAGAGAAAAATTGCAAATTATTATAAATCATTGCTCAAAGACATAACCGGAATAAAGCTGGCACCAGATGAAACATGGGCCAGGAGTGTTTATTGGATGTATTCTATACTCATTGAGAAAAGATATGGTCTGACTAGAGACCGGCTTATGGAAAGACTTAGAAAGAAAAACATAGAGACAAGGCCATTTTTTTACCCCTTGCATTTATTGCCTTCTTATAAGACAGGAAAGAGATTAAAGATAGCTGAATCTTTATCTAAAAAAGGCATTAATCTTCCATCGGGTATGAGATTAAAGCGCGAAGATATTAAATATATTGCTGATAAGATAAAGAAAGCTGCTAAGAATTAGAGGTATTAATTTTGTCTATAAACGTATTTGATAAGGATAATGAAAAATTCATTGCAAATTTTGATAATGTTAGCTTTGGTTGGCTGTTGTTACAAAGCCAATTATGACCCTAATGCCAATACAATGAATGACTGCTAACACCAAAGGAAAATATAAATATCAGGACAAAGAAGAAACCTTTGAGGCGGACTTTGGGAAACCTCTTATTGAGATAGGCGAGATAGTATCTAAATATGAAAAAAACTGACATAGACCGAATTTGTGATTTACATATCGAATGTTTTAAAGGAGACTTTCTGCCCTCATTAGGTAAAGGTTTCTTAAAAGCAATATATGAGGAAGTCGAGTTTATATACATAAACAGCAATGGTTTCATAGTAGGCACACAAGATAGTGGTAAACTCTTTAAAAGGGTTATAAAAAAGCATTTTTTCAGACTACTGCCTCAACTGATAAAAAGGGTAATTCTTGACTCTTCTTTATTAAAGAAGGTTTTTGAGACACTCCTTTATTCTGGTACTACGAAAGCATCTACAAAAGTGGAACTACTAAGCATAGCAGTGGATAAGAGGCACAGAAAAAAGGGAGTAGGCAGGCGATTAGTCAAACTGTTTGAGAAGGACTTTAAGAAAAAAGGCTTTACAGATTACAAGGTTACGGTAAAAGACAAAAACTTAGTTGCTAATAATTTCTATAAGAACTTGGGATTTCTATATTCTTATTCATTTAAACTCTATAACGAAAAATGGAATCTCTACACAAAGGAGATAAAATAAATATGATAAATTTTATAGTTGATAGAACAGGCGGGTTGACTGTGGCTTTAATTTTTTGTTTACTGTTATTTATCTCATACTTTTTACTGCCTTTATTAAGGAATTTGAGCCTGAATGTTTTGGTTAAAGCACGCAAGATTAAGGAAGTTACGTGAAAGTATCAGTCATATTTCCAACTTATAACGAAAGAGACCATATCGTTAAACTTGTCAATGATACCGTAAGAATTTTAAAAAATGAGAATTTGGATGGAGAAATTATTATAGTGGACGACAATAGTCCTGATAATACGGCAGAGATTATTGAAAAAGAGTTTAAAACTTCACCTGTAGTAAAATTATTTATTCGAAAAGATGGACGAGGCCTGGCGACCGCTATAAAGAGGGGCATAAGAGAATCCCAGGGTGATATTGTAGTTATTATGGATACAGATTTTAATCATAACCCTGAAATGATCCCCCTTTTTGTTTATATGTCAAAACATTTCGATATCAGCATTGGCTCCCGGTATGTGGTTGGGGGCGGTATGTTGACTTCACAGTTTAGATATTATCTTAGCTATGCTTATAATCTTTTTATTAGAACAATCTTAGTTATGGGAACCAAAGATAACCTTAGTGGTTTTTTGGGCATTAAAAGGGAAGTATTTAAAGATATGGATTTAGATAAAATCTTTTACGGATACGGGGACTATTGTATGCGTTTTTTATATTATGCCAAAAAAATGAATTATAAAATTATTGAAGTTCCGGTAGTCTATAATTTGCGCTTAAGCGGTGAAAGCAAAACAAATTTCTTTAAACATACTGTAGATTATACTATTTCGGTGTTAAAATTGAGATTATTTGGTATTAAATAAATTATAAATTTTAATTGTTTGACTATGGGGAATGCCTTGGTTTTAAAAAAGAAATTAATGACAAAATGAAACAGAAAAATCTTATAATTTTAGATTTGCTATTTATTTTCCTACTGGGCCTTGTGCCATTATTATGGTTTGAAGGGGATTTAATAATTAATGGTGGCGATATAGCCCTTTCGATGAAGCCCCTAAGAGAATTTTGGTATAATACCTTGACTAGTTGGGATTATGGCCAGGGGATAACCATGGGTTCGATTGGCCACGATAATTCCCAGTTTATTCTCTATTTAATACCCAGGAGTTTTTTTGCTTTTACTGCTTACTTGACTTCATCTCTACAAGCGGCAGAAAAATTATTTTTTATCTTCTATTTTATACTGCCCGGCCTAACCATGTATTTTATGGTTTCTTCTCTTCTTTCTTCGTCGCATAAAAGGATTGCTGCTTTAGTGGCCAGTGTATTTTATATGTTTAATTTATATCAAATTGAAGTCTGGTCCGGTGTTTTAATAGCTAACTTAACTGCATATATAACGCTGCCTTTAATGATCGGTTGCATTGCCCGCTGCTTAAAACAGCAAAATAATCTTTTAGGCTATTCCTTTCTTATCGGTTTTTTTTCCTTCCTTACCTCCGCATCTGCTAACAACCCGCCGGTTTTAGTGCTTTTTGTTGGATTAATATTGTTATATCTTTTAGTCAATTTAGTTTCCTTAGCAATCAAACGACAAAAGACGAAGCTTCGGTTTACGGCTAAATTTATTTTTGTTTCTATTTTATTTATAATCTTATTTAATTTCTGGTGGATATTGCCGTTTGCCAGACATATTCTACAGCGAGCAGTTTTGGGCATAGAGACAGGTTTTAGCGTAGTGCAGTGGGTAGGGGGAGTTTCTTCAGAGGCAAAGTTCTTTAGGGTTATAAGGCTCATGGGTTCATGGCCATGGTATTCCGGCTACGGGGGAGAGCCATTAACTCTTTATGCTCAGATCTATCTTAAAAATTGGTTTTTTATTGCATTTAGTTTTATAATTCCCATTTTAGCTTTTAGCGCGGCAATATTTACCAGAAAGAAAACGGCATATTTTTTCGGTTTTGTGGCTTTTGTAGGTATTATTTTTTCCATGGGCACAAGAATTCCTTTTTATCGCTGGCTAATGATTCATCTGCCTGGTTTCTGGATTTTCAGAACTCCCTGGTTAAAGTTTATGTGGTTAACTACCTTAGGTTATGCGGTTTTATTGGGAATGGCAATAGAAAAAATCGCTGTTTATTTAAGAAGCAAGAAAAAATATATATTTTCTAGATTAGTTGTAGTTGTTTTTATAATTCTAATAATTGTTTTTTCCTATCCTTTGGTTTTAGGGCAGATGTTTCCCAAGCCTTCCCAGAGAGAAAATTTGCCGTTTTTTCACTTTCAATTGCCTCAATATATATATGATGCAGATAATTGGCTGAAAACGCAAGAAGGTGATTTTAGGGTCGTTCAATTGCCGCAGCAGCAAGCAGCTAATTACACCTGGGGTTACTCCAGCAAACAGGATTTTTTACAGAGATACTTCGAAAAACCCATGACAGTTATTCCATATTCGACAATTGGATATGACCCGGTAGCTTTAATCGGCAATTCTTTTTATGATAGTCTTTGTTTTGCACTTTCACCTCATTCGGAGAAAATTTTGAATTTATTGAGTGCCGGTTATTTGCTTCAACAAAATGATCAGCGCTATGACTTTTTTGACGCAGGAAAATCACCACAGTTTATAGCCTCGCGCCTAAAATATTTGAAGGGAGTTTATTTAGATAAATCTTTTGGAGAATTCGATTTTTATAAATTTAAAAAAAGGACTCCCCGGATTTATGCAAAAGAAAAATTAGTTTTATTCTCCGGAAATTTTGATGGCTTAGTGCCTTTGAGTCACACCTCTTATATGGATGCCCCTGCTCTTATTTTTGGAGATTATCGCAGAGAAAAAAATCTTGAAAAATTTTATGATAGAACAGAAATTTTAATATTATACAATAGCACCCTAAATGATTTTATCTTCAATTATTTTCCCAAGCAATATGGCCACTATGTAATTAATAATAAAGCTGATTTTTCGAGTCACAAAACCGCACAATATGATATTATGGCTAAATATAAACTTGATGTAAAAAACGAAAAGCCGGAAACAGAAATTGTTATAAAAGATGGCTCGGAGGAAGTAAAGGAGTTTTCAATAAGAGACATAGATGTAAATCAAGATAAAAATGGTCTGAAGTGGATTTATGTTGGCACCCTGTCTTTAAGAGCAAAAGACTATTCTCTCGAGATTACTGAAATCAATGCGAAAAATACTATTGAAAAATTAGTTATTATTCCCCGCGAGGAATTTAAAAGTTATTTAAAAAAAGCTTTTTTAGCAACAGGTAAAAGTTGCAATGATATAGGCTATATTTTTTCCGTTAAACCCAATGTTGCAGTTGAAAGCAAACCCCTTCCGATAACAACAGAACTCTTAGAAAAAAGTACGTTTTATCCCGTCATATTTGAAGCAAAAAACCAGTTTTGGCGATGGATGAGCAAAGGTTCCGTCAAAATTTCTATACTCAACACCAGCCAGTCTGTTGTTAAAACCAACATGGAATTTAACGTTTTGTGCTTATCTCCAAAAGCATTGATAGTCTATCTCGAAGATAAGCAAATAGCCGCCTATTCTTTGATTCCCGCGGACACCAGTTACAAGGTGGTTATTAAGGATATTGAATTTAAGCCTGGCCCAAACGAACTTACTTTATATACTCCTTATTCGCCGGATGCTCTGGATAAATCTTTGCACGATAAAGACCAGATGGCGGTATTTTTTGCTATAAGCGAAAAGTTTATTTTTGGGGATTTAATATGGACAGCTCAAAGAAACTTTGATATCTACACGAACAAAGATGCAAAATACGACTTAAAAATTTATGCTTATCCATGCTCTGCAGAAATTGATTTGCCTGAATTTGACGTTAAAAAGATAAATTTGGCCATCGATGGAGACAGCTTCGCTTTAAAGAAAAAAAGTTTAGATTTTTATAAAGAATTTAACATCCAGAATGGTATTAAATTTTTAAAAGGAAAACATCATTTGCAGTTTAATGTTAAGGGTAAGGCAGAAAACTATTTCTTGGAAATTCTGCCTGCCGCCAATAAATATATATATAAACCAAAAATATCTTATCAAAAAATTAGTCAATCAAAATACCTACTAGAAGTAATTACTGATAGGCCAATTAATGTAATCTTCAATGAATCTTATAATAGTGGTTGGCAGGCTATAACCTCTAAGGGAAAAATTTTACATCATTTCTTAGTTAATGGCTATGCTAATGGATATTATTTGCCGGCGGCGGGGGCTTGCAATATAACCCTTGAGTATACTGCCAAGAAAATTTTTTCAGCTGGGTGCATAATCTCAATTTCCTCATTTATCTTTGCTTTGCTGGTTTTAATAATAGCAAAGTGTCGGAGGAGAGTTTAAAAGAAAGAGGTAATCATGGTTAGAAAATTACAACAGAAATTCTGGAGGTTTTATTGGTATTTAAAAAAAGTCAGCGTACCTTATTCGCCATCTTTGATAAATATCGAAGTTACCGATGTCTGTAACTTAAATTGCCTTTTTTGTTCCTTTGATAATTCCAGGCCAAAGGGTTTTATGGATGAGAAATTATTCAGGAGTATCATTGATGAAGCTAGTAGATGGGGAATTAAGATAGTACGGCCTTTTCTTGCCGGAGAACCATTATTGCACAAGGAGCTACCACAGTTAATTAAATACGCCAAGACAAAAAATATGAAGGTGGAACTCTATACTAATGCTACAGTTTTAACTCCCCGGATATCTGAAGAGTTGATAGACGCCGAACTTGATTTTATTAACTTTAGTTTTAATGGCGGCGAGGATAAAGAGTCTTATGAACGAGGTACGGGTGGAGCAAATTATGAGACTACGCTGAATAATGTCATTTCTTTTCTCAAGCTTAAAAAAGAAAAGCACAGGCAAAAGCCGTTTGTCTGCCTTTCGGTTTTAAAAGAATTTAGTGAAAAAAACAGAAATTTAAAAGTCAGTAAAGAATTTCGAAATAAATTCGAAAATCTCCCTTTAGACTTATTAATTGAAAGTTATCCTAACAATCATATTGGGGAAAAAAGCGATTTTGGTTGTAAGCCACCGGGTAATTTTTATTTTCCCTGCAAAGAACTCTGGTTTACTATGAACGTTCTCTGGGACGGAAGAGTTGTTGCCTGTTGTTATGATTTAAACGGCCGCTTAATCATAGGTGATGCAAAAAAGAATTCCCTTAAAGAAATTTGGAATAGTCAGGAAATGATGAATTTAAGAAAAAAACTGATTAATCGCGAATATAAAGATATAAGAACCTGTCGTAATTGTAATCAGTTGTGGCCTTATTTCCATCCTATATATCGTGAAGTTACCCTGTTGCCATTTTTTAAATTTTTTTATGAATGGCTTTGGAGTCCATTTTTATTCCGATATAGCTCTATAAAAAGAAAGTTAAATAAAAAGGACAAATAAATAATCCCTGCATTATGGCATTATGAAACTGGCATTGATTTTAGCTACCAAAAAGGCAAAAATAGATATCCAGCCACCACTGGGCTTGGCTTATCTGGCGGCTTATCTTTCAAAAAAAAGAAATTTTCATAATACTAAAATCTTTACACATGTTGAAAATGTAATTACGGATTTAGATAAATTTCGTCCGGATTTAATTGGTATTTCTTGCGTTACCTATGATTATCCTTTAGCTGTAGAGTTGGCCAAAGAAATAAAAAAAAAATTTAGGGTACCTGTTGTTCTGGGAGGTGTGCATATTTCTTTGATGCCGGAATCTCTTAATAGAACTTTTGACATCGCAGTCCTTGGGGAGGGGGAAGAGACCTTTTTGGAGATTTTTGACCTCTTTTATTCAGGAGAACATGTTAAAGCAGAGGCCCTTGAGGAAATAAAAGGCATAGCTTTTTATAAAAATGATAAATTGCACATTAATCCACGCAGAGAATTAATTGAAACCCTGGATGGCATTCCTTATCCGGCAAGATATCTTCTTAGAGTTGAACGCCTGACACATATGATTACGAGTCGTGGTTGTCCATATAAATGTGCTTATTGTTCTTCGGCTAAGTTATGGCAAAGAGTGCGCTTTTTTTCTGCAGAATATGTAGCTGGAGAAATAGAGGAATTGATAAATAAATATAAA
>DAOVKU010000054.1 GCA_030631665.1 Candidatus Omnitrophota bacterium
AATCAGGATTTTTTAAAAATTCTTAAAAATCCAAGCTACGGATACGGTTCCAACTTAAATCCTTGCATTGATTGTCATATATTTATGTTTAGGAAAGCAGGTGAGTATATGAAGGAAGTCGGAGCTCAATTTTTAGTTAGCGGAGAGGTGTTGGGGGAAAGGCCGATGTCTCAAAATAAAGCGGCCTTAAAGATTATAGAGAAAAATAGCGGATTAGGAGGATTAGTATTGCGGCCGCTTTCAGCAAAATTATTAGAACCGACTATTCCCGAAAAGGAAAAATGGGTTGACAGGGAAAAGTTATTAGATATTAAAGGCCGTTCACGCAAGCCGCAGATACAGCTGGCTAAACAATTAGGTATTAAGAACTATTCTTCGCCGGCCGGAGGCTGTCTCTTGACTGACCCGGCCTTTGCCGGCAGAATGAAGGATTTAATGAAACACAAAAGAGATTTTGAAATTAATGATGTTGAGCTTTTAAAAACAGGAAGGCATTTTCGTCTTGGCGAAGAAATTAAACTGATTGTAGGTAGAAACAAAGAAGAAAATGATAGATTATTGACATTAGCCAGGAAGGGGGATTTATATTTTTATCCCACCAAGGCAAAGGGGCCGGTTGGCATAGGCAGGGGAGTTTTTGATAAGAAGCAAATTCTCATAGCTTCGGGTATTATAGCTAGATATTGTGATAAGGATATAGAAAAAGAACCGGAAATTGCTTATAGACACCTACCCGCGGAAGCAATTGATTTTATTACAGTCAAATCAATGGAAAAAGAAAAACTTAACTTGTTGAGAATATAAAAAAGGGACAGACTACTTTTTTGGAGGAGGTAAATATGAGAGAGACAACTATCGAAAAGTTGGGAGAGTTTGGTCAGAGTGTTTGGTTAGACAATATCAATCGTTCTTTAATTGAAGGCGGAAAACTTAACGAAATGATTGGATGGGGCCTGAGAGGAGTAACGTCTAACCCTACCATATTTGATAAAGCCATCAGGTTAAGCTCCGATTATGATAATAAAATTAGAGAATTATCCCGTGCAGGTAAATCAACCTTTGAGATATATGATAACTTGACCATCAGGGATATTCAGGTTGCTGCGGATATTTTTAAGCCCGTATATGAAAAGACCAACGGATTAGATGGTTATATAAGCTTAGAAGTTAATCCCCAATTAGCATTTAAGGCCGAAGAAACCATAGAAGAAGGCAGGAGATTACATAAAAAAGTAAATCGCCCTAATGTTATGTTTAAAGTGCCCTCAACAGAAGCCGGCTTCCAGGCCACTGAGGAATTATTGGCCTGCGGCATTAATATTAATGTAACTTTAATATTTTCTGTAGAACAATATATTAAGACCGCCGGGAGTTTTCTAAAAGGTATGCGCAGGTTATTGCAGGATGGGGGCGACGCTTGCCGGGTTCGGTCTGTGGCCAGTGTTTTTGTAAGCCGCGTTGATGCGACGGTGGATAAAATGCTTGAAGAGCAGCTGGCAGATAAGCAGGATGAAGCCGTAAAAAATAAAGTTCAATTTTTAAAAGGCAAGGCAGCAGTGGCCAATGCAAAGTTAATTTTTCATAAATGTCTAGAAATTTTTTCCTCAGAGGATTTTAAACTATTAAAAGAAAAAGGAGCCAATCCTCAAAGAGTTCTTTGGGGTTCTACCAGCACCAAAAACCCCAACTATAGCGATATTAAATACGTATCGGAATTAATTGCCAAAGACACCGTAAATACAATGCCGGAACAAACCTTTGATGCTTTCCTGGATCATGGTGTTATAAAAGAGGCTATGACAGCAAATGTTAAAGAAGCGCAGGATTTCATTAAGAACCTGAAGGATTTAGGAATTGATATAAATGATATTTGCGCTAAATTGTTACAAGATGGGGTTGTGGCTTTTGAGAAATCATTTGAGTCGCTCTTAAATTCCATAGAAGAAAAAGTTGCATGTTTACATAGAGGTATAAAATGATAATAAATTTAACTCAGATGTCACCGGGAGAGAGTGGGGCAGTAACAGAAATTCAGGGCGGATATGGACTGATGAGGAAAATTCAGACCATGGGAATAAGGCCGGGTAAAAAAATAACTAAAGTAAGTTCTCACTTCTGGCGAGGCCCGCAAACAGTGCAAATTGATAAAGTGCAATTTGCCATTGGTTTTGGCATGGCCAAGAAAATTTTAATTCAGGTTGAGCGGTAAATCTGTTATTCCCGGGAAAATTGTATTAAAAAAGGAAAAACCGGATGGAAACAAATAAAATTTTATTAATGGGTAATCCCAATGTTGGCAAAAGCGCTATATTTTGCAGGATGGCGGCGGCAAGGGTAATAATTTCTAATTACTCGGGAACTACTGTTGAGTTTACTCAAGGGAAAATGAAGATTGGGCGACATAGGCCCACGATAATAGATGTTCCGGGAACCTATACCCTGGAACCGACCAGCAAAGCCGAAGAAGTGGCTGTAAAAATGCTAAAAAACGGCGATGTGGTTATAAATATCATTGATGCTTCAAATCTGGAGAGAAATCTTTATTTAACTTTGCAATTATTAGAAAGAAGTATTCCGGTTATTATTGCCTTAAATATGTGTGACGCTGCTAAGCAGCGAGGAGTTGAAATAGATGTTAAAAAATTAGAAGAAGATTTGGGAGTGCCTGTAGTTTCTACATGCGGATTGAGCGGCGAAGGTATAAAAGAACTGGTTGAGTGTTTACCGAAAGCAAAAGTTTCAAAGATGAAGCCAGCCTCTGATGCTCAGAGGTGGCAGATAATAGGTAAAATTGTAGAAAATGTTCAGAAATTAACTCATCGTCACCCCACCTTTTTAGAAAGATTAGAAAATTTAAGCATTAAACCGCTGTCAGGTTTGCTTATCGCTTTGGGTGTTATATATTGTTCCTTTTGGTCAATTCGGTTTATCGGAGAAAATTTAATTGGTCATGTATTTGAACCTTTATTTGAAAAATTATGGTTGCCTGTAATGATGAAGCTAAGTGTCTATTTGGGCGAAAATAGTTTGCTGCATCAAATCTTTATCGGCGATCTTATTGAAGGCAGCATAGATTTTGGTCAATCTTTCGGCCTCCTGACCACAGGCCTTTTTGTGCCCATAGGGATGGTCTTGCCTTATATATTCAGCTTTTATTTAATATTAGGGCTCTTAGAAGACCTTGGTTATCTTCCTCGCATGGCGGTTTTGGCAGATAATTTTATGCATCATCTGGGGCTTCACGGATATGCTATAATCCCTTTTATTTTGGGGCTGGGTTGCAATGTGCCGGGGGCACTGGCTATTCGCATTTTGGAAGGGAAGCGCGAGAAATTTATCGCCGCTACTCTAATGGCAATTTGCATTCCCTGCATGGCCCAAATTGCGATGATTGTCGGACTGGTTGGCCAGAGGGGAGGCCAGTATGTGGCCATTATCTTTGGCACACTTTTTATTCTTTTGATTATCAAGGGCTTAATTTTAAATAAGTTTTTAAAAGGCGAAAGTCCTGAGATATTAATTGAAATTCCCCCCTATAGGATGCCCCAACTAACAGCAGTTGTCAAAAAACTCTGGATGCGCTTAGCGGGTTTTCTAAAAGAAGCGCTGCCCTACGTGCTTTTGGGTGTGCTTTTTGTCAATATCCTTAATGCGTTAAAAATAATAGATTTTTTTGCAGGCATTTTCGCTCCCGTATTAACCGGCTTATGGGGTCTTCCCAAAGAGGCTATATCTGCTTTGGTAATTGGTTTTTTGAGAAAGGATGTTGCGGTGGGAATGCTTGGTCCGCTCAATTTAACTACCAAGCAATTAGTAATTGGCTCTACTATTTTAACTATTTATTTTCCCTGTATAGCCACTTTTATAGTTTTAATCCGCGAAGTGGGCATAAAAAATATGTTAAAATCCGCCCTGATTATGATTTCGGTTGCTTTATTAGTTGGGGCATTGCTTAATTTGATATTATAAATATGGTACTTGTGCCCTTTTAGGGTAGAAATAAATATAAAAGAAATGGAATATACCGTTGTTCTGCTAAAAGTATGGTTAGACTTGAAAAACGCAGCGAAGAATAAAAATTGTTCTGTTTCGTTTTTTTATAATTTAAAAAGAAAAATGGCAATCTGAAGATAGAGAAAGATAACTACCACATCCAAAATACTTGTGATAAATGGTGCAGACATTAATGCCGGATCAAGCTTCAGCTTTTTAAATAAAAGCGGCAATAAGGCGCCTAGTATTGTTGCCAGCATCACCGTGATAACCATCGTCATCCCAACTACAACGCCAAGTAAGGGGTTTCTTTGCATTATCAGTGCCCTCGCTGTTGCAAAAAACCCCATAATGACACCTACCAAAAGCCCGGTAAAAAATTCTTTTTTAAAGACTTTTAGTAAATCTTTCATTTTGATTTCGCCTGTAGCCATGCCTCTTATAATAACTGTAGAAGATTGCGTGCCTGCATTTCCCCCGGAGCCCAAAAGGACTGGAATGAAAAATACCAGCGCTACCACGGCCTGAAGTTGAAATGCATATTTCTCCATAACCCATCCTGAAAGAAAGCCCACTGCCACTAAGAGCAAAAGCCATAATATTCTCTGCCTGGCTATGCTAAAGGGTCCTGAATTCATATAATCGATGTGTTCACCGGCTGCACCATAACGGTATATATCTTCGGTGTCTTCTTCTATCACAACGTCAACTACATCATCAACCGTGACTATTCCAAGCAATTTATTATCATTATCTACCACTGGAATAGCCAAAAAGTCGTAATCGCTTAGTTTTTTAGCCACGACTTCCACATCTTCCTTGGCGTTAACGCTTATGACGGTGGCATTCATGATATTTTTGATAAGACTATCGGATTTGGCAAGCAGAATATTTTTCAAGGAAACAAACCCCAGTAGTTTTCTTTCTATGTCTATAATATAGATATAATAAATGGTTTCTCTGTCGAAAGCCTGGAGTTTTAATTTTTCAAGTCCTTCTTTCGCTGTAATATCAGGCGGCAGAAAGGCGTAGTCGGTGGTTAGGATGGATCCAGCCGTGCCTTCTTTATATTGAATAAGTTTTTTTATATCATTACGTTCCGCCCTGGCAACCAAAGGAAGGATTTCTTCTGTTCTTTCATGGGGAAGGGCCTTGATAAAATCAACTCTTTCATCAGGTGCCATTTCTTCTAAGATATCTGCCATCCACTCTTTTGAGAAATTGCGAAAAATGTCCCTCTGCTGATTTATTTCAAATTCTTCAAAAAGCTCTATTCCCTTGGGCCGTCCCAGAGTTGCTATAATCTGGGCAATTTCAACCGGCTCTAACTCTTTACAGAGAATAAAGATATCGTGGTGATGAACATCTGCAAAGAGCTTTTTTAGTCTCTCGGTTTTATCATGTAAATTCAAGATCTCTTTTATTTGCTGGGATGTTATTGGAGTTTTTTTATCTTCCATCTGGCGCCTCTATCTTTTGTTTTTGCCCACAACCGATGGAGGCATTAGGAGGGATTAAATCAGAGGATTAAGAAAAGCATCAATTTTTTTAACCTCGTACGGTTAAGACAAAATCTTAGTTGTTTTATTTTTTTTTGTTGATTATCTGCTTCTTCGTCCATAAATATCTAAAAATCTCCTTTTTTAATGAGTCCGCCTAGGCGGACGAATTAACCCCGAAGCTTCGGGGTTAAATTCAACCACATAACTTAGTTTTATCCCGAAATTCGGGATTTACTAAGTTATGGCTTCATTTTGACTTTTAACTATAATATACCATAACCAATTCGAAATCAAGAGCTTTTATAGACTTTTTGACTTTTTGCGTATTATGTGTATAATTAAAAGAAGATAGAAAATATTTATTTAATATATAAAGATCGCGAAGAATGAAGAAGAAAATTTTAGTTTTATTAGCAGACGGCTTTGAGGAAATCGAAGCGGTTACCTGCGTGGATGTTTTACGCCGAGCTAGTTTAGAGGTTGCGACTGCTTCTATTTCAAAAAGAAGGATGGTTTGCGGCTCCCACGGCATTAAAATTCAGGCTGATATAAAATTGAGTGATTTTTCCGGTTTACCGCATGCCCTGGTGTTGCCCGGCGGCATGCCAGGGGCTAAAAATTTGAGTAAATCTTTAAGTGTTATTAATTTAATCAAAAGATGTCATAAAAATAGAAAGATTGTTGCTGCTATCTGTGCTTCGCCTGCTGTTGTGCTTGTGCCTGCGGGGGTGCTTACAGGTAAAAAAGTAACCTGTTATCCTGAATTTGGAAAGGGCTTTGATGCTAAAACTACCTATATAGATAAAAAAGTAGTAATGGATGATAATATTATTACCAGTCAGGGGCCGGGAACGACTTTTTATTTTGCTCTTAAAATAGTAGAGGCACTCAAGGGCCGGAAAACGGCTAAAATAGTTAAAAAGCGCGTTTTGATTAAATAGACGCAGAAAAAAATTAGAAAGGTAGGTTAATTTTATGAACGCCGAAAAAAATAAGGAATTAAAGGCGGCTGTTTTTGATTTGGACGGTGTTATAGTTAACACAGTCCCTTTTCATTTTAAAGCATGGAAGAGAATGTTTGGTGAATATGGCAAAGAATTTACTTTTGAGGATTATAAAGAGAAAGTCGACGGCATCCCGCGCCTTGATGGCGCTAGGGCTATTTTAGATAGTTTATCTGAAGAAGAGTTACAACTTGCTGCCCGGAAAAAGCAAGGTTTTTATCGCGAATATCTAAGTGAAGAGAAAGTTCCTGTTTATAAGAGTTCAGTTAAGCTTATCGAGGATTTAAAAAGGCATGAAATAAAGATAGCAGTTGTTTCCTCAAGTAAAAATTGCTCCTATATTTTAGAAAAAGCTAAACTTTATCCTTTGGTTGACATAGAAGTAAATGGCAATGAAATAACCAAGGGCAAGCCCAATCCTCAGATGTTTTTGATGGGAGCTGACAAATTAAAAGTTAAACCCGCTGAATGTGTGGGCTTTGAAGATGCTGTTTTAGGGGTTGAGGCGGTAAAACGTGCCGGCATGAAATGCATAGGAGTTGATCGCTATCAGGAACCGCAGAGATTAAAAAAGGCCGATATAATCGTGAGCGATTTAAGAGAAATAGATATTTCCAAGCTAAAGGAGTTAATTTCCTCATGAAAGATTTATATTCTGCTTATACCAATGATGATTTATGGCTTATAAAAGAGACCAAGTGGGTGAAGTCCTTGCAGAGTATTCGTGAAGCTCAATTTGCTTTAGGCAGCGGTTATTTAGGCACAAGAGGGGTATTAGAAGAAATTCCCTATGATGCTATGCCGGGAACATATATAGCCGGCATATATGACAAGACGGCGGCACAGGTTACTAAACTGGTGAATTTGCCTAATCCTTTTAATTTTAGGTTTACTGTTCGTGGAGAAAAAATGTGTATGGTGGCGATGAATGCTCTGACGCACAAAAGAATTCTAAATATGAAAAAGGGACTTTTAATCCGCCACACCGTATACCGGGATGTTGCAAAACGGCGCTATGATTATCAATCACTTCGCTTTGTATCTATGCATGATAAACATGTGGGAGTTATGCAAATTGCCATTACCCCGCTTGATGATAATTGCGAAATGGACATTGACACAGGAATAAATACGTCTGTTTACAATACAGGTGTTCTTTCAGAAGGACGCAAAAGGCATTTTCGGCTTAGAGAGGTAGGTCAGGCCAAAAATGCAGGATACCTGGCCGTTGAGACGCTGGAGAGAAAACACGTTATAATTTACTGGAGCGGATTTTACTATCAGACAGATGGAAAGAAAATTTTTGCCAAAAGTAATTTTTTCAAACTTAAATTGAAAAAAAATCAGACTGCCGTATTCACTAAGATTTTTTATGTGCAGGATTTCCCGGTAGATAATAAATTATCGAAATATAAAAATCAGGCGTGTAGAAAGTTTTGTAAAATTTTTTACTCAAACTTTGGAGATATTGTTAAAAAGCACGTTAATGTCTGGGCAAAAATATGGCAGAAAGCAGATATTTTAATTGAAGGGACAACCAGCTTACAGCAAAATTTGCGTTTTAATATTTATCATATGCTTATTTGCGCAAACGAAGATGATGGTTTCTCAAGCATTGGAGCCAGGACCTTGAGCGGGGAGGGATATCGCGGCCATATTTTCTGGGATACTGAAATTTTCCTCATGCCTTTTTATCTTTTCGCATTTCCGGAGGTTGCCAGGAATATACTTTTATACAGGTATAAAAGATTGGAGGAGGCAAAAGAGATTGCGAAAAGAGGCGGTTATAAAGGCGCGCAATTTCCCTGGGAATCAGCAGATACAGGAGGAGATGAGACTCCTCAGTGGGCAAGAGATATCGACGGCAGCATTATAAAAATCTATACCCATAAAATGGAATATCATATCACCGCAGACATAGCTTATGCTGTGTATAAATATTATGTAGTTACGGCTGATGAAAAATTTATGAAAGATTACGGATTAGAGATGATATTTGAGACAGCCAGGTTTTGGGAGAGCCGCCTGGAATTTAACAGGAAAAAGAAAAAATACGAAATAAAACATGTGGTTGGCCCGGATGAATTTCATATAGATGTCAATAATAATGCCTATACCAATATAATGGCGAGGTGGAATTTAGTTACCGCCTATAAGTTATTTTGCAAAATTAAAAAGGATGAACATTTAGTTTATCGACGCCTGAAAAGAAAGATTGATTTGAAAGACAAAGAAGCAAATAAATGGAGAATGGTTGCTTCTCAAATACCTATTAATATCGGGAAGAATAAAGTTATTGAGCAATTTGATGGTTTTCTGAAGCTGAAAAAAATTATTTTAACCAAAATAGATGAAAACGGCATACCTTTCATGTCGCCTAAATTAAAAACGAAACATGTAGAAAAAACTCAACTGGTAAAACAGGCTGATGTCCTTATGTTTTTGCATTTATTGTCGGATACCCTTAGTTTAAAAATAAAAAAAGCCAACTATGATTTTTATATTTCCAGGACAGTGCATAAGTCTTCCCTTAGCCCCTCTATTCATTCTATTATTGCCAGTGAATGCGGGGATTTAAACAAGGCCTATAACCTTTTTAATGTTGCTCTACGCGCCGATGTCGGAAATGTTTACGGAAACACGAAAGAAGGTGTACATGCTGCCTGCCTGGGAGGCACCTGGCAGGCAGTTATATTTGGATTTGGAGGAATAAGTATTAATAAGGGGAGATTATTTGTAAACCCCAGGATGCCCCGAAGCTGGGGAAGCATGACTTTTTCTTTGAACTGGAGAGGCGATTTAGCGAAGTTTAAATTAACCAACGCGGTTATAAAGCTAAAAGTAGTATCAAGAAAAAAACATAAGCTGGAAATGGGTATTTTTGGCAAGAAAAATACCTTAATAACAAATAGAACTTATACTTTTAAAAGGAAAAGTGTTATTGGCAGTTATTATTGATAATAAAACGAAGTGAGGGGGAGATATGACTAAAAAATTGAATATAGTTCACCTGCACTGGGGTTTTCCTCCCATAATCGGAGGAGTTGAAACTCACCTGACTGTCTTGCTTCCGGAATTGGTCAAAATGGGTCATAAGGTGTCTTTGTTGACAGGAGCGGTTGAAGGCGTAGAAACGCATCATCAATATGAAGGAGTAGATATATGCCGCACACCTATTATGGATTTAAACTGGCTTGCCAAGCGAGGAATAGGCGGCCTGACAGATGAAGCTCAAAGAGCATTTGGAGAATTTTTTGATAAAACCAAACCGGATATAATTCATGCCCACAACATGCATTATTTTAGCCAGGCACACGCACGGGCACTGGAAGAATTCTCTTTAAAACTCAACGTGCCTTTGATTCTTACGGCTCACAATGTGTGGGATGATGTTATATTTTTAGAGCTGACCAGAAAGATAAAGTGGACGCATATTGTCGCTGTTAGTCATTTTATAAAAAAAGAGTTAATCGGCATTGGCTATGATGATAAAAAAATAACCGTTGTTCATCACGGTATAGACGAAGAAAAATATAGGCTGGACATAGATACAAAAGATGTTTTGGAAAAATATCCTCAGCTGAAAAATAAAAGAGTTATTTTTCATCCGGCCCGAATGGGGCTGGCTAAGGGTTGCGATATCAGCATTAAGGCCTTAAATGTTGTTAAAGAAAGTTTTCCGAATGTTATGCTTATTCTGGCAGGAACAAAAAATATAATTGACTGGGAGTTGAGCCAGCAAAAAGACATTGCTTATATGGTAAATCTGGTGAAATTTTTCGGCCTGGAAGAGAATGTTTTAATAGACGTTTATCCTCTGGATTTAATGCCGGCCTTATATGCTGCGAGTGAAGTCTGTATTTATCCCTCAACTGCGCCTGAACCCTTCGGCATGACCATGCTTGAGGCCATGGCCAGCCGTCGGCCCATTGTAGTTACCAAGATGGGCGGTATGCCTGAAATTGTTAAAAACGACATAAACGGATATGTTGTGCCTGCTAAAAATTACGGAGAACTGGCCTCAAGAATAATACAACTTCTTTCGGATAAGAAATTAT
>DAOVKU010000105.1 GCA_030631665.1 Candidatus Omnitrophota bacterium
AATAAGCTCATTATTATTGGCGGCAAAGGTGGTGTTGGTAAGACCACAGTAGCGATTAATTTGGCCTATGGATTGGCTGTTAAAGGAAACAAGGTGGGTATTTTGGATGTTGATATTCATGGCCCGAACATTGCCAAGATGTTAGGGGTTGAAGCAAAAAGACTTAGCGGGTCGCAATCAGGCATAGAGCCCATTAATGTTTTACCTGGCTTAAAAGCAGTGAGTATCGCATTTCTATTAAAGGATAAGGATCAGCCTATAATTTGGCGCGGGCCTCTTAAGATGTTAACAATACGGCAGTTTTTAGCTGATGTTAACTGGGGCGAGCTTGATTATTTGATTGTTGATTCTCCTCCCGGGACAGGAGATGAACCGTTGAGTATATGCCAAATTATTTCTGATTTAAATGGGGCAATTATCGTCACTACGCCACAGGATGTGGCTATTTTGGATTCCAGAAAAAGTGTCAATTTTGCAAAAGAGTTAAAAGTCCCTGTCTTAGGAATAATCGAAAATATGAGTGGGTTTATATGCCCTCATTGCAAAAAAGAAATAGATTTATTTGGAGTGGGCGGAGGTGAAAAATCAGCTCGTGATTTAAAAGTGCCATTTCTAGGAAGAATTCCGGTTGAACCTGAAATAGTGAAGCTTGGAGATTCCGGCAAACCTTTTATTCATTTTTTAAAAGATTCGCCAGCAGCCAAAATTATGGATGAAATACTAAAAAGAATTATAGATTATTTAAAGAACAGGGGAAACTTAAATGCATAAGTTAATTATTTTGGTTTTTCTGTCTTTTTTGTTTCCTTTGAATTCTCTAGCAGCTGAAAAAGACATAACGCTTAGTATTGTTTATAACAATGTTATCTATGATAAAAATTTAACAGCCGCCTGGGGATTTTCTTGTCTTGTGGAGGGTCTCGAAAAAAACATTCTTTTTGACACCGGGGGAGACGGAAATATTCTTTTATCCAACATGAAAAAACTTAAAGTTAATGCTCAAGATATTAATATAGTGGTTTTGTCTCACATACACGGCGACCATACGGGAGGGCTGTGGGATGTTTTGGAAGAAAACAATCAAATAATTGTCTATCTACCCTTTTCTTTTCCCGAAAGTCTTAAGAATAGAGCTTATAAGATGTGTAAAGGAGTTATTTCGGTTGATAAACCGGCAGAGATTTGCAAAGAAGTTTGGTCAACCGGAGAATTAGGCACGTGGATAAAGGAACAATCTTTGGTTATAAACACCAGAAAAGGATTGGTTATTATTAGCGGTTGCGCCCATCCGGGGATAGTAAATATTGTGAAATTTGTTAAAAGCTATTTTCATAAGGATGTATATTTGGTAATGGGCGGATTTCACCTTACGGCCTATAATGATAAGCAGATAGAGGCTATAATTAAAGATTTAAAAGAACTCAAAGTGGAAAAAGTAGGACCTTCCCATTGCACCGGGGAAAGAGCCGTGGAATTGTTCAGGCAATCCTGGGGTAAGAATTTTTGCGAGCTGGGTTGTGGGGCCAAAATAAAGATTGTTGATTGAAGGGAGAGAAAAATTTATGGCTGAGTGTAAAATTAAGGAGAATAAAACCAGATGTAATTGCACCTATGAGCCTTGCAATAAGAAAGGTATATGTTGTGAGTGTATTGCTTATCACTGGAATATTGAAGAGATGCCTGCCTGTTTTTTTCCAGATGACGTAGAGAGGACTTACGATCGCTCCATTGAAAATTTTATTAAAACCTATCAAGAACGCGGGCGATGGTGGTAAATAAAACTTATATTCTGAACATAACGGTAAATAAGAATTTGGGTCTTTACGTTGGGAAGCTGGGAAATATAGAGTTTAAAAAGGGTCATTATTTTTATATTGGTCAGGCCAAGAGGGGCTTTAGAGCGAGATTAAAAAGACACCTATCTAGAGATAAAAAAATATTCTGGCACATTGATTATTTGCTTTCCGCAAACAATGTTCAAATAGATGAGATTTGGTCAAGTGCTGATAGAGAAGAATGCCAGACAGCTCGAAGTTTTTATTGCCACGGTTACGACTTTATGCCCAAGTTTGGTTCTTCAGATTGCCGTTGTTTCAGGCACCTGTTTTTTACCAAAGATATTTCTAGCGCCGGACAATTTTTAAAGAAAGAGAAATTCCGTAAAATTGGAGGCAGGTATGCAAATAAGAGTTTTATTTGATAAAAAGGCTCAAGATACTAATTTAAAGATCGGTTGGGGCCTATCCTTGCTGGTAGAAGAAAAAATTCTCTTTGACACCGGAGAAAACGGGGACTGGTTAATTGATAATATTAAAGAATTAAAAATAGAAATTAGTAAGCTAGAAGCAGTAGTTATTTCTCACGACCACTGGGACCACACAGGCGGCTTGTGGGAGGTATTGGATAGAAAAAAAGGATTGAAGGTTTATGCTTGTCCCGGCTTCAGCCGGGAATTTAAAGAGAAGGTAAAAAATTTGGGAGCTAAACTCATAGAACTAGATAACTTGACAGAGATAGCTAAAAATATATATGTTAGCGGAGAAATTCCCGGAGTTTATAATGAACAACATTTACCCGAGCAAGCCCTTATACTAAAGACCGATAACGGCCTTTGCGTACTAACAGGCTGTGCCCATCCGGGCATTATAAAAATTTTAGAAAAGGTAAAAACAGAATTTCCCAAACAGAAATTATACTTTGTATGCGGAGGGTTTCATTTAAGTGGTACCGACAGGAGGGTTGTAGAGATTATAGCAGAAAAATTTAAAGAAATGGGGGTAGAAAAAACAGGCCCCACTCATTGTAGCGGCGAAGAGGCGGAAGAAATTTTTAAGAAGAAATACGGTGATAATTTTATAACAATCAAGGTGGGACAAAAAATAGAAGTATAAAGTCAAATGAAAACCAGACTTACGAAGCGAAACGAACGTAAATCTGCTGGATGAATTTGGTCCGCCTAAGGCGGATTTAATTCACGCAAATAATTTACGGTCGCTTGCACTCCGTAAACTATGCGTTCATTAAAAGCGAGAAAGATGTTTAAACGGATTATCAGAGAATTAAAAAATCACGCTCCTTTTACTATTTTCGGAGCACTTACCGGAATAGTTATTATGGCATTTTGCTGGAGGCTGCCTTTTAAGGCTTCCTATAATATTTTTTATACTCTTCATCCCATCCATGTTTTTTTAAGCGCACTGGTTACGGCCTCTATGTATAAACTGTATAAAGGCGAACGCATTAAAGGCAAACGCGGCTTATGGACCTTAATTATAATTGGTTATGTAGGCTCAATAGGCATAGCCACTTTGAGCGATTCAGTAATTCCTTATCTGGGGGAGTATTTGCTGGGCCTACCTCATAGAGGTCTTCACCTGGGTTTTATAGAGAAATGGTGGTTGGTTAATCCTATGGCATTTTTAGGTATCGCTGTAGCTTATTTTAAACCGAGCACTAAGTTTCCTCATGCCGGACATGTTTTGTTAAGCACCTGGGCTTCGCTATTTCATATTATTATGGCCATGGGGAGGGAAGTAAGTTTATTTCTTTATATAGCTATCTTTTTCTTTTTATTTATTTCAGTTTGGATACCATGTTGCGTAAGTGATATTGTCTTTCCCCTTTTGTTTGTAAGGCCCGCTAAAGGCACATCAGCGGCACACAGTCATTAATCGACCCTGATATCTATTTTTAGAATATAGCATAAACAATGAAGACCTTGATTATAAAAGGATTTATCCAGAATTCTTTATTGGATTGGGATGGAAAAATTGTCTCCACTCTTTATGTTCCCGGTTGCAATTTCCGCTGCCCTTATTGTCAGAATGCGGGGATGGTACTTAATCCGGAGCAATACCAAACTGTTCCCTGGCAGAGAATTAAGGATTTTTTAATTGAACGCAAGGGCTGGCTTGACGGAATATGCCTGACCGGCGGAGAGCCATGTCTTTTTAGAGATTTACCTGAGTTTATACGCAAAGTCCGCGAGCTTGATATGATGGTAAAGCTGGATACTAACGGCTCATTTCCCGATATGCTTGAGAAGGTAATTAACGCAAAATTACCAAACTATATTGCTATGGACATAAAAGCCCCTTTGGAATTTGCTCCTTATAAGAAGTCTGCGGGAATTAAGAGTGAAAAGATGCTGGAAGCTGTTAAACGCAGCATTAAAATAATAATGAACTCAAAAATAGATTATGAATTTAGAACCACGGTAGTTCCTACGTTGCATACAGAAGAAGATATAAAAAAAATAGCT
>DAOVKU010000037.1 GCA_030631665.1 Candidatus Omnitrophota bacterium
AATGTTTTTTCAAAACAATACCGTTTGCAAATTCTGGAAGGACGCCATCAGAATGAAATCAGAATCTTGTATGAAGATGCTGTGTTTATCAGAAATTATTCCTGGTGGAATTTTTTGAGGAAAAATTATTTTATAAAGGACAACGACGGCAAGGCCCAGGTTAAAATCTTAAGTTGCATTCAAAAAGTCAAAATTGCAGAGGGGCCGCATAAAGGGGAAATTTTAACTCTCGACGGAAAAGAGGTTAAGAGGGGTATCAGGTTAATTTGGCAGAATTATGCTAAAGCCTGGCGTGCTATTCCGTTCGGCAAGTTTTACTTAAACAGCATTTTTGTCGCTATTTGCGTAACGATTGGGCAGGTTTTTACCAGTTCTTTGGCGGCCTATGCCTTTGCCCGTCTTCGATTTCCGGGAAGAGATAAATTATTTTTCGGCTATATTGCCACCATGATGATACCTTATTCAGTTACCATGATTCCTGTTTTTATTTTAATGAAAGTTATGGGTTGGCGCGATACCTATCAGGCGCTTATTATTCCTGCCATGTTTTCTGCTTATGGTACATTTATGTTGCGGCAGTTTTTTATGACACTGCCTTCCGACTTAGAAGATGCCGCCAAGATAGATGGATGTAGTTTTCTGGGCATTTACAGGAGGATAATCATTCCTTTAAGTAAACCCGCCCTGGCAACATTAACCACCTTTACCTTTATGGGCAACTGGGGTGCTTTTCTGTGGCCATTGATTATTATCGACTCACCCGAGAAAAAAACTTTGCCTATCGGTCTGGCTTACTTCCAGAATCTCTATACCACTGATTGGACTTTGCTTATGGCAGGCAGTGTTATGGCGCTTTTGCCTATTATTATTGTTTTTGTCTTTAACCAGAGGTTCTTTGTTGAAGGCATCAAGCTGGGCGCTATTAAGGGATAAAAAATCAGTTATCGGTAAAAAAGAAAAAATAGTAGAGCGGTCCTGCCTGCAAAGGCAAGCCGGTATCAGTCCCGCCTCATAGGCCGTGGTAGAATAATTAGTTATGGATTAGGCCCTTCCTTTGAGGGAATTAGGAAGGCCTATCCCTGTGGATTAACTCTTCCTTCCTTACACCACCTTCTGTAAAAGTTTTCTCGACTAAAATTACCTTGATTTTGACTTTGGTGTTTGTTAAAATCAAATAAGGACATAAGTTGCGGAGTGAAACGAAACAAGTTATAAGTCCGAATTTAACCCCGCCCTTTTGTGTAGGGCGTAATAATAGATATAAGCACAGCTTTATATTTTATGGCACTTGTAGAGATTAATTAACCTCGTTTTTTGCCAAAAGAGCGGGGTTTAATTCGTGCATACAACTTATGCTCACTAACGTTCCATAAGTTGTGCACTTATTAAAAATGAAAAAATTTAACGGTAAATTACTAACTTTAGAAGGCCCCGAAGGAAGCGGCAAGAGTACCCAGCTAGCCCTGCTTTATAAATATTTTAAGAAAAAGGGCAGGAAAATTATTTCTTTCAGAGAGCCGGGTTCAACAGAAACAGGAGAGAGAATAAGGCATATTTTACTTAATGATAAAAATCTAAAAATCAATTTTCTTAGCGAGATGCTTCTTTATCAAGCCAGTCGCGCCCAATTTGTTAGTCAAAAATTGGTACCGGCTTTAAAAAAAGGTTATCTTGTTTTATTAGACAGATTTACAGATGCCACCATCGCCTATCAGGGTTATGGCGGAGGCTTGGATTTAAAATTAATTGAAAAAATTAGTAAAGTCGTTACTCAAGAAATTGATCCGGATCTTACTATTTTGCTTGATATTGAGCCCAGGAAGGGCTTAACTCGCATCATGAAAACAAATAAGAAAGATAGGATGGAGGGAAAACCTCTCATCTTTCATAATCGCACAAGAAAAGGTTATCTTTTGCTGGCTAGAAAAAAGAAAAGAATTAAGATTATTGATGCTAATCGTAGTATAAGCGAGACTCAAGCGCAAATAAGAAAAGTTGTTTTAAATGCAATCAAACGAAGGATTATTTGATATTAAGAGTTTTTTCAGGCAAGTGATAGAAAAGAACAGAATGGCTTCCTGTTATCTTTTTGTCGGCGATGATCGCTTGAAAAAAATAGAAGTGGCCCGTTATTTGGCAAAGGCCCTAAATTGCCCCAGGGCACTTAACGATGAAAACTGTTTATGCGATAGTTGTATGAAAATAGAAAATTTCAACCATCCGGATGTGGTCTGGATAAAACCAGCTCTTGGTGAAAAATTGAAAATTGATAGAATAAGAGCAATTATCCGCAGACTTTATTTAAAACCTTATACAAATGAATGGAAAATTTTTATCATAGAGGAAGCCGATACCTTAACCGAAGAAGCTCAGAACGCTTTTTTAAAAACACTGGAAGAGCCGCCGCTTGATTCAGTTATAATATTAATGGTGCAGCAAAAAGAAGTATTGCTCGAAACTATTATTTCCCGCTGTCAGGTTGTAAAATTTTTATCCGGTGTCCCAAAACAAGAAACTGAATCTTTTATCAAAGATTTTATATTAAGCGATGAGAAACTGGAATTTTCTGAAGTTCTGGCAAAAAAAATAGATAAAAACGAAATGAATAGAATTTTAGATAGTTTGTTAGTCTGGTTCAGAGATGCCTTAGTATGTAAGACTGGCGAGGAAAACCTTATGTTTAACAGTAAAGATATGTCAAATATAAAGGAAATTAGCCGCCGGTATTCTTATCAGAAATTAGAAAACATAATAAAAGAGATTATTCATCTTAAAAATCTTATAGGGCGCAGTGTTAATCCAAAAATTGCTATGTCTGCTCTCTGTCTTGCCCTGGAGGAGTGAAATAAATGCATGAAGTAATTATGGTCAAAATCGGAGAAGGCAGAAGAATTTCTTATTATGAAACTGCCGGCCTTCACCCTGTTGCCGGAAATTATGTAATTATTGAAGCCGAGAGGGGTATTGAATATGGCGAGGTTTTATCGGAACCAGAAGTGATTCTGGATGCCGATATTGAGGGCATTTTGAGGAAGGTTATACGTATTGCTACCAAAGAAGATTCGACCAAGATAGAAGAAAACAAAAAGAAGATCAAAGAAATTTATAAAGTTTGCGAGAAAAAGATAGAAGAGCGTAAATTACCTATGAATTTAGTAGATGCTGATCATTCCTTTGACTGTTCAAAAATTATTTTTTATTTTACCGCCGAAGACAGAGTGGATTTTAGAGATTTAGTTAAAGACCTCGCCCGCCTTTTTAAGGCGCGCATAGAGTTAAAACAAATCGGAGTGCGAGACGAAGCCAAATTGCTTGGCGGTTTTGGTCATTGTGGGCGACCCCTCTGTTGTGCTAGTTTCCTGAAAGATTTTGAACCCATAACTATAAAGATGGCTAAAGATCAAAACCTCCCGTTGAATCCTTCAAAGATTTCCGGTCTTTGCGGACGACTTATGTGTTGTCTTGGTTATGAAGAGTCGCTTTACAAAAAATACTCCAAAGGCCTTCCCAGGGCAGGGCAGACAATAAAAACCAAAGAGGGCTCCGGAAAAGTATTGAGCGTTGACATTCTAAAGAGAAAGGCCCTGGTTGAGCTCGAAAATGAGCGACAGATAGAAGTAGAGTTTAAATAAAACTTATCCCGAAGGCAGTACTTCTATGAAGAAACTTTATTCGGGATTAATTCGTGCATGCAACTTATGTTGTTCCATAAGTTGCGCACTCATTAAAAATGAAAAAATTTTATATTACTACCGCTATAGATTATGTGAATGCTCCCCCTCACATAGGCCATGCATATGAGAAAGTATGTGCTGATACAATAGCTAGATGGCATAGGATGAAAAATGAAGATGTTTATTTTTTAACAGGCACCGATGAAAACGCCCAGAAGAATGCTCAGGCCGCCAGAGAGGCGGGTGTAGATGTAAAAAAATTTGTGGATGGGAATTCTAAAAAATTTATTGAACTGGCCAAACTATTAAATCTTTCTAATAACGATTTTATAAGAACTACAGAAAAAAGGCACGTAAAAGTCTCTCAGTTAATTTTTAAAAAGCTGTATGATAAAGGCGATATCTATAAAGGTAATTATTCCGGTTATTATTGTGAGGGCTGTGAGGCCTTTATTACAGAGAAAGAACTAGAGGAAGGCAAATGTCCCGAGCACCACATAAAACCAAAGGTTTTAAAAGAAGAAACTTATTTTTTTAAGTTAAGTAAGTACGGCAAAATTATTTTGAAATTATTAGAGGAAGGTCTGGTTGAACCGGAGTCCAGAAGAAACGAGATTATAAATAGAGTAAAAGGGGGCCTGAACGATTTAAGCGTAACCAGGAAAAATGTAGACTGGGGAATACAGGTTCCCATAGACCAGGGCCACAAAATCTATGTTTGGATAGATGCCCTGGTAAATTACATCTCCGCCTTAGAATATCCCGACGGTGAACTTTTTAAGAAGTATTGGCCGGCCGACATTCATTTAATAGGCAAGGGAATTAACTGGTTTCATTCTGTAATATGGCCCGCTATTTTAATTTCGTGTGAAATAGAATTACCAAAGAAAATTTTTGTTCACGGGTATGTAAACATTAAAGGACAAAAAATAAGTAAATCTTTGAAAAATGTGGTTGATCCTGTCAAGTTAATTGATAAATACGGCGCCGATACTTTAAGGTATTTTTTACTCAGGGAGATTCCATTTGGAGAAGATGGTAACTTTTCTCAAGATTCTCTCGTTACCCGTTTTAATAGTGATCTGGCAAATGACCTTGGAAATTTATTGAATAGAACTCTAACCATGATTGAGAAATATTTTGATGGTCGGTTGCCGGAAATAGACAGGAGCGATTTAAGCGAGATAGAAAATTTAAAATCAAAAACATTGGATACCTGTGAGCAAATTTTTAAAAAGATGGATGCGTTAGATTTTAATTCAGCATTAAAGCGTATCTGGCAATTGATAAATAGTGCCAATAAATTTATCGAAGAAAGCAAGCCCTGGGTTTTGGTCAAGCAGGACCCTGATAAATTAAGAAAAGTTATTTACGCCTTGTATGAGATATTGAGATTTGTAAGTATTCTTATATGGCCGTTTATGCCTTCAACCAGTGATAGAATTCGCCGTCAAATGGGTATTAGCCGGAAAGTGAAAGAGGATTTCCTGGCCAGACTGACATGGGGCCTCTCGCAGCCAAAAACTAAAATTTCTAAAGAAAAACCCATTTTCCCGAGGATTAAGGTCTAATTTAGCCTCATGGGTACAGGTAGGCCTTACTAACCCTTTAACCCTAAAGGGTAGGCCTTTCTTTTTCTTTAAGGAAACGGCCTAAGGAAGGGTCTAAAATGCTTTTTGATACACATTGTCACCTAAATTTTGCTCAGTTTAACAAAGACCTTCAGCTGGTTGTCAGTCGGGCCGGTGAAGCCGGTGTCAAATTTATGTTGAATGTGGGTTGCGACATTGAATCCAGTCGCAGGGCATTAGAACTGTCAGAAAAAGATACTTATTTTTTTGCTTCTGTGGGCATACACCCTCATTTTTCCGGCAATGTAGATGAGTTGATATGGAAAGAATTTGAAAAGATAGCTTGTGGAAACATCGTGGCTATAGGAGAATGCGGATTAGATTATTATAGATTACTCACTCCAAGAAAAAAACAGAAAGAAGTTTTTGAAAAACAAATAATACTTTCAAAAAAACTGAACTTACCTATTATCATACATTCAAGAGAAGCAGAGGATGATTTAATTTCGATACTGAAAGATTACGAAGTAAAACAGGCCATAGCTCATTGTTTTTCGGGGAGCGGGAGATATCTGGATTTTTGCATGGAGCGGAATTTTTTTATAAGCTTTGCCGGCAATATTACTTATCCTGCAGCCAAAAATTTAAGGGATTTTGCAAAGCAAGTCCCGCTTGATTTACTTTTACTTGAGACTGATTGTCCTTTTCTTTCGCCGCAAGCCAAAAGAGGAAAGCGCTGCGAACCACAATATCTGACATATACACGAGACGAATTAAGCCGTCTTAAATCTATAAAGGCAGAAAAAATAGAAGAAATTACTACTTCTAATGCCTTAGCATGTTTTAAGATAAAGTTATGAAGAAATTCCCCCATTTTTTAAATACGAACAGAATTTATATTTTGATGCTGGTTTTTATAATATTTTTTAATGTCGCTGATTTTCTTCTACCGGCCATGCGTGAGTATAATCAGCAAAAAGAAGAGACGCTTAAAATTCAGCAGGATAAAATAAAAGAAAAAATAAAGGACAGAGAAGATGCAATTATAAGAAACGTTAATCAGGATCAGCAATTACAGCGCTTAGCCGGGTTTTTAAGTTTATTTTTTGCATTTATGCTTCTGGCAGGTCTTGGTCTTTTGATTACTTTTATCAGGTTAAAATTTAGACACGAGGAGCCGTTACCCATGGCTTTGAGCCCCCCAGCGCCTAAGTGGGGAATTCTGGATGCTGTTCGCATAGCTATTGTTTTTGTCTTTTTTAATTACATGCTTTTTTTGGCCGAAGCTGTCCTGGAAAAATTTTTTGGTGTAAGCATTAAAAATGCCTCAAACAGAGCCGTTTTTAATACCCTTATTATGGATTTTTTGGCTTTGGGCTTTATTCTTTATTTTCTATTTATTAAATTTGGCCAACACTTAAATGCAGTTGGTCTTAGAATAAAGGATTTTTTGCAGAATGCTTTTTTAGGTTTATTGGGTTATATGGCTTTTCTGCCGGCTTTAGTAGCGGTTGTTTTCATTTCTTATTGTATGGGTAATTATTTTAACATTAAACCTCAGAGCCAGCCACTCTTTGATTTATTTATGGAAGAAAAAAGAATATCCATTTTGATAATTTTGACTCTTTTTGTAGTAGTAATCGGCCCGATAATCGAAGAGATTTTCTTCAGAGGTTTTTTGTATTCTGCTTTTAAGAAGAGATTCAGTGTATTTTCCGGTATGCTTTTGACTTCTTTGATTTTTGCCGGTTTGCATATGAATGCATTGGGTTTTTTACCCATTTTGGTGCTGGCCTTTGTCTTGGTTTATATGTTTGAAAAGACAGGTTCGCTGATACCTTCAATTATAATTCATTGTGCTCACAATGGCATGATTGTGGTATTTCTTTTTCTGGCAAGGTTTTTCTCGGGCAATTTTTAAGATACATGCACACAAAGGGATATAAAAAATGAAATTTAAAACTATTTGTTTTGACAAAGGAAAAATAAAATTACTTGACCAGAATGCCCTTCCGCTAAAGTTAAAATATATAATTTGCAGGAACAAAAATTGTATTTTTAAGGCCATAAAGGAAATGAATGTTCGAGGAGCACCCCTAATAGGGGTGGTAGCGGCTTTTGGCGTGGCGCTTTCGGCCGTAAAGATAAAAAATAAAAACAAAAAAGTTTTTTTAAAAAAAATTTATAGCTCAATTAATTTTCTTTCCGGTTCCCGTCCTACCGCAATCAATCTTTTCTGGGCGCTGGAAAGAATGAGAAAAATTTTAGATAAGGAGAAAGAAAAGCCGGTTTTTTACATAAAAAAATGCCTTCTTTGTGAGGCAAAAAAAATTCTAAAAGAAGATGAATTGGCTTGCCGCAATCTCTCAATTAAGGGTTCATCTTTAATTAAGAATGGAGATTCGATTTTAGTCCATTGCAATGCCGGCGCCCTGGCTACAGCGGGCATGGGTACGGCCCTGGGAGTAATCTATTATGCTAAGAGCCGGGGAAAAAAATTAAAAATTTATGCCGATGAAACAAGACCAAAGCTTCAAGGTTCACGATTGACATGCTGGGAACTACAGAGAGAAGGTTTGAATCCTATCCTCATTTGTGACAGTGTAGCCGCAACTCTTATGAAAAAGAAGAAGATAGGAAAAATTTTAGTGGGTGCGGATAGAATTGCCTTAAATGGGGACATAGCTAACAAAATCGGCACTTATCATCTGGCTGTTTTAGCCCACCAGCATAAGATTCCGTTTTATGTAGCTGCTCCGGTTTCGACCATTGATTTTGATATTAATAGCGGCAGCCAGATTCCAATTGAAGAACGCAATGAAGATGAAGTTATTAATTTTGGCAACAACCGCGTTGCCCCCAGAGGTATTAAAGTTTATAATCCTGTTTTTGATGTAACGCCGGCTAAGTTCGTGAGTGCCATTATAACGGAGAAGGGCATAATAAGGCCGCCATTTGGAAATAAGCTGAAGAAGCTAAAACAAAGATAGCATTATGGGCAAAAAAATATGATGAAGTTAAAAAATATAGGTGAATTTGGATTTATAGATAAATTAAAAGGAATGCTTAAAGCCGATAGCTCTGTTGTTTGCTCAATAGGAGACGATACGGCTGTTATAAAATATAGCCGGGATGAATATCTTCTTTTTGCCAGCGATATGCTTATTGAAAATGTCCATTTCAAAATTTCCGGCCAAAAAAACATATTTTCAAAAATAGGCCACAAAGCCTTAGCCTGCAATATAAGCGATATAGCCAGCATGGGAGGAATACCTAAATACGCGGTTATCAGTTTAGGGCTGCCTCCGGAGTTAGATTGCAAAAAGGCTTTGGAATTTTTTTCAGGTGCCCAAAAATTAGCCAGGAAATTTGGCATAAGTATTGTTGGCGGTGATCTCTCCAAATCAGAAAAAGTGATAGTCGATGTTTCCCTTGTCGGTTTTGTTAAGAAAAAAAATTTAACTTTGCGCTCGGGAGCTCGTAACGGAGATATTATCTTCGTAACCGGCCCTTTAGGCGGCTCGGGAACCGGGAAACATCTTATGTTTACTCCGCGCCTTAAAGTTGCTCAATATATTGTAAAAAAATATAAGATTAATTCTATGATTGATATCTCAGACGGATTAGCAGGAGACCTACGGCAGATTATAAAATCAAGCGAGAAAGGGGCCATGCTTTTTAAAGAACTTTTGCCTGTCACTCCCGGGTTCCGAAGCATCGAAGCCGCTCTTTATGAAGGCGAAGATTTTGAACTTCTTTTTACGGTTAGTGTTAAAATGGCTGAGAAAATCACAAAGGATAAAAAATTGAAAGTTTACGCGATAGGAGAAATTTTAGGAAACAGAAAAATATTTGACCTCGTCAACAAAAAAGGCCGTAGAATGAAACTCAAACCAGGTGGTTATGAGCACTTTTAAACACAGAATAGTTTCGAAGAATCCCGCGCAAACTAAGGCCCTTGGTAGAGAAATAGCGTGTTTCCTGAAAAAGGGAGATGTGGTTGGCCTTTTTGGAGAGTTAGGCAGCGGAAAAACCACGCTGGCCCAAAGCATAATAAAGGCTTTGGGTGTGGGCGAGCCTTATATTGTTAGCCCCACTTTTGTTTTAATCAGAGAATATAAAGGCAAATTCAAAATATTCCATTTGGATCTTTATCGCCTAAATTATTTACAAGAACTGTTTGATTTAGGATATGAAGATTATGTTTATAATAGGCAAGCAGTAACCATAATCGAATGGGCGCAAAAGATAGAAAATTTTTTGCCTAAGGATTATTTAAAAATTGAGTTGTTTAACAAAACCAAGCTCAGTCGCCTAATTAATATAGAAGGCGTAGGTAGTTGTTCTAAAAGAGCCCCTTTTCTTTTAAAGAAAAAACTTTCAATATGATGATTTTAGCTTGTGACACTTCAACTAAATTTTTGTCGGTAGCCATAGTCAAGGATGATAAAATTCTCAAAGAATATCATTCAGAAAAAAAAGACGCAAGTGACGACCTCTTTATAATTATTAGTAGATTTTTAAAATCTTTAGATATTAAACTGAATGATTTTGATTTATTTGCCATTGGAATTGGTCCAGGATCTTTTACCGGCTTACGTATAGGCACCTGTGCTTTTAAAACATTTGCTTTTTGCGATGACAAGCCATTGGTTGGCATAAATAGCTTTGATGCCATTGCCTGTAATATCAAAAAGAGAAATGGTTTGGTTTGTGTGATTGAAGATGCCAGGAAAGGCAAAGTATATGCCGGCATTTACACTTTTGATAAAAAACAGAGATTAAAAACAAAACAGAAACCGGCACTCTTTTTCATGGAGTCGTTACTTGAGAAGATAAAAGAACCTGCTATTTTTACCGGAGGCGGCTTGGAAAAGTATAAAGAATATATTTCTTTAGAAGATAAAAAGTTTTCTTTGGCTGGGAAAGAACTTTGGTATCCAAAAGCCGGAGTAATAGCTCAACTTGCCGCGCAGAGATTTAAAAAGGGCAAAATTGATGACCCCCGCAAATTAAAACCGCTTTATTTACATTCCGAGAAAGCCAATATTACTAAACCGAAAAAGTTGATATAGGATGGAGACTTTAAAGACTTACCGAAAAACCTGGGCCGAAGTAGATTTAGGAGCCATAGCCTACAATTTTAAACAGATAAAGAAAAAAGTCGGGCCGCAGGTTAAGATACTTGCGGCTGTAAAAGCCAACGCTTACGGGCACGGACTGGTGGCTGTTAGCCGACATCTTGAGAAATCAGAAATTGATTTTCTTGGCACTTCAAGCGTAGATGAAGCTGTTAACTTAAGGAAAGCTGGCATTAAATGTCCCATTTTAAACTTAAGCAATTTACTTATTGATGAAATAGAGCCGATTATAAAGCTTAAGATAATACCTGTTATTGCTGAGATAAAGATAGCCAGAGCTCTTAACAAAAAGGCTTGCGCCTATCGTAAAGAAATACCCATACATGTAAAAATAGATACAGGCATGGGGCGAATTGGTGTGTGGCATAGAGAGGCCGGCACTTTTATTAAAAACTTAAAATCTTTGAGTAATCTGATAATCGAGGGCATCTATACGCATTTTCCGAGCGCAGAAGAAGACAGAGACTTTACTTTTGAACAGATTAAAAGATTTAATCTGGTTGTTGAGGAAGTGAAATCTTTTGGCATTTGGCCAAAATATTTACATACAGCGAATTCAGCTGCTCTTATTGTTCACAAGGAGGCGCATTTTAATCTTGTAAGACCGGGCCTGGCGCTTTATGGAGTATATCCAAATTCTAAATTTCAGGCCAAATTGAATTTAAAGCCTGCCTTAAGCCTTAAGACCAGGATTGCTTATATAAAAAGGGTCTCTAGGGGTAGAAGTATCAGTTATGCGAGGACTTTTTTTATTAAAAGGGCTAGCAGAATTGCTACTTTACCTATCGGCTATGCAGATGGTTATTCTCATTTGCTTTCAAACAAATCAAAGGTTTTAATAAGAGGAAAATTTTATCCGGTAGTCGGAACGGTATGCATGGACCAGACAATGGTCGATATCGGCTTAAAGGACAATATTAAAGTTGGAGATGAAGTAATCTTGATTGGCTCTCAAAAAGGCCGTACTATAAAAGTAGAAGAATTGGCCCGTATTTGCCACACCATACCTTATCAGGTGCTTTGCTGGATAAGCAGTAGAGTTCCAAGAGTTTATAAAGTAATTGTGTGATAACCCATCCCACCTCGGAGGTGGGATGAAAAAAGGGGACAGATGTTAATGCTTGGTGCAAGAATGAAAGGGGGAAAGAGATGAAACGAATACTAATCATTGCACTCGGTCTCATGCTGTTTTCTTCGTCCATCTCCATGGCTGGAAACGAGCAGTTCCCTACGCCGGACTTGGTTGGAACGTGGACTGGAACCGTAGAAATTTTTGGTTCCTTCAAGGTAGAACCCTACCCAAGCAAGGCGCCCGAGGACCATCAGCAGGTTGTCATCACTATCTATGCCGACGGAACAGTCATCGGCAAGATTGGGAATGCTGAATTCAAGAACTCTTCGGTTAGCAAAAACCGCGGATGGATAGGCAGAAAGCTAAAGGTGAAGACCGACTACATTATTTTAGGGGGAACCATTCAGGGCAAGGTAACTCCCAACGACAACGGGACGAACAGCAAGTTCACCGTCCCATTCAATATTAAAGACGGGACATTCAAAGGCACAATTATGCTTCTTCCGAAGTTTCCATTAACCCGGCAGTTACAGTTAACAAAACAGAAAGAGAATCCCGAACAAAGAAATTGATATAAGTATAAAATGGGACAAACACCTTTTTTTATTTCACCTTTCTTAAAAGATAACAATAGTGATTTTAAGCCTTAATCTCGAATTTTTAACCACTGGTGGCTAATTGCGTGATTTATCGTTGACAGCTTGTAAAATGAAATGTATAATATTTTTCTATATCGATTTTGACTTAAAAAACCGAAAGGCAAGGTAATTGAGATGAGAAGCGATAAAGCTAAAAAGGGAATTGCTCATTGTGGCTCAAGAGCCCTTTTAATGGCGACGGGTATTACCAGAGCAGATTTAAACAAACCGTTTATTGGAATTATTTCTTCACATACAGATATTATACCGGGCCATGTTGATTTAAAAAGCTTGGAAGATTGTATTAAGCGCGGAGTGGCTGAAGGAGGGGCAGTGCCCTTTCTCTTTAACATCTCGGGTATTTGTGACGGTATCGCTATGGGCCATGCCGGGATGCATTATTCTTTGCCTTCGCGGGAATTGATTGCTGATATGGTTGAAAGCCTAACCGAAGCCCACGCTTTAGACGGTATTGTATGTTTAACCAATTGCGATAAAATTACCCCCGGCATGTTAATGGGCCTGGGAAGGATTAATATTCCCGGCATTGTGGTTACCGGCGGCCCTATGCTTTCCGGTAGATATAAAGGCAGGCGGCTTTCTTTGGTAAGAGATACGTTTGAGGCTGCCGCCAGGTATGAGCAGGGAGAAATTAGCCGGGAAGAGCTTCAAATTTTAGAAGAAGAAGCTTGTCCGGGCGCCGGCTCTTGCCAGGGGCTTTATACTGCTAATACCATGAATTGTTTAACTGAAGTTTTAGGGATGAGCTTGGTTGGATGTGGCAGCAGCCTGGCGGGTTCAGCCAAGAAGAAGAGAATTGCCTATGAGAGCGGCAAGAAAATAGTTGAGCTGGTAAGAAGAAATGTTACATCGCGCAGTATTTTGAAAAAGAGTGCTTTTGAAAATGCCATTCGTGTTGATATGGCCATTGGGGGGTCGACTAATACAGTTTTGCACTTACCGGCTATTGCCAACGAGGTGGGAATTAAATTATCTCTTGAAGATTTTGACAGAATCAGTAAAGATACTCCCCATATTTGCAGTATTCGTCCGGGCGGAGAGTATTTTATGGAAGACATTGAATTTGCAGGTGGTGTTCCGGGAGTCCTAAAGCGTTTGATGAATAGATTGAATGATGTATTGACTGTTTCCGGCAAGAGAATTTCTCAAATTGGCAGAGAAGCTAACATTTTCGATGAAGATGTTATCAGGCCTTTAAATAATCCTTATCATAAAGAAGGGGGCATAGCTATTCTTAAAGGGAATTTGGCCCCCGATGGTTCAGTTGTTAAGCAGAGCGCCGTTTCCCCAAAGGCATTAAAATTTACCGGCAACGCGAGAGTTTTTGACTCGGAAGAGAAGGCTATAAAAGAGATAATGGCCGGTAAGATAACAAAGAATACTGTGGTTATAATTCGTTATGAAGGTCCAAAAGGCGGTCCTGGTATGCGGGAGATGCTTAATCCGACTTCTGCCATCGCCGGTATGGGGCTTTTGGAATCAGTGGCCTTAATTACAGATGGTAGGTTTTCCGGTGGAACTCGTGGGCCTTGCATAGGCCATGTTTCACCTGAGGCGGCCGCAGGAGGTCCAATAGCCATTGTTGAAGATGGCGATAAGATTGTAATAGATATTCCCAAAAGAAAATTAGAAATTAAATTATCAAGTTCACAAATAAAAATGAGATTAAAAAACTGGGTTTCCAAAGAACCCAAGATTAAAAAGGGATATCTGGCCCGATATGCTTCTCTGGTTACTTCAGCCAGTACCGGGGCTGTTTTGAAAACCCCAATTTAATAGAGGAATAGTTAGAATGAAAATGACCGGGGCACAAATTTTAGTTGAATCTTTAATAAGGGAAAACACTAAGGTGATATTTGGTTATCCGGGCGGAGTTCTTCTGCCGACTATGGATTGCCTCTATGATGCTAAGAAAATAAAATTTATTCTTACCAGACACGAGCAAGGGGCAGCCCATGCCGCAGATGGTTATGCCAGAGCTACGGGGAGAGTGGGTGTATGCATGGCTACTTCGGGTCCGGGTGCCACAAATTTGGTAACAGGTATTGCTACGGCTCATATGGATTCTATTCCTATGGTGGCTATAACAGGCCAGGTAAAAAGTTCTCTAATAGGCAGCGATGCTTTTCAGGAAGCCGATGTAACCGGTATTACCCGGCCTATAACAAAACATAATTATCTTGGCAAGGATATAAAAGATTTAGCTCGGATTATAAAAGAGGCCTTTCATATTGCTTCTACCGGTCGTCCCGGGCCTGTTTTAATAGATTTTCCGGTGGATATCAGTTTACAGGAAGCAGATTTTAAATATTCCCGGGAAATAAATATCAGAAGCTATAAGCCCACTTACCAGGGTCATCCGGGCCAAATTAAAAAGGCAGCCAAGCTTATCACCTCTTGCAAGCGCCCTGTAATTTATGCCGGCGGAGGAGTGATTATTTCAGAGGCCTCAGAATATTTGAGGAAATTTGCCGAGATAACTAAT
>DAOVKU010000055.1 GCA_030631665.1 Candidatus Omnitrophota bacterium
AAAATTCCTTGCTTGGTTGATAAATAAGTTTATACCACCGAAAAGGTCGACCAGCTTCTTTAATCCTTTCTGCTTCCAAAGTGGTGTATCTGTTGAGTTTTTCTATAAATTGATAAATATTTTCATAATTGATGTGAACAATGGCGTTGTTTTCATTTTGTACATCGAGCTCCAAAATTTTCCCTTTAATTTTCGGTACAGAGTGTACCTCTTGTTGCCAAACAACACTGCCTTTTTTAAAAAATCTAAATTGAGGGCTAGGCCACCACCCCATGGTTTTAATCCAGTTGCCAAAAATATAATTTTTTCGAGGAATACGTATTGCATCAAAATTATCCTCGTTAACAATTTCTCTTAAACTTCTTGCTAATTCATGAGAAATGCGTTCGTCTGGGTCAAGAATTAAAATCCAATCTCCATTCGCTTTATTGATTGCAAAATTGCGTACTTGCTCTACAACGGGTACAAGTTTATGTACAAAAATCTTATTAGTATGTTTTTTGCATATCTCGCCTATTTTTTCATTACTTGCCATATTTATCACTATTATTTCATCTGCCCATTGTACACTTTTTATGCAATTTTCAATATATGGTTCATCTTCATTGCATATAGTGATTACTGCGGAAATTTTTTTCATATTTTTATATATAATGTTTTAAACATTGTGGGTATACCTTTTGTAATGCCGACTAAATAACCAAAGATCGCAAATAATAAACAATTAAAACTATTTATTGAGGGGGAACGTAAAAAAATTATAATACTTGCTCTGAAATCCAAAAATCTCGCTTTAATAAATGCGATTTTCAATCCAAAGTTTTTTATATAAAAATAAGAGAGATTTCTGCAACCATAATATCTAGCTTGCTTATCGAAATAGCCAGGCCTCTTGATCGCATCTCGCTTAAAAACCAAATGATCAACCACTGCCTTTGAATTATAAACTAAAATAAAACCAGCTTTTTTTGCCCTAGCGCAAAAGTCATTATCCTCGCAAGAATTGTTTCCTTTAAATTCGCGATCGAAGCCACCAATTTTTTTAAATACTTCTTTAGAAAAAGCCATGTTGCAACCAGCAATCCAATCGACTTCAATTAATTTGCCAACATCATATTCAAAATTTAACGTTATTGAACCATCATTAAATATTTTTCCTACAGCTGGATTTTTGCCCATCGAAATTCCTTTGTTAATTACCTTTTCACCTACACCACCAATACGATGATCATTTTCAAAGGCAAATACTATTTCTCTTAACCATCCCTGCTGACACATTGCATCATCATCCAAAAATGCAATTATTTGTCCTTTTGCATTTTTTATACCAATATTTCTAGAAATAGGCATTTTATTTGCACCATTTGCAAAATAGATATATTTGATTTTTGGAAATTCTAAAATTATTTTTTTGTTTTCCTCATTTGAAGAATCAACAACTATAACTTCAAATAGCGAATAGTCTTGAACAAATACGCAAGTTAGACAATCCTTCAAAATTTCTGCTCTATTCCTAGTTATTATAACTATTGAAACTAACTTATTTTTAGATAACATTTAGATTTTACCTCTATAAACTGGTACTACTATTGAGGCAAAGGGTAGATTGTTCATAATTTCTCACTTCTCGCCCCTCTTGTAATCCTCTATTGTTCTTTCTGTCTCTCCCTCGGAGATAATTTGACCCTTATTTAAATAAATAGCTCTAGTGCAAACTTTCTGAACACTATCTAAATTATGAGAAATAAACACTACTGTGGTATTGTTCTTTTTAAGCTGTCTTATTCTATTAAGACACTTTTCTTGAAAACTCATATCTCCTACGGCTAAAACTTCATCTATCAGTAAAATATCAGGATCTAAGTGAGCCGCTACAGAAAAACCAAGCCTTACATACATACCCGATGAATACCTTTTTACAGGTGTGTCTATAAACTGCTCTAATTCAGAGAATTTAACTATATTGTCAAACTTTTCATCTATCTCTCTTTTTCTTAAACCAAGAATAGAGCCATTTAGATATATATTCTCTCTACCTGTTAAATCGGGATGAAAACCAGCTCCTATTTCAATTAAAGCCCCTACTCTGCCATTCATAGAAACAGAGCCTTGGGTAGGCCTAGTAATCTTTGAGATAACCTTAAGAATAGTACTTTTACCAGCCCCATTTGGGCCAATGATACCTAAAAATTCACCTTTTTTTATCTGAAAATTAACATCCTTTAGCGCCCAAAGATATTCAGGATGTTCTAGATGTTTATGTTGTTTTTTAAAGGGACTCTTAAAAAAATTAGGAATAGCATCTCTTAGGGCATCTTTCTTAAAACCTAACTTGTATCTTTTTGAAACAGAATTAAAATCAATCATGACTTGATTAGATGACATCGGCAAAAACTCCTTCTGCTTTTTTAAAGTAAGAATATCCTAAGAAAAATAAAACTAACGATACACAACTTGCTAAGAGTAAAAATTTAAACTCAGGTGGCGAGGCCTGCAAGATTACCCTTCTATAGCCATCAATAATGCCTGCCATGGGGTTGAGCATATATAATGTTCTCCATTTTTCAGGAATTAAGCTAACTGGATAAATAATAGGTGTTAAATACATCCATATTTGAAGTCCAATAGGCATAATATGCTTAATATCACGGAAAAAAACATTGCTACAAGATGTAAGAAGCACTATGCCTAAGGTAAAAATGATTTGAATTGCCATAATTAAAGGAATCCAGAGCATATAGATATTTAAATTAACGTGATAGAAAAACATCATACCAATGAATATAACTGAGGCTATAAGAAAATCTACAAAACAAGCCATTACAGTAGCAATAGGAAGTACTTCCCTCGGAAAATAAATCTTAGTTACTAAATTCATATTATTAGTAACACTTGGCGTAGCCATATTGACAGAAGTTGAGAAAAAAATCCAAGGCAATAAAGCACAATAAGAAAATATCGGATACGGGATGCCATCAGAAGGAACCCTAGCCAGTCTAGAAAAAACAACGGTAAAGATAATCATTAATGCCAAAGGCTGCAATATAGCCCAGGCCATACCCATAATGGTCTGTTTATATCTAACTTTTAAGTCTCTAATAGCAAAAGTTAAAAGTAATTCCCGATAATGAATAAGTTCTTTAAAATAAGAAATCATAATTTCGCTCCATAAATAAGTAGTTAGTAGTTAGAATTCAGAATTTAAGTAAAAACTATTTTCTAATGTTAAAAATAATCTTAGAGCCATCTCTTTCTAGATGAAAGCGAAGTTGTTGCAAGGGTTCCATGGCCTGGGTGACGTCTTGACATGCGCTGTCCGGGCAATAGAGAAGCATAAATTATCTTTTTTTCTTTATAAACTGGCACTACTATTGAGGCAAAGAGCAGGTTGTTCATTTTTTACTTTTCTAAAACAAAAATCTGTGATAAGAAATTCTAATGTTACAAGATGCCATCCCGCCATTCACTAATCCAGCCCATGGGGGGGGGCACATAACAATCTTTTTCTTCAAAAGAACACCTTCAATATATAGGTTGCTGTCCCTATTTTTATCTATTAATTTAGATGGTTTTAAATATCAACTTTAGTTAAAATAATATTTTCTCCTTTTTGAGTTTGATTAAAATGATATTTTCTAATTGCTGAATAAAACGTCTCACTACAACCTGGTTTTATTCTATCATGTAATTCAATAATTAATAGATTCACTTTACTAAGCCACTCTTCGTAGGTATCTAAAAAAACTTCTTTCTCTGCTCCCTCTATATCTAGTTTTAAAATATCAATTTCCTTATTACCTGAGCATTTGAGCAATTGTCCTATTGTAACTGCCTTAAATGAACCAGGTTCTTTTGAATTAACTTCCTCAACAGTCATGCCCCACCTTCCAAGCCCTATATCTTTAACTTTTAAATAAGTATCTTTATTCCATATTCCCGACTTAATTAATTCTATATTTTGATAACTAGCGGTATTTTCTTTTAGAATCTGAAAATTAGATTCTTCAGGTTCTACTGCAATAATTTTTGCTTTTGGAAATTTATTTGCAAAAAAAACTGAAGCATAACCAACATTTGCGCCTCCATCAATTATTAATTTTGGATTTATATTCATAAGGATATCATAGTCTTTATCTTTAAAAATCTGTAAAAAGGTTGGTATGTCGGAAGTTTGAGCTCTTAATTGAAGACATCTTTTTATGTTAGGAATTTTAATTTTTACTATTTTTTCTCTAGGTACAGTTTTCAAAATTGGTTGCACTATTCTTTCATAAATTACCTTTTCATTAAAATATATGGGTATTCCTAATGCTTCTTTTTTATCTGGAAAATATATTTTTATTGTCTTACTTGCTGGGCTAATTTTTATTTTTTGTAAAAGAATCTTCAAAATTATCAAAAAATATTTTTTTATTATCTTTTTGTGAAACATATTTTTATTTCCCATAAAATCATATAAATAATTTATTTCTACCTTAAAAGGCGGTTAGTAAATAGCAGTTAAAATTTAGGTAAAAATTATCTTCTAATGTTAAAGATAATCTTACTTCCATCTCGCTCTAAGTGAAAGCGAAGTTGTTGCAAGGGTTCCATGGCCTGGGTGACGTCTTGACGTGCGCTGTCCGGGCAATAGAGAAGCAAGAAGCCGCCTCCGCCTGCGCCGGTGATTTTGCCGCCTATGGCACCTGCATCAAGGGCTTTTTCATAGATGGCGTTGATTTTGTGGTTGGTTATCTTAGAAGCCATCTTTTTTTTATGCAGCCAGCCTTCTCCCAAAATTCTTCCAAATTCATCTAAGGAGCTCTTGGAAAGACAATTTTCCATATCATCTACCAGCATTTTCATTTTTTCTAAAGTCTTAAATTTTTCTTTGTTGATGAGTGTGTTATTCTTCTGTTCTGTTAAAATGGTTTCTGATTTACGCGGGATGCCTGTATAAAATAAAAGCAAATTAAAATTGAGCTTGATTTTGTTCTCATCTGATATTTTAGCCGGGCGCACCAAAACGCTTTCGTCTTTATTAAAAGTGATTACTCTCATTCCTCCATAGGCAGCAATATACTGGTCTTGCTTGCCAATGGGCTTCTTTAAGATGTCAACTTCTATCTCTGATGCTTCTCTGGCCAGAACCTCTGGGGGCTTGGGTGTGCCTTTATAGGTATAAAGAGCATTTAATAGCCCTACGGTCAAGGTGCTGGATGAACCAAGGCCTGAACCGGCCGAAGGTATATCAGCCATGCTGGTAATTTCAATGCCTTTAAAAATACCGACTTTGCGCATAGCCTCTCTGACTAATTCATGTTGAAGTTCATCAATAGAGTCAACCATTTCTGTTCTGGTATAGCCAACGCGTATTTTATCGTCAAAACGTTTTTTGACTACCACAAAAATATATTTATCAATGGCGGATGATATAACTTTGCCTTGCGATTTAGAATAGAATTCTTTTAAATCTGTTCCTCCGCCGGCAAAACTAATGCGTAAAGGGGTTTGAGAAATTATCATAATTTCGTTCCTTGTGCTTCCCGCCAAAGGCGGGCAGGCGTGTTTATCTATAACCTCCGTGATATGAATATCCCGGCATCTCTTGTTCTTCCACTCTGTTAAGGACAGAACCCAGGACTTTTATATTTGAATCTTTTAAAACATCAAGCGCCCTCTGGACGAATTTGCGCCTGGTGGCACCTGCCTGAATAACCAGGATAGCGGCATCCACATTAGCGCTTAAGATAGAAGCATCTGCTACGGGAAAAATGGGTGAAGAATCAAAGAGGATAAGGTCAAATTTTTCTTTTAGCTGGCTAACAAGGGATTTCATTTTTTTAGAAGCCAGTAAAGCAGCCGGGTTAGGCGGCTTGGTGCCGCAGCTTAAGATTTTTAAATTTCTAATCTCTGTATTCTGGATACATTCTTCCAGCGTCTTAGAGCCCACCAGGACATCACACAGGCCAAAAGGAAAATTAAGGCCAAAATGCGCGTCTAAAGAGGGGTGCCTTAAATCAGCATCGACAATCAGAGTTCTTTTTTCCATAACATTGGCCATAACCAAAGCAAAATAAGCTGCCGTCATTGATTTGCCCTCTCTGGGCACAGAGCTGGTAAACATAAGCGCTTTAACCGGCTCATCAGAAAAAAGAGCAAACTTGACATTAGTCTGCAGGCGGTAAAATTCTGTGGCCTGGGGTGTGTCTAAATCTTTTGAGCTGACAGGCACAATGGAATGCGAGAGCTGCTCTTGTAAGGCGCTGGTTAAATCGGGTTTGGATATATAGCCCAGTTTTATAAGGGTTGCTCCTATATACCCGCCTTCTTTTCTTTTGATTTTAAGGGCATGGCGTAATTCATGATGGTTAACCATGCCGGCATTAATCATTATCTGGCCGATGAGTTCTGATTTTTTTCCTAATAATTTTCCAAACATGGAAAAATCCTCCGTTTATTAGCAGTTAGTTATTGATCTTCGTCTGTTTTCTTAATATGTTTTCTTTTTAATTCCGGTATAGCAGCTAAGACAGAGATATTTAAAAAACTCTCCACATCTTCCACTGTCCTGAAAGAATCATCAAAATATTCAATAACCATAGAAAGGCCCACACCCAGTAAAAGCCCTATGACAGCACCGAAGATGGTGTTTCTGACCGGCCGCGGCCTTATGGGTTCATAGGGCACATAAGCACGGTCAAAGACCCTGATGTCCCAGACATTGGCGTTTTCTTTAATGCGGGCTTCCTGGAGTTTTGCTAAAAGCAGTGTATAAAGGTCTTCTCTCACACTTTTATCGCGCGTTACCTCTGCATAGGCCACTTGCTTATCAGGCAGGTTGCCGGCCTGGAGCTGTGCCTTTCTTATTAAATCATCAAGGGCCTTTTTTTGTTCTTCCATGGCGCGGATTTGCATATCATTTTGAACAAGGTTGATAATCATGTTCTGATAATAGGGGTCTTTATTTTGCAGGTCTGTCTCGGATATAATTCCGGATAATTCCCGATTTAATTTTTTCTTACATTCGGCCAGTTCCGTCCTTTTCCGGACTAACGGCGGGTATTTGTCTGTATATAGGCTTGAAAGTGAGGCTACATCGGCTTCTAATCTGGCAACGCGGCTGCGCAGGGTCTGCATGAGCAGACTGGTTTCATCATATTCTTGATATGGCAAACCGCTTACCTTATTTTTGTACTTTTCTAATTCTTCTTCAGAAATGTCTATCTGGGTCCTTATCTGTTCAATCTTCATGTTGGCCAGTTTTATTTCCATTTCTGTCTCGGCGCGCCTGGTTTGCAGGGTGGTCAACTGTCGAGAGAGGTTCTCAACCTCATGGCTAATAGTGAAAATGCCCTCTCTTTTTTGAAAATTGCTTAGTCTGGAATGCGCCTCATCCAGTTTAACTTTCATAATATCAAGCTGGCTTTCAATAAACTTTCGAGATTCCTTAGCCTGGGCCTGGTTAAAAGATTCGTATTTCTCGATAAAAACATCTGCCAGGGAGTTGGCAATCTGTTTTGTTAGTTCAGGTTCATACCAATTGACTGTTATTCTAAGCACGTTGCTGGCAGGAAATGGTTCAACTTCTATGTTCTCTTGTAATTTCTCTAAGATGCGCAGGTATTCTTTTGGGTTTTTAGCTTCAGCACCTATTCCCAGTTTTTTCATTACATCCTCAACGATAAAGCGGCTTTCAACCCACATGGCCTCCGCTTCCAAAGAGCGCTGGGCCATAAGGGTTGCACCGCGTTCTGATAATATCATGGGTGTCTGCTGAACCCTGATGGATGTCTGGGCCTCATAAACGGGCTTGATAATCTTGGAAGTGACGAAGGTGGCTACTGCCGTCACCACGCCTATAAGAATAATTAGCCATATGCGCCTGAAAAAAACGCGATGTATGGTTTTTAGGTATTCACCTGTAGCCACTTGAGTTTTTCCTTCAATGTACTGGGGCATCTTAACCTCCAAACTTTTTGTAATTAGTAACTAATGTTTCGTAATTCGCGAAACGAACAATAAACAACAAAACATAAGTCAAATTAGTATCTTACCAATCTTGTGTTAAACTTTTAACAAAATAAACGGTTGAGACTACCGGCGCAACTTCGTTTATAATCTCTTTTACACTTGATACAAAAGAACTGGGCACAAAAACAATATCGCCCGGATGCAATACCACATCCTGGGTAACATCCCCTTTTCGCATAATATCTTCTAAATTTACAATGGCTACCCTGGCAATTGTGGGGTCGTCTCTGTCAACGCGCACTATATTAACCCTGTGTAGCTGGGCACGCCTGGTGTAGGTGCCGGCTATGCTTATGGCCTGCATGACAGTTAACTTGCCCGGATAAGGATAAAGCCCGGGCCTGTTTACTTCGCCTAATACATAAAGTCTGTAATAATTATATTCTTTAACTATTATTGTTACAGAAGGGATTTCTTTGACATAAGTCTTAAGTTTTTCTTTATATGTTTCTTCTAACTCGGTAGTGGTAAGGCCTGAAACCTTTATTTTACCAATTGGGAAAAAGGTGGCTGTGCCGTTGGGCGGAATGGTAATTATCTGATAAAGGTCTTCATAACCCCACACCCTCACTTCAATTTCATCTGCCGGCCCCAGAACATATTCCTCGGCCAATTCAACCTTGGGCTCAAAGCCCCCGGCTCGGAATAGGTCGGTTTTATCTGTATGATAAAAACTCTTCACTCCCGGCTTGCCGGTGCAGCCAATCATGGATGTGGCAATGGCAACTAATAATAAAATTCTAAATAAAGGTTTCAGTTTCATGCGTCTCCTCCCTGCTGTGTGCGAGGTTAAGCCTCGCACAGAGTCCTCTTTTAGTGTGCGAGGTTAAGCCTCGCACAAAGTCCTCTCTTTTAGTTAATTTGTTATATTGTTTAAAACTTGAGTATTTTTAGCTACCTTTACGCCGGGCCACAGTTTCACGCCTTTAGCTACAGAGGCTTCATCTCCAATAAAACACCTCTCAGCGATAGCAGCACCGGTTATGTTTGCTTCTTTTCTTATAACTGTTTTTTCTAAAATTATACTGTTTGTAAGATGTGAGTTTCTGCCCACACGCACTTTTGCATCTAAAACACAATTTTTAACTATGGCTCCTTCTTCAATAATACAATTATGGCCTATAATAGAATTTTGAATATCAGAACCATTTAAGCGGCAACCCTCTCCCAAAAGACTCCGGCCTTTTTCTAAGAGAGAAAGATTTACTTCTAAAAAGTTATTAGGTGTTCCTATGTCTTCCAAAAGCCCTGTTAATTTAAAGCCAAATAAACCGCCCCGCCTGTTGGTTAGTGTCAGTTGAGGAAAGAGGTCTTTACCAAAATCGTAGAATTTCCCTTCCGGGACATATTCCAAAATTTCAGGTTCAACTAAATACAGGCCGGCATTAATTAAGTGGCTAAAGATTTTATCTTTCTGGGGTTTTTCTTTAAACTTCAATACCTCACCCTCTTTATCTATGGCTACAATGCCGCGTTGAGCAACATCCTCTTTTTCTACCAGGCCCATAGTCAACCTTGATTTTTTCTCTTTATGAAATTTAAAAAACCCCATTAAATCTGTCTTAAACATATTATCACCGTAAACCACTAAAAAAGTATCATTTAAAAGGCTCCGGCACTTTTTTACGGACCCGGCTGTACCCAGAAGCCCGCGTTCCGGGGAATAGGTAATTTTATATTTTTTTAGTTTTTTAAAATAACTTTTTATGCACTCCGGTTTGTGATAAAGATTAATAATAAATTCTTCTATTCCGTATCCCGAAAGCCATTCTAATATGTGCTCAAGCACCGGCTTGTTTAAAACCGGGAGCATGGGTTTTGGTCTATTTATAGTCAGGGGGATTAATCTTATCCCTTGCCCCGCACATAGTATAAAAGCTTTCATAAATTTAATGTTTTCCTGAAGGTGACTGCTGATTATATATTTTTACCCTCTGGGCTAAAATATCACAGGCTAAATGAACTAAACTTAAATGAACGTCTTCCACCTGGCCTATTAAATTAGAGGGAACAACTATAGCTTCATCTACCATATCTTTTAACTTGCCGCCGTCAAAGCCGGTTAAACCGATAACAACAGAGCCGTTCTCTTTTGCAAATTCAACCGCCCGCAGAACGTTTTCTGAATTACCGCTGGCGCTTATGGCGATAACTAAAGAGCCGGGTTGATGCAGGTTTTTAAGCTGTTCAACAAAGATATCCTCATAAGAGGCATCGTTGGCCCAGGCAGTCATAGAAGGTATATTGTCGGTTAAAGATATTACTTTAAATCGTTTGCGCCCTTCGCATATGGTCTGCTTTGATAAATCCACCATAAAATGAGATGCCGTGGCTGCTGAGCCGCCGTTACCCATAATAAAAACCTGTTTTTCTTTTAAATAGGCATCAAATAATAAATTGACCATTTTTTGTATTTTATCCAGGGACATCTCAAGAAGGACCTGTCTGAGGCCGGAAAAATACTTTTTAATCTGACTTAAG